>NZ_JBPZEY010000004.1:0-319204 GCF_052061695.1 Alkalicoccus luteus
CCGCTCATTCCACCGGCTTCCCCCCGAAGGGTTCCGCCGGTTTCCTGCGCTCGACTTGCATGTATTAGGCACGCCGCCAGCGTTCGTCCTGAGCCAGGATCAAACTCTCCATGAAAGAGTAGCCTGATCAAAGCTGTCCTCCCGGTTTCCCGGTCGGTCAGAACGGAATCTGGCTAAAGATTCCTGTATTTCAAAAATTGACAGAGAATGATTCATTCTCTTTCCTTCTTCTTGTCTTTTGTTTAGTTTTCAAAGGCCGCTGCAAGTAATCAAGTCAATGGTGGGCCTGAGTGGACTCGAACCACCGACCTCACGCTTATCAGGCGTGCGCTCTAACCAGCTGAGCTACAGGCCCCCGCCATGATTACAGGCATAAAAATGGAGCGGGTGATGGGAATCGAACCCACATCATCAGCTTGGAAGGCTGAGGTTTTACCACTAAACTACACCCGCATGTAGATGAAAGAATATAAAGTTTGTGCAGAGTCAAAGATGGTCGGGAAGACAGGATTTGAACCTGCGACCCCTTGGTCCCAAACCAAGTGCTCTGCCAAGCTGAGCTACTTCCCGTTTCACTCATTAAAATAAAAATGGTGCGGTTGAGAGGAGTCGAACCTCCACGGGTGTTACCCCACTAGGCCCTCAACCTAGCGCGTCTGCCATTCCGCCACAACCGCAAGCTTGTAATAATCATGGTGCGGGTGGAGGGAGTCGAACCCCCACGCCCGAAGACACTAGATCCTAAATCTAGCGCGTCTGCCAGTTCCGCCACACCCGCATGACTAAAAATTGTTGCTTATTTCTATATGAAATTAAATGGCGGTCCCGACGGGAATCGAACCCGCGATCTCCTGCGTGACAGGCAGGCATGTTAACCGCTACACCACGGGACCTTATAAAGTGTCGATGGTGGAGGATGACAGGCTCGAACTGCCGACCCCCTGCTTGTAAGGCAGGTGCTCTCCCAACTGAGCTAATCCTCCAAAAACAGACAAGTTGTCTGATTGAGATAAAGTAAGTATGGTGACCCGTACGGGATTCGAACCCGTGTTACCGCCGTGAAAGGGCGGTGTCTTAACCACTTGACCAACGGGCCTAAATGCTGGCGGAGAAGGAGGGATTTGAACCC
This sequence comes from Alkalicoccus luteus, assembly GCF_052061695.1. Taxonomy (NCBI): domain Bacteria; kingdom Bacillati; phylum Bacillota; class Bacilli; order Caryophanales; family Bacillaceae; genus Alkalicoccus; species Alkalicoccus luteus. The sequence goes on from NZ_JBPZEY010000004.1 coordinate 1,130, forward strand.
TCGCGCCGCTTGCGCGACCTACACCCTTAGCAGGGGCGCCTCTTCAGCCACTTGAGTACTTCTCCTTGATGGCTCCACAGGTAGGATTCGAACCTACGACCCATCGGTTAACAGCCGATTGCTCTACCACTGAGCTACTGTGGAATAGTGTGTCCCTCTCTTTGGGAGACAAGTAATATCTTAACATCAGGGAAAATGTTATGTCAATATATTTTCAAAAGTTTTTCCGTGCCGCTGCGGGGTTTAAAGCGCTTTTAGCGCCTGCCCTTTCGGCGACTTTTATAATGTATCACATCCCTTTTAAGGACGTCAACGATTTCTGCAACTTTTTTTCTTCGATTTTTTTCAACACTCCACGGCATTTGCCGCACACGTATTTTTCGGTATTCATCCTTCGTCTGCGCGGATATTGAAACCGGCACGAGGCACATTCATAAACGTGAATAATCGAAGAGGTTTGTTTCGCTCCGGGAATCGATTTGCAATGCCGCGCTCCCCCCACTTTTTGAAGCAGCGCTTTAAAATCAGCATCACGATGCTGATATCCTCGCCCTTCGAGGTGGAGATGATAATGGCACAGCTCATGCTTAATAATGCTGATCAGTTCATTTTCTCCATAATGCTCCATGTGCTTTGGGTTTATCTCAATAGTATGTGAATGGAGCGCGTACCTTCCTCCGGTCGTGCGAAGCCTCTTATTAAAGACGGCACGGTGTCTGAATGGCTTTCCAAAACAGTCGATTGAAATCTGCTTAATCAGCAGCTGCAGCTCTTCATTCGTCAACGTCATCCTCCTGCTGTGTGCCTTCATAGTTTCTATCATATCATGTAGCAGCCTACTCCTCTACTGACTCTTTTATTCGGTCGCACGAAGCCGTTTCAAATCCGTTTACTGGACGAGAATCCATTACATAGTGACTGTTAGGCAGCCTAACCGACAATCAAGTTCACCCAGTAAAAAAGCTGCCCTAAACAGACAGCTCCTTTCCCTTTTATTCGTTATGAGGGACGTTTCATCGTAAGGGAGATACGCCCCTTTTGTACATCAACTCCATCAATCCAGACTGTTACTACGTCACCTACAGCTACTACGTCCATCGGATGTTTGACGAAACGATCGGCAAGCTTGGAAATATGAACGAGACCATCCTGCTTAACACCGATATCTACAAACGCACCGAAATCAACCACGTTTCGGACGGTCCCCTCCAGCTCCAATCCTTCATATAAATCCTCCATCGACAAAACATCCTGTTTCAGCAACGGCTTCGCTACTTCTTCGCGAGGATCGCGGCCCGGCCTGCGGAAGGCATCCAGAATATCCTCTAATGTAGGCAGACCGATACGAAGCGAGTCTGCTGCTTTCTGATGATTCAGCTGCTTCACCGCTTCCGAAGCCTTGTCTGATCCGATCTCTGAAGCATTTAATGACAGCTGCTTTAACAATGCCCCTGCTTCTTTATAGCTTTCTGGGTGGATCGATGTCGCATCCAACGGCTCCTTTCCATCAGGAATGCGCAGAAATCCGATACTTTGCTCGTACGTTTTCGCTCCGAGCCGGGGTACCTTTTTTAAATCGGTCCGTTTCTGAAATCGCCCCTCCGATTCACGGTGCCGGACAATGTTGCCGGCCACAGCCGGTGATAAGCCGGAAACATACGCAAGCAGCGAAGCAGACGCCGTATTGACATTAACCCCGACTCTGTTTACGACCGTTTCCACTACGAAAGTAAGGCTGTCTGACAGCTTAGATTGGGTCACATCGTGCTGATACTGGCCGACACCGACAGACTTCGGGTCGATTTTCACAAGTTCTGCCAGCGGGTCTTGAAGACGGCGCGCAATCGACACTGCACTCCGTTCTTCTACCTGAAGCTTCGGAAATTCTTCTTTCGCTGTTTTTGAAGCCGAGTACACGCTCGCACCAGCTTCATTGACAATTAAATAATAAATATCCGCTCGCTGCCGTTGAATGACTTCAGCGATAAACTGCTCTGTTTCCCGTGATGCCGTGCCGTTTCCGACAGCAATCATCGTTACACCGTAGCGACTGATCATACGGGTGACTTCAGCTTCTGCTTTTTTCGTCTGATGGTGCGGCGCTGTCGGATAGACAACACCTGTTTCCAGGAGCATCCCGGTCTCGTCCACTACTGCCAGTTTACACCCAGTTCTGTATGCCGGGTCCACTCCTAACACGACGTGTCCTTTCAACGGAGGCTGCAGGAGCAGTTGACGAAGGTTTGTTGAAAAAACTTCAATGGCATGCATTTCTGCTTTATCTGACAGCTCACCGCGGATTTCCCGTTCTACTGCAGGATAGATAAGTCGTTTCAGGCTGTCCTCTATCGCTGCTTGAAGCTGCTCTGCAGCCGGGACAGTGCGTCTTACCATTCGATTAACAGCCCACTTTTCGATCTCCTCTGCCGGTGGGATCACTTTTACTCGCAGGACGCTCTCTTTTTCTCCACGGTTTACAGCCAGGGTCCGGTGAGGCACCATTCGGCTTATTTTCTCCTCATAGTCATAATAAAGGGCGAACACTTCTTTTTCATCCTCCGCCTTCGCCTTTTTTTCAACCTTCAAACTGCCTCTCTTCCATACTTGATGTCTGACGTACCGCCGCACGGAAGGGTCATCCGCTGCAAATTCGGCAATGATATCCCTTGCACCTTGTAGTGCATCCTCTGCTGTCTCGACCGATTCTGATACATACGCCGATGCCTGTTCCAATGGATCGCCGGCCGAACAGCTTTGCAGCCACTGCGCTAACGGCTCCAGACCTTGCTCCTTTGCAGTTGATGCCCGAGTTCGTTTTTTCTGTTTGTACGGTCGATAGAGGTCTTCTACCTCCTGCAGCTTTTTTGCCTGCTGCAGATTATTTGCGAGTTCCTCTGTCCACTTTCCCTGCTCTTCAATTAATCGCTGGACTTCTTCTTTTCGTTTCGCAAGTGAAACAGCGTATTCCCAAATAGAGAGAACGCTGCGAATTTCCTCTTCATCCATTCCGCCCGTCATTTCTTTTCGATACCTGGCGATGAACGGTACCGTATTTCCCTCTTCCGCAAGCTTCAGCACGGTTTCCACTTTCGCAATCGGAAGGTTTGTTTCCGTATGTACGTGCTTTACAATCGTTTGATCCATCATCATTCCCCTTTCCGTTTCTGATTATAACATTTGCAGACTCTTCCTTCAGACAGCCTCGACATTCTCCAGAAAGATTTACGTGCTCGCCGCGGCACTTTAGAACACAAAAAAAGCTATCCTTCTTGACGAAAGACAGCCTCGAACTCCTATACGTACGCTTTCCCAATCATGACGGTTGCATCATCATCTACGTGCTCGAATAAATCAGACAGTCGGTCCATAATCGCTTCTGGCGTATCGTTTGCTGAGAACAGCCGATCGGATAACGGATCCTGAGGGAAGCCATCCGAGTACATCGTAAACACCATGCCCGGACGGTATTCCCAAGACTGTGTGCGAAGCTTTACTTTCCTGCCTGAAAGATAGCCTCGTTTTGGGACCGGCCGAATCATATCTCCGTCTGGATGATAAAAATGACAGGAAATATTACCCATATTAATGTATTCACACCGGCGGTTTTGAACATCAATTCGCAAAATGGAAAGGACAACACCGCGCGTGCCCCACATTCTGTCATTGCACAACTGAATCAGCCGCTCCAACGCTTCATCCGGATTTGACTCGATCACTTCCATTGCAAGCTTGGAGGCATGCATTGCCTCTTCGCCGCTTCCCAGACCGTCTGCCAATGCACAGGTCACTGTTCCGTCCCGGCTTGTACCGAAAAAACTGTCGCCGGAACACCAGTTGTTCCCTTTTGCTGTATGGTAAACGCTTATGTCCGAATCATCCAGATGAAGGTGTTCAATCATTTAAAAAGCCTCCGTTGCTTCTATGCGGATTGACTCTCTCAGTTTTTGCAAAGCCCGGCGCTGAAGTCTGGACACATGCATCTGAGAAATGCCGAGCTTCTCACCGGTTTCCTTTTGACTGAGATTATCGAAATACGTAAGCTGTAAAATTTGCTTTTCCCGGTCCGTTAATACAGCAAACGCTTTTTCAAGCAGGAGCTGCTGATCTGTTTTTTCGTAGCCGCCCTCGTCCTGACCAACCAGATCGAGCAGCGTAACAGCACTCCCTTCGTCGTCTGCTTCAATAGAGCGGTCGACTGATAAAGCCTGGTAGCTTTTGCCCATCTCCATCGTTTCCAGTACTTCTTCCTCCGAAACACCGAGATGGTCTGCTATTTCATGAACACTCGGGGAACGTTGAAGTGTCGTCGTCAAATCTTCAACAGCGCCTTTAATTTTCGGTCCCAGTTCCTTAATTCTTCTAGGTACGTGAACACTCCATGTTTTATCACGGATGAAGCGCTTAATTTCTCCAACAATCGTCGGCACCGCAAAGGATTCGAAGCTGCGGCCAAATGATGGATCAAACCGGCGCAGTGCCGCAAGAAGCCCGATCATCCCTACTTGCGTTAAATCTTCATCGTGCCGCTGTCCCCGGGAAAATTTCCGGGCAAGTGCATGGACGAGGCTCTCAAATTCGAGAACGAGCTCTGTCTGCAGTTCATCATCGTTCGTTTCCTGAAATTCTGCAATCTTATCGAGAATTTTCTGCTTCGCTTCACTGGTGTTTTGTTGGTTCTTCTGAGGTTCTGTCGACATCGCTATCCACCTCATCTCTTTGAAGGAACTTTGTCATGATTATCATGACACCGTCTTCACTGCGGATTTCCACTTCATCCATCAGGGTCTCAATCAGAAACAGCCCCAGCCCTCCTTCCTTAAGGTCCTCAACGGGCTGGTCTTTCGTGATCGGACCGCGGCCGCGGTTTAATTCTTCGATATCAACAGCGCCGCCTTTATCAGCCACCACAAGCTCAAGGCGGTTCTCAAAAATAGCAAAGCTGACATGCATGCTCGCATGCTCGGTCTGCTCAGGGTAAGCGTGATTAACCACGTTGGTACACGCTTCTGCGATTGCAATTTTAATATCTTCGATGTCATCGTAGGAATAGCCAAGTCTGTTCGCTATTCCAGACACAGTTAGACGCACAACGCCGACATATTCTGGCCTCGCCGGTACCTTCATTTCGATAAGTTCAGACTGATGGGCCATGCTTATGCTTCCTCCCTCTTCGCGTGGTCGATATCAATGACCTCATGCAGGCCGGTGATTTCAAACAGACGCTTCACTCGTGCATTCAATCCGGTCAGTGTTAATGACGTACCTGCCTTCTCACTTGCCTTCAGCGCCCCGATGAAGATCCCCAGTCCTGTACTGTCTATATAATCCACTCCGGAAAGGTCAATAATCAGCCGCTTGTCCTCCTGCTCCGCAAGCGGTGTGATCGTTTCCTTCAGCTTCGCAGCCGTGTAAACATCAACCTCTCCTGAAACTTGTGCAACACTTTTGCTTTCGTAGTCGGAAACCTGGATATCTAAGTTCATCTTTTCCCCTCCTGAATATTATGCATTATCTTAATCTCTTTACCCGGAGGGCAGTTCCTTAAAACTTCCTTCTTAAAATCATTAACGTAAAATCATCCCGAAGCTGGAATTCCTGTGCTTTTTCAAGCTCTTCAAACAATTCGTTAACAATTTCTTGAGCACTGAGATGAAGTCTTTCTTTTATCATGCTGACAACCGTATCCCGTTCTATGAACTCGCCGTCGACACGGCTTTCGGTTACACCATCGGATAAAAACACAATAAAGTCGCCCGGATCCAGGCGGAAGCCGCGCTCTTCGTATCGAACTTTTGGAGATACCCCAAGCACGAGACCTTTCGCCTCCAAACTCTCAAACGACTCTTCTGCTGAACGATAGAAAAAGCCCGGCTCATGCCCGGCGCTTGCAAAATGAAACTGATGGCTGTCCGGATAGTAAACACCGTACATCATGGTAATAAACATGTCCTCGTCAATGTTCCGTTCTACTACTCGGTTAAGGCTTTCCAGAACACCGGCCGGTTCGGTCTGCTTGTCCGTCAGCGTGTCCATCGCGTATTTTATCATCGACATCGACATTGCCGCAGGTACCCCTTTGCCGATGACATCAGCGACTGCGACAGCAAAGTTTCCTACAGTGTCCTCATCGTAATGATAATAATCTCCGCTCATCTTCCCTGCGGGCACGCTGATCACACCAAAATCAATTTCATCCGTTTTAATCTGCTTGTCCGGCAGAAGCGTTCGCTGCATCTGAGCAGCAACATTCAGCTCTGATTCCAGCTCCTGCTGTCGATCGCGGAGGCTTTGGTGCTCCCGGTACGCAAGTCCGTATCCAATCATGACCTCCAGAAGAAGGTCAAATGAATCTGTCACTTCTTCCGGCAGGTCTTCAGCCAATTCCTGAAACACGGACAAATGGAGGCTGACCGTTTCTTCCGGAGACATATCCTGCTCCATCATTTGTTTGCTGAACTGTTGAGCGTGATACAGGGCGGTTTCACTTTTATCACGCAGGTAGCTCGTCAGCATATCTTTGTATAATCGATACATCGAAACCTGCATATCCTCCACTCAGCCTGCACCCCCTGCTTATCTGTCTATGTTATCGAAGCCATTTCACTGCCGTAATGACAGTACCTTGATTAAGCTCAGATTCAATAGCAAAATCATCCATCAGACGCTTCACTCCCGGAAGACCTGCTCCAAGTCCACCCGACGTCGTAAACCCGTCTTCCATGACGCGGCGAAGATCCTTGATTCCGGGACCTTGATCGGAGGCAATTATTTTCATGCCCCGTTTACCGCCTTCCGCTACTTCTTCGATTTTTATCTGACCTTGATCTGCGTACAAATAAATATTACGTGCAAGCTCTGAGATGGCTGTGGTTATACGTGCCTGATCAACGGAGCCGAAGCCGATTTCGCGCGCGAGCTTTCGCCCGGCCTGCCTGGCTGCCACGATCCCCCATTCACTGTTAATATCGACATGGGTCTGAACTTGCATGTTTCACCCCTCCAATTCGAGCTGGAGTCTTTCCAGCCCCTGCTCAAGGTCCAATGCAGTCGGAACTTCATCCAGAACAATGCCCATATCGATCAACGTGATAGCAACAGCAGGCTGAATTCCAGTCAGCACCACTTTTGCTCCCATCAAGTTGGACATATCCACCACATCACCAAGTACCTTTGCGATAAATGAATCGATCATATCAACGGACGTTAAATCGATTACAACGCCACGTGACCCTTCTTCATGAATTTTTTCCAGAACATCTTCCTGAAATTGAAGTGCTGTCTGGTCATCCAGCTCCACCTGCACGGAAATAAGCAGGTAATCATGAAGCTTTAATATAGGAATTCGCAAAATGAGGTCCCCCTATCCTTCAAGTTCAACAATCTCGCGCTTTGTCATGCCAAGCGCTGTTTCGATACCTTTTTTAAGCGTGCTTTTAGTTGGGAATTTGCCCAGATCAATTCCCAGATTGACGATCGTCTGGGCGATTTCAGGGCGGATACCGACAAGGATGCACGTCGCTCCGACAAGGCGCACTGCTTCAGATGCCTGGATAATATGATGAGCCACCATCGTATCCACTACAGGCACACCGGTAATATCAATCAGAACCACCTGCGAACGGTGCTCAATTACCCCGTCAAGAAGGTTTTCCATGATCAGCTTCGCCCGCTCGGTGTCAATCGTCCCTACGAGCGGCATGACGCTGATCTTATCAAATACGGGAATAAGGGGAGCTGACAGTTCTTTTAATGCCATCTTCTGCAAAAACACTGTGTTTTCCCACGACCCGGAATACTGGTTAACCAGCTGATCCACGACATCGTCCACCCAGCTTTCAATTTCCTGAAATAGTTCAAGCTGGTCTTTGATTTCCCCATCATGGTCTGCTATTACTTTCACCGCAGACTTTCGGAATTCCTGCAAGCCTCTTGTAATGAAGTTAAGCGGCCAGCCCATTTGAATCAGCCGCTCTACAAATTGGTTTAAATCTCGGCCGCTCACATCGTTTTGCTGGATCGTGATGATCAGCTTCTGTACGAAATCCCGGCTCGTGCTCTCATATACAGCTGAAGAAACGTTCTGGAGAGCCTCATCCTGCCGAAATTGTTCAATTCGGCTGCCCCACTCTTCGGTTATATCCTGTTGGTTGTCTAGTATAGCCTGTCGTACATTTCCTTTCATATCTGCTGCTTCCTCCACTCTTGGCGACAAAGTTATATGTTCATTATTCCACTGATTCTGCGCATTTGCAAACGTTCCAAACAGTCGCTGATCAAAAATTTTCTATAGAATTGTGGCTCTATCGGATTACCGGTTTAGCTCCTTACGAAACGGGAACAGTCTTTAACAGTACAACGTCGGCATCCGGGGACAGTAAAACCGGATGCAACACCTGCACCCGGTTTTACTGAAATAAAATCGTATAAATGATACCTAAAAGTCAATAAGGCCAATGCTGATATTCAATCCCTCATTCACTTTTACCATCATGTCTTCATCCAGCTGCGTGATTTTATCCGTCAGCCGCTGTTTGTCAATCGTTCTGATCTGCTCCAGTAAAATGACGGAATCACGATCAAAACCATACTTGTCAGCGTCAATTTCAACATGCGTCGGAAGTTTTGCTTTCTGGATCTGCGCGGTTATCGCAGCAACGATCACGGTTGGACTGAATCGGTTTCCTATATCGTTCTGGATAATGAGTACCGGTCTTACTCCACCCTGCTCGGATCCGACCACGGGGGATAAATCCGCGAAATATACGTCACCACGTTTTACAATCAACGCCGCTACACCCCGCTAACTAGGCGGTCCAGCGTGCTTTCAGCCTCCTCTTCAGCTAAAAAGGACTCCGTTGCAATATTGAGGTTGATTTTTGCCATTTCCATATACCCTTGCTCCATCGACTCTCGGATGTGCTCTTTCTTCTGCTCCTGCTCCTGTACATACAGTTTCGCTGCGCGCTGAATTACGTCATTACGTTCCAAGCGATCCCCTCCAGTTAAAGCGTCGAGTTCTTGAACTAGCTGCTCAGGCAGACTCACGGTTACGTTTTTCTTCACTTCCATCGTCACCGGGCACCCCCACAAACCATTTTCCATTAAGTTATCCACAACAATCATAACACTTGACAAAAGCCAATGCAAAACCGTTTTAGCGAATTTACACATCTTTTTGTGTAAATTTTCTAACGATTGTATTCGTTTTCACTGGGAGTGGACTGTTTCGATGACAACATGCGCACACGCAAAGGTTCGTGAATGTGAGATCGATACGTGCACAATACCTTGTTCTTCAGCAGCGTTCAGCGTTGGGCGCCCCCCTGCTTCATACCCTGTTTCCATATCCTGAAAGGATAATGAGGAACCAATTCCGGACCCTCTCGCCTTTGCGTATGCTTCTTTGGCAGCGAACCTGCCGGCGAGATATTCGACTTGTCTGCGTCCAGTCAGTTCGTTATACCTTACAAGCTCCTGCTCTGTCAGGACACGCCGTGCCAATCTGACACCTGCTTTTTCGATTCGGTCGAGCTCAATGATGTCGATCCCCGTTCCTGTAATCATCCACTTTCCTCCCGGGCTCTTTTCGGTGAACTGCAGGGCTTTCCTGTGATAAGCTTAGCATATAAAGGCAGCACTGCATTGTATTGTATCGTATGCTGCCCGCCACTGAAAAGGGCGTATTTCTTCTATATTAAAGGCGGGATGCTATGTTTCTGCGCAATGAAAGCTTCGGGGAGTATATTCGTTCCTATCCAATGATCTCGATTTTACTCTCGATTAATGTGTTTTTCTATATTTGGACCGGTCTGTTTACATTTTTGGGCGGGCAGGAAATTTATCTTCTTGGAATTGGCTTTAACCCCGCTATTTGGGCTGGTGAATGGTGGCGGCTTGTGACTCCGATTTTTTTGCACGCTTCGCTGCTGCACGTCGGATTTAACTCGTTCGCACTGTTCTTATTCGGGCCAGCGCTGGAGCGCCTGCTTGGCGGACCGAAATTTCTGTTTATTTATCTCGGCACGGGAATACTTGCCAATATCGTGTACTTGTTTATTGGCAGCCCTGTCACCGCTCACCTTGGTGCGTCCGGTGCAGTATTCGGACTGTTTGGACTGTACGTCTACATGGTACTTCTCCGTAAAGACCTTATCTCTCACATGAATGCCCAGACGATTCTTGTGATCACAGGGATTGGGGTCGTGATGACGTTTGTGAATCCGAATATTAACATTATCGCGCACATCTTCGGCCTTATTTCCGGAGCTCTGCTTGGCCCAATCGTTCTCTCCCGAGTGACAAGCGCTGATTACTTCCGGCAGCGCGAGGTTCACGATCCAGATGAGATCGGATTTGATCCGGACCGCTGGAAAAAGAAAGAAGCGTTTAAGAAAAAGAAATGGCTGTATATCGGCGGCGGTGCCGCAGCCATGATTCTGTTTTTCTACCTTGTTGATACGTTTTTCTTTTCATAACGGCATTGAAAGAGCGCCTAAGCCGGCGCTCTTTTTTTCGTTTATGCGAGGGGGTTGCAGCCTCTAAAAAGACCCAGACCGAAGTCTGGGTCTTACCAGGCTGTTGATAAAGTCAATTTGTTTACATGGTTATTCGATTGATTGTATTTCCCCTCTGTTAAGCGAGCCTGCCTTGGGCTGGCCTTCAGCTATTTCTCAGGGTGATCCCGTATGAAGGGAAGAAAGGCACGGCTTCACTCGGACACAGGCTTCTTACAAGAAGCCTTCAAGACCCAGTCCGGCTCCGCTCGTGCATGGATGCCGTTCGCAGATCTGAGCGGCACGGAATCTTCAGGCTTCGCGGATTCCACGTCCCCGCCGGACACGAAGGGAAAATGGATTTGTTTGTTGGAGAAAAACGTTCCGATCGGTAGATACGACTGTTCCATGGTACATACGTGAAAGCACTGGTAATCCTTATTCGACATCGAAGTGTTGCCTATATAAAGGTTCCACCCATTTGGAACAAGCACGTGCGAATCATCACCAGGCGTTTCAACCGGACTGGCAGCTGCCAAATTGGAGGATCTCGACTCCAGGAGGATCCGAACGAGGCGAAGATCCGGCGGACAGCAGGAGGGAGCGGTTAGCTGAAGCCGTTCCCTCCGGAAAGCGAGTGTCCGTAGATGTAGGCAGGTGCAACGTTATTCACTTAAAATGACTTTATCCACACTTTGAAAAGACCCAGACCGAAGTCTGGGTCTCACGCGTATCTTTTTAATACCGCTTCAGCAGGTAGTGCAGCGGCAGAATCGAAACGAGAACAATGAGGAGCGCGCCCGGCGCGGCTTGCGCATAAAGCGCTTCTGATGCCTCGTAGTAAACACGCACAGCAAGCGTATCAAATCCTGGAGGCCGAAGCATCAGCGTTGCCGGAAGCTCTTTGATTGAACTTACGAACACGAGCGCTCCACCCGCAAGAATCCCCGGAAGAATGGAAGGAAGCGTGACCTTCAACATAACCTTCCAAGCAGGATAGCCGAGGCTTCTGGCAGCTTCGTCCATTCTGGGTGATACAAGCGACAAGGAAGCCTCCCCGGCCTGCATCGCCTGCGGCAGAAAGCGGACGACGAAAGCGATCGCGATCATATAGAACGTATTATACAAAGCCGGAAGATGGTTGTTAAACACAAACACCATACCGAGCGCCACAATTACCCCCGGCAAGGCGTAGCCTGTATAGCTGAGTTTGTCAATTCCGGACGAGATGACGGAGGGGTGTCTAGATTTCAAATAGATCAGCGGCAGAGCCAACACCATGCAAAGGAGGGCCGCCAACCCGGAAACCTGCACACTGTTCAACGCATATTCAAAGAAGCTGGCATCAATGACACCCGCCCCCGCACCGACAACTGTCCAGTGCACGAGCACATAAATCGGCATCAGCACAGCAAGTGAAAAAATAAAGATAACGTACAGAAAAGCGAATGGCTTCCACCGGCCGAGCTTCAAAATTTCTGGCGGACGATACGTGTTTGAAGTTTGATAGAACTTGTTTCGTCTCCGTGAAAATGCTTCCAGCCAAAGGATGATCACCGTAAGTACGATCAGTACCAGGCTAAGCACAGCCGCAGATGGAATATCAAAGCCTGCTCTCTGATAATAAATGGCAGCTGTGAATGTAACGTAGCGCATCATGGCAATGGCACCAAAATCGGAAAGTACATACAGTGAAATCAGAATTGCTCCTGCGCCGATAGCCGGACGCAGGAGAGGCAAATTCACCTTCCAGAACACTTGGGAGGTGGTCATCCCCTGTGAACGCGCGACCTCTTCAAAATTCCGGTTCATTTTTCGCAGAGACGCGCTTGCTATAAGAAACACGTAGGGGTACGTGAACATCGTCATCACGAAAAACACGCCCCAGAATGAATAAACATTCAGCGAATACGTCCCTAATACAGACAAAAAGCTGTCGTTCCAAAAATCGCGCATCCAGCCGCTTGGACCGAATACAATAATGTATGTTACAGCTCCTACATAAGGCGGGATCACGAGTGGAATCGCGAGCAGCCACTGCCAGACTTTTCGGCCCGGCACGTCTGTACGAATCACGATCCAGGCGAGCGACACACCGATTACGACCGCCATCACGGTAACAGCTACGGTCAGAGAAAGCGTGTTCCAAAGGAGGCCCGGTATACGCCCCCCGATGAGACGGGCCCAGCTGTGTGCCCCTGCGGAAAGAGACCGGACAATCACATATACAAGAGGAACGGACATGAGCAGACCCGTGATAGTTCCGATCAACAGCAGCACAAAACCCGGCGGATTCCCATTCCACATATGGCGCCACTGACGCTGCAGTTTCTGCAAGGCAGTCAGCCTACTGTTTACCCCGCTCTCCTCAGTATGATTCGACATACAAACATTCTCCTGACTTCGTTTACCTGACTTTTTCTCCTTCTCTATTCAATCATAATTACGCGTGTTCTGCCACACAAACCGTCTGCTCACCGACAGAAAAAACCGCGCTCCGGAAGTAAAAACCTCCGAAACGCGGTTCAGTTTGACGCTTGAAATCAGCGAAGCTCGAGATCGAGTCCAGCGTCTTCAATGAGCTGACGGGTATCTTCAAAGTAGTCGCCAAGCTCTCGCAGCGGCATATCCTGAACGTGCAGCTCAGAGAATGGGACCGCTTCTTCAAATGGAGGTTCCAGCTCTGGATTGATTGGTACTTCCAATGATTCACCGACAAACGCCAGCTGATTTTCTTCTTCAAGCACCCAATCCATAAACGCTTCTGCATTTTCCTGATTCGGTCCGCCTGCTACCATTCCAGCTCCGGCAGCGTTCACGATAGCGCCCATCTCGTCGTCACCCTGGTCTGCATAGACAAAGCCAACGTTGTTATCTTGTGGCTCTTCCAGCTGCTGATGGTAGTAGTAGTTGTTGACAAGGCCAAACGCGTGAGTTCCTTCTCCAACCGCGCGGCGGATATCGCCGTGCCCTTCAAAAATACCAGCGGCATTTTCCTGAATAGACTCGATCCATTCCTGTGTGTCCTCATCGCCCCACTCGTAGCGAAGGGCAGAAACGTTCCCGATCATGCCGCCGTTTCCGCCGCGCGTGATCGCATAGCCGCCTTCTACATCAGCATAGGAGTCATCCAGCAGATCCTCCATACGCTGTGGCACATCCTCTTCTTCAATCATATCTTTGTTATAAATAAACCCGCGGGCACGTGTCGAAAGGGCAACCCACTCGTTGTTCTCCGCACGAAACTGTTCATCAATCGTGTCGACATTTTCCGGCTCAGACGGTGCCAGCAGATCCTGCTGGTTTAAGTATTCCATCGCTCCAACATCGTTGGATATAAAGATATCTGCCTGTACATTGCCTGCCTCTTCCTGAAGCTGAAGCGGCTCTACTTCGTGAAGCGCAAGCACTTCAACACCGGTTTCTTCTTCAAATTTATCAAGAAGCGCGTCTACGAAGATTTCATTTCGGGAGGAATATACGACCAGTTCGCCGTCCAGCTCTTCAGCAGCTTCCTCATCACCTGCTTCATTTGCTTCGTCGTCAGCAGTCTCGTTATTCTCAGCTGCATGATTGTTAGCAGCTTCGTTGTTTCCTTCGTTCCCGTTATTACCTTCATTCTCTGCGCCGCACGCTGCAAGCAGTCCAGCAGATAACAGAGAAATTGTTAACACCTTGTAATGAACCTTCATAAACACCTTCCACTCCTTCAATGCTTAATTGAAAATGATTATCATTTATTTCAGTTCTCATTCTACCGACAATGAGAATCATTGTCAATGAGTTTTTGTTTAATTGTTGTACATTGTTAAAAAGATTGTCGCCCTTTAACAAAGCCAATAAAAAAACGCCGCAGCTGCGACGTTTTCTCTTCTTATCTACTCAACCAGCGCAACCAGCTCCGGCTTAATATCGAAAGAAACAAGCGTTCCGACTTCTACATCCTGTTCAACCGGCGCATAGATAATCATCGGTGCCGCTGTCAAATCCTGCTCCTGATGCAGCCGGACGTGCAGCTCCTGATATTCACCGCCGTACGTAACTCTGTCAACGCGACCACAGTAGGCGCCTTGTTCAGACAGCATACATCCCTCTGGACGGATGGAAAGCGTTACTTTTTCCAGCTGCTCCTGCGACTCTTCCGGAAGTGAGACGCGGCCGATATGGGTATGAATGCTTTTCAGATCCTGATCCATTCTGCCGGTCAGCAAATTCGTTTTTCCTACGAACTGGGCGACGAAACAGTTTTTCGGACAGCGGTACATTTCCTTCGGCGCTGCAATCTGCTGAATCACGCCTTCGTTCATGACAACGACACGGTCAGAAACGGCAAATGCGTCCTTCTGATCATGCGTCACTATAATCGCTGTCGTATTCGCTCTGCGCAGAATATTCGTAACATCAAACCGCATCTTTTCCCGAAGTCCGGCATCCAGATTACTGAACGGCTCGTCCATCAGAACAACGTGCGGTTTTGGCGCCAGTGCCCTGGCGAGAGCCACGCGCTGCTGCTGACCGCCTGAAAGCTGCGATGGGAATCGATCTGCGTACTCTTCCAGTCCAACAAGATCCAGTACTTCCTTCACACGCTTTTTCTTCTCACGGCTCTTCCACTTATTGAGTCCAAACATGACATTTTTAGCAATCGTCATATGAGGGAAAAGCGCATAATCCTGAAATACCATGCCAATTCCGCGCTTTTCCGGCGGGAGTGAATTAGATTCTGACACAATCGAGGCGCCATCGATTCGAATCGTTCCGGATGTCGGATTCTCGAACCCAGCGATCATACGCAATGTAGTCGTCTTACCACATCCGCTCGGCCCAAGCAGAGATACAATCTCGCCTTCTTTAATTTTCAGGCTGAGACCATCTACTGCCGGACGCCCGGTAGTTGAAAATGATTTCGTGATGTTATCAAGCTGAATTAAGCTCATGCCATTTCCCCCTGTACGCTCTCAGTTGCAGAATTTCCGAAGCACGCCGACGACCTGTCTATCTTGCTTATTTAGAATCATTATAATCTAACTGAGAATGATTTTCATTTCTACTGAAGTATAGCACACCTCAAATTTCCCGGTCAACCTGCAGCGGCAGTTGTCTCAAACTGTTCACAACTTTCTGACGGTGTCTGCTTCATTCTCATTCCCGGTTTATTCTTGTCTGCAAAATGGGAGGCTGCACGTCAGCGCAGCCTCCCGGATCAGTCCAGTTGTATTCTGTATAGGTTTAGAGAAGCTTTTCTCCAAAGAGAGAGCCAATCAACGCGACTGCAGCTTCTGCTGTCTGATTTTTCACATCCAGAATCGGGTTAACTTCAACAAACTCAGCAGATGTAATGATGTTTTTTTCTGCAAGAATTTCCATTGCAAGATGCGTCTCCCGGTATGTAGGTCCACCGATCACCGGCGTGCCGACACCTGGTGCATCGTTTGGATCAAGCGCATCAAGGTCCAGGCTCAGATGCACACCGTCTGTATTCTTCGTAACTATGTCTGTCGCTTCTTCCATGACCTTTGACATGCCGAGACGGTCAATTTCGTGCATCGTATACACATGGATGCCACGTTCCTTGATCAGCACCCTCTCGCCTTCATCGAGAGAACGGGCACCGATAATGACGATATTTTCCGGCTTTACCTTCGGGCTGAATCCCCCGATTGAGGTCAGGTTCTCGTGACCGAGCCCGATGCTCGCGGCAAGCGGCATACCGTGAATATTGCCGGAGGGCGAGGTTTCGCCGGTGTTCAGATCGCCGTGGGCATCGTACCAGATAACTCCGAGGTTCTCTTTATCCTTCGCTGTGCCGGCAAGTGAGCCGATGGCAATGCTGTGATCGCCTCCTAAAATCAGGGGAAATGCCCCTTCAGAAACGATATCCATCACTTCATCTGCGAGCATTTGATTCGCTTTTACGACAACGTCCAAGTCCTTCAAGTTCTGATCGTTTTTAACGTCAAGACGGGAAGGACGGCCGATTTGAATATCTCCCCGGTCTTCCACTTCATATCCAAGTGATTCAAGGCGTTCCACCACGCCTGCATAACGGATAACACTCGGTCCCATATCCACGCCGCGGCGCATTTGTCCTAAGTCCATCGGTACTCCAACAATTGTAATTTTTTGCTTCAATTCAATTCACTCCATTTGATGATGTATTTTATGCTGCAAGGCAGCGGTTATGTGTCGTGCAGCTCTGGAAGGCGGCAGAGGAGAGGAGCCGCTTCGGGAAGCGGCTCCTCTTATTCGTTTATTTGGAGAGCAGGCCGCGCACGGCAAACGTGATGTTTTGCGGGCGTTCAGCAAGACGGCGCATGAAATATCCGTACCAGTCGTTGCCGAACGGCACGTACACGCGCATTTTGTATCCTTCAGCAGCAATCTGCTCCTGCATCTCAGTCCGGAAGCCGTAGAGCATCTGGAATTCAAATCGATCCCGGCTGATATTGTTCTCTTCCGCAAACTGCTTTACTTCTGCAATGATATTATGGTCATGCGTAGCGACTGCTGCATAGCTTCCATTCAGCATATGGCGCTTAATAATGTTCATGTAATTGGCATATACGTCTTCTGCTTTTTGATACGCCACTTCAGGCGGCTCATTATACGCCCCTTTAATCAGTCGAAGGTTCATCCCCTTCAAATCGTCAATGTCTTTTTCAGAACGGAATAAGTAGGCCTGTATAGCAGTCCCGACATTATCATAGTCGCGGCGGAGCTCCTGAAGCACCTCCAGCGTCGGATCCAGGTGTGAATAGTCTTCCATGTCAATCCGCACAAAATTTTGATGCTGTTTCGCCGTGTCCAAAATGGTCCGCATGTTTGATAAGCAAAGTTCTTTATCAATATCAAGTCCCAGCTGCGTCAGCTTCAAAGAAAGATTACAGTCGACCCCTGCTTCTGCCATTGCGTTCAGTGTCCGCACGCAGTAATCAGCAGCATCCATTGCTTCGTCTTTGTTGTAGACAAATTCGCCAAGATGATCCACTGTGACGGACAATCCTTTTTCATTTAGTTTTCGGGCTGTTTCCATTGCCTCATCAATCGTTTCTCCAGCTATAACGGATTTCGCTCCGAATTTAGGTCCCCATTTTTCTGCCCGGTTTTTCACAAAATCATTCTGGGCCAGAAAAAGAAAAATATTACGTGTAATCATCAGGAAGGTCATCCCCTTTCTTCTCGTTGGTACGGCAGGACATGCGCTGCTGGACAAATGCCAGTACATTTCTTTTCCCGCTGCTTCGGCTTTTCAACCATTGACCGCCGCACTGTTTCGGTAATGCAAGAACAATGCCAATAATAAAACACTTGACCTGTAAGCCTTTTCAACGAAACCACGCTTCATTTATTTTGCGGTGCCATCATAATTTGCACCTCTACGAAAATTATTTTTGCATTCAAGCGCTGTTGCCTTATAAGATGAGGAGGAAGCGTTCACTAATGGAGGAATGACGATGCTGCCTGAAATGCCGGCTGTTTACAAACAACTGATCGACAAGCTTGATGCAGGAATACACATTGTAGACCGTAATGGCCAATCGCTGATCTACAATGAAAAAATGTCCCAAATTGAAGGAATGGACAAAGACGAAGTGCTCCGCAAAAATATAATGGATATCTTTCTCTTTGCATCCGAGGAAGACAGCCGACTGCTCCAAGCTTTAAAGCACGGCCGCTCTTTCCGCAGCGAGAGACAAACCTACTTCACTTTTAAAGGAAAGGAAATTACGACGGTTAACGATATTTTTCCAATTGAGGTTGACGGTGTGCGGGCTGGTGCAGTTGAAATTGCAGAGGATATCACAAAGCTGGAGAGAATGACCCGCCGGAAACGGCAGGATAATCTGCGTTTTACATTTGAGCGGATTGTTGGAGAAAGTATTCAATTAAAGGAAACGGTACAGCGGGCCAGACAGGCGTCGCGCACTGCTTCGGCAGTGCTGCTGTATGGAGAAACAGGCACCGGGAAAGAGCTTTTCGCCCAAAGCATCCACTCGGAAAGTCCTCGGGCAGCCGGTCCATTTATCGCTCAAAACTGCGCTGCCCTGCCGGAATCACTGATAGAAGGCATTTTGTTCGGATCGGTGAAAGGCGCGTTTACAGGTGCATCCGGACAAACGGGCTTGTTCGAGCAGGCAGCAGGCGGTACACTGCTCCTGGATGAGGTCAATTCCTTATCGAAACCGATGCAGGCAAAGCTTCTGCGTGTCATTCAGGAAAAAACCGTGCGCAGGCTTGGCGGTACGAAAGATGTCCCAGTCGACGTGCGGATTATTGCTGTTTTAAATGAAGACCCCCTTACTGCCATGCAGCAGGGCCGGCTCCGGCCTGATTTGTATTACCGGCTGAGCGTTGTTTCCTTAGCGGTTCCGCCGCTCCGGGAACGGCCACGGGACATTCCGCTTTTAAGCAATTTCTTTATATCGCTGTTTAACGAGCGGTTTCAGCTGAACGTCGCCGGCCTTTCAAAGGAAACAGAAGCTCTTTTCAACGACTATGAGTGGCCGGGCAATGTACGTGAGCTCGAGCATGTCATCGAAGGTGCCATGAATATTATTCATCATGCAGGCAGCATCGAGCCACATCACCTGCCTGGCCACATGAAGCTGCGAATGCTGAAGGAAGATATCCGCGCTTCAGAGCCGGCTGCTTTCGAACAAAAGCCGCTGAAGGAGCACCTCGAAGACAGCGAGCGCACCTATTTAAAAGAAACACTCCGCCGCACGAATGGAAATGTCACCCGCGCTGCAAATATACTTGGCATGAGCAGACAAAGTCTGCAATACCGGCTGAAAAAGCTGCAGATTTATCGTTCTGATACAGCGGACAGCTGATGGTCCGCAAGCTTTCGGTACAGAGAGTGGCTGTCGTACAGCGTCCGGTGGCTCCCTCTCCCTGTTACCCGCCCGTTTTCCATCACAATGATTTGATCCGCTCCTGCGATTGTTGAGAAACGATGTGCAATGATGATCGTCGTTCTGCCATTCATCAGAATATCAAGCGCTTCCTGCACTTGCTTTTCCGACTGGCTGTCCAGGCTCGCAGTGGCTTCGTCCAGCAGCAGTACTTCCGGATCGCGCAGCAGGGCTCGGGCAATCGCAATTCGCTGCTTTTGTCCCCCTGACAAACGGATTCCCCTCTCTCCTACTTCTGTATCGAGCTTATTGGGAAGCTCCTGTACGAAAGACGAGGCATTCGCTGCTTCAAGCACATCCCAAAAACGATACTCCGGCGGTTCTTCTGATAGACCATACATTAGGTTTTGACGCACAGTTCCAGCCAGCAGCGGACTTTCCTGCGATACGTAACCGATCTTGCGTCTCCATAACCGGAGCGGGTACGAAGCAACCGGGTCGGTTCCGTAGCGAATCGAACCCGCGCCGGGCTCGTAAAACCGTTCAATTAAGGAAAACAGCGTCGTCTTTCCAGCCCCGCTCGGTCCTACCACTGCTGTCACACTGCCTGCCGGAACCTCAAAAGAAACATCGGTTAATACCTGATCCTGTTCGTAGGAAAAGGATACTTGCTCCATCGTCAGCGGCTGCAGGACAGTCGGAGGCTGGCGCTCAGCTGACTCCGGCTCTTCAGTCTCATCCAAAAGACCGCGGATCCGCTCTGTCGCTCCAGCTGCTTTTTGCAGCTCGGCAAAAAATGATGAGAACTGGCTGACAGGCACAATGATCATAAATAAGTATAAAATAAACGCGACCAATTCACCGGCCGTAAGCGCTCCAGCTGCCACTCTCACTCCTCCGAAGCCGATGATAAACACTAGCATCAACATCATAGCGAGCGTCATGAGCGGATGCAGAACTGCCAGCACTTTTGCTTCCTTTAACCCGTAGCGAAACAGCTCTTTCGTGCGCGATTCCCCACGCTGTCTTTCGTGTTTTTCAGCTGTATACATCTTTACAAGCCTTATTTCAGAAAGGACGGTGCTGAGCACAGCCGTATAAGAGGCCATCTCCTGCTGAAGTGATTTGGAAATCCGGTACATTTTCCTGCCGAGCGGAATAATAATAAACAGCATCACCGGCACAGCTGTCAGCATAACCAGCGTCATCTGCCAGTCCAGCCAAAGCAGAATCATGACGGCTCCTGTCATGGAGAGCACCCCTGTGACCGCTGATACAAGGTGTCTCGTAATCAGACCTTTCACAATCCCGGTATCATTAATCAAACGGCTGACCGTCTCCCCGCTCTGTACGTGATCAAAATAAGATACGGGCAGACGGAGAATATGCCGCCAGATACGGCTTCGCAGCTCCCGCACAATGTGTTCACCTGTATAGGTGAGCAGGTACATCGATACTCCGGTCCCCACAGCCTGAAGCAGAAATAAACTCAAAAACAGCACAATTGTCCCCGTTTCCAGTCCGCCTGCGGTCACTGAATCGACAATTTGCTGCGTAAACAGTGGGATGAGAAGACCGACCGCGGTTTCAAATAAGCTCAGGATCAGCGCAGCAGCCAAAATCCATACCGGCGGCTTTGTCATTCGTATTAAGTCATAAAATTCGCGCCACGTAAATCGCTTTTGCTCCGGCATTTGTGCCACTCCCTGTCTGCTTCCATTCTGCCTCTATTATAACGTTCCCGTTCTGATCTGTCCGAATTCACATCCAGCTGATCCGGCCCTGCAATCGCCGGAACAGCCGATGCATATCGCAGTAATAGATTCAATGCCGTTTGGAACGTTGCTCGGGTGAAGCCTCATAGCCGTTCGAACTTGAACGGCATGACAAGCGCGAGCGGAGCCGGACTAGCTCTTGAAGGCTTCTCGTGAGAAGCCTGTGTCCGAGTGAAGCCGCGCCCTCCTCTCGTGCCATTCTCCCTGCAGAAAGGGGTCACACTGAAAAGGAGCTGAAGGCAGGCCCATAGCTGGCTGGATAAGGGAAGAAAGAATGCATAGAAATGACTAAACGGTTAAATCCGAATGACGTTGTCAACCACCTGAAAAAGCCGCCCGATTTGGGCGGCTTTCCCAGGCTGTTGATAAAGTCAATTTGTTTACATGTTTATTCGATTGATTGACTTTCCCCTCTGTTTACCGGCGGAAGCTTGCCGTGGGCTTGCCTTCAGCTATTTCTCAGGGCAACCCCTGAGAAAGGATCTTCAGGCTGCGCTAATTCCACAGGCGTCCCCGCCGGACACAAAGGGAAAATGGATTTGTTTGATGGAGAAAAACGTCTCAATCGCTGAACGCTGCGGCTTTTTTGGGTGGATACGTTGACGTTCATCCCGATTCGACATCGAAGCGCTGCCTAACGAAAGGTTCCCTTTATATGGAACAAGCTCGTGTGAATCATCATCAGGGTTTTAACCGGACAGCCAGCTGCTAAATCGGAGGAAACTCGACTCCGAGAGGATCAGAACGAGGCGAAGATCCAGCGCTTCTGACGAAAGGAAGAAGCGGTTAGCTGAGGCCGTTCCCTCCGGAAAGCGAGGGTCCGCAGATGCAGGCAGGTGCAACGTTATTCACTTAAAATGACTTTATCAACACTCTGAAAAAGCCGCCCGATTTGGGCGGCTTACCAGCTAAGCGTTGTCGTTATTCTCGTTCTCGTCTTCCTCTTCGTTTTCATTCTCATTTTCTTCATTGCCGGTGGTCGTTTCTTCATCATCTTCTTCATTGCTGTTGGTGTTGATGTTCTCACTACCATTTTCTTCAGTGTTTGCCGGATCGTCAGACTCTTCTTCATTTCCTGTTTCATCGTTTTCGGAAAGTTCATTGTCCGAATCATTCGCCTGCTGTTCTTCGCTGCTTGCCTCCGGCAGCTGCAGCGGAATCACTGTCACTTCTTCTTCTTCATTATTCACCAACTGCATCGTGTCGAGTGTAAAATATTTCGCAGTCAATTCAACAGCCTGCTGAAACAGCTCGAATTCTTCTTCCGATGCGCCGTCGTCACTAAAAAATACAAACGCCGTTTCATCTTCATAACGAATGTCGCTGATCTCCACTTCCTCTGGCACAACCGATGAAAAGCTCTCATCTTCTGAGTTCGCCATCTCCTCGACTGTTTCATCAAACGTCAACGGTTCTCCTGCTCCATTGGTCATCGGAGCTCCTGCCTGCCGGGCACTGACGAGATTGCCGTCAACCTGGTAAAATCCACGATTCATCAGGGAGAGACCTACATTTGTCTCACCAACTGGACCAAATTCCAGCGGGTCTTCTCCTTCGAAGAAGTATACCTGGTTAATTTGATGAATAGACAGGACTTCCTGCAGCACTTCAAGCGCGTAGTCTGTCTGGGCGCTTGACAGGCTGGAGAAATCGGTTCCCTCCTCAAAATAAAGACTGACCGCCCCCTCTTCCGGCTGATGAAGTTCAATGGACTCCAGCATGCTGAAAACACCATCTTCTTCTGTCGGATCGCTGGCTGCCAACGCTTCTGTCACAGCCTCTGCTTTTGTGAGACCTGAACCGCTCTCAGGGGTAAGCGTGACCAGTGAGCCATCCTCTTCTTCCAACGCTGCTGTTACATAGGTTGTGCTTTCTTCTTCATACGTGTAATCGATCTGTGCTTCCTGCATGCCGTTCCCGTTATTTTCCTCATTATTTAAAATATTGCCGCTTAGATCTGCCTCTCCCGGAGACGTGTTCACCGGTTCATTGTCCGCAGCTTCCTCTTCCTCGTTCACCTGTATGTCAGCGCTCTCTTCCTCTGCTCCATCGTTCGGGGAGCTTGTATTGGAAGAGTCGTTGCCTGCATCATTGGTGCTCTCGTCATCTGCAGCCTGTTCTTCTGAGTTGGTTTGCAAATCCGATTCACTCATGGTCGACATGTTGTTCTGTTCAGCGGAGTTCATATCGTCTCCGCTCATGAACATGCCGCTGTTCATGAATGAAGGGATCATGAGAACTACGAGAAGAACGGCGGCTGCCGAAGCCATGGCCGGAAAAAACCACTGCCGCTTCCGCTGCTCCATCCTGGACGGCATTCTTCCGCCGCGCTGCTTTTCTACCGCCTGGAACAGCTCGTCCTTGGAGCGTCGGTCTTCAATCTTCGGAAGCTTTGTCAGTGTTTTTTCAATATCATCCTCTGACCATTTCCTTCTGCTCACTGCATTTCCTCCTTTCCATCCTGTACATCTTCATGTGCCTTCAAATGCTTCTGCAGTGCTTTGATCGCGCGGTGCTGCGTCGTTTTCACCTTGCTTTCCGACCATCCAAGAATTTCTGCACTCTCGGCGATCGACAGGGATTGCACGTAGCGGAGAACGATCACCTGCTGTTGATCCTTTGTACATTTTTCAAGCATCTGATACACCTGCTGAATCTCTTCCTGCTGCTCAACAATTTGATCAGGGAGCGGCTGCTTGTCCTCGATTTCAAACTCCCGTTCGCTCCATTCGTATTCCTTGCCTTCGAATTTGCGCTTTTTTCGGGATTGTCTGCGTATCCAGTCAATCGCAACATGCTTTGCGATGGAGTAGAGCCATGTTTTCTCACTGCTTTTGCCCTCAAACGTTTCAAAGGAATGCAGTACTTTAATATAAACTTCCTGAACCAGTTCTTCGGCCGTTTCCCGGCTTCGGACCAAGTAAAATAAATACTGGAATAATTGCTGGTGGTAGGTCGTGTAAAGCCGTTCAAACTCCTCCCTCACAATATTCCCTCCCTGTGTCATCTAGTTAGTCGCTTACGCGCTGATAGTGTTACAACCTGTTTACGAATTTATGTATGCGTTTACGGGATCTTTCTCATTATGAAGAAACCCGATTCATGACAGTCGACATTCCGGCCTGTCATTTGTATGTGAAACAATCTCCATACGTTTCACATGCTTATTGTATCAGATACCAGCTCGGTGCCGGGAATAATTCCGGATTATAAGAAATCAGACATAGAAAAACCATTCATCCTTTACGGACGAATGGTTTTTCTATGTCTTTCGCCGGCACTTCTTTTTTCGGTACCAGCTCGTAAATTTTGTCGGTCTCAAATAAAGAAATCACTTCCTGAAGCCACTCATAGTATGCTTCAGCTGATTCGAGCTTGTCAATATCGGTTTGTGCACGTTCGGCAAGAGTTTCGCCTGCTTTTTGTTGGACTTCTTCGAGCTCTGCTTTCGCGGTTCGCAGCGCCTTTAAATTCAGCTCAGACGCCTCGCTCCACCGTTTAATAAAAACAGTCGAGAACGATTTATACCAATCTGGATCGGTTTGATATAAATCCTTTCGCACCCCTTTACGCCATGTTTTTTCAATCATATTCGCATCTGCCAGCGTCCGGACGCCCGTACTCATGCTCGTTTTGCTCATACCGGTCTTACGGCTCAGTTCATCAAGCGTAACCGGATCTTCTGAAAAAAAGATAGCCCCGTACAGTCTGCCGATTGAAGCAGGGAGATCATACAAGCTGATATTGTTCGCTATTTCGTTCGTAAACCTGGCTCTGGCTTGCTCCAGTTTCTCTTCAACGTCCATCACAGCAACCTCCTTTTTTTACACCTTTCTCATAGTAGCATGATGAAAAGAACTGATAAAACGAAAGGTTGCGTCCTTATATTGAGTAAATTGTAGTATTATAAAGATATTAGCGCGTCAGTTTTGTACAGTTTTTTCTGTACAAACTTTATCCCTGATTATGTCTCTGCACAACAGTTGAAGGATGAGAAAAAGATGCGTATAGTGAACAAGGTGTGATTTCAACTGCTTTGTACCTAGTTCCATGTTATTCCATGCGTCAAAGGTAGCAAAGAGTGTGAGAAACCATGAAAATGAAAAGAGGTGGCAGACGTGGCTAAAATCGAAGTGCGCAATCTATCCAAGATTTTTGGAAAACGAACGAAACCAGCACTTGAAATGTTGAAAGAAAAGAAGTCGAAGGACGAAATACTTAAAGAAACTGGTCTTACAGTCGGTGTTAACCGTGCGACGTTTGACGTGAACGAGGCAGAAGTCTTCGTTATTATGGGACTTTCCGGAAGCGGGAAGTCAACACTTGTCCGTCTGCTGAACCGTCTGATTGACCCGACGGAAGGTCAGATTCAGATCGACGGCGACGACCTGGCGAAAATGGACGATTCGGCGCTTAGAGAAGTTCGCCGTAAAAAAATGAGTATGGTATTTCAAAAATTCGGGCTGTTTCCATTCCGAACGATCGTGTCGAATGTTGAATACGGTCTTGAAGTACAAGGAATGCCGAAGGAAGAGCGACGTCAAAAAGCAATGGATTCTTTAAAGCTTGTAGGGCTGCAAGGATACGAGGATCAATATCCGGACCAGCTTTCCGGCGGAATGCAGCAGCGGGTCGGACTCGCAAGAGCGCTTGCTAATGACCCAGACATCCTGTTAATGGATGAGGCTTTCTCTGCACTGGACCCGCTGATCCGAAAGGACATGCAGGATGAATTACTCGATCTGCAGGCCTCGATGCAAAAAACAATCATCTTTATTACACACGATTTGGATGAGGCGCTGCGTATCGGTGACCGCATAATGATCATGAAGGACGGGGCGATCGTACAAATCGGTACACCGGAAGACATTCTGATGCATCCGGCAGACGACTATGTTGCCCGCTTCGTTGAAGACGTGGATCGTTCCAAGGTATATACAGCTGAGCATATTATGACTCGCCCAGAGACAGTGAACGCTGAGAAGGATGGTCCGCGGGTAACACTGCAGCGGATGCGTGATGCAGACATTTCTTCCGTCTACGTCGTCAACCGTTCTCGTGAGCTGCAGGGTATCGTGCATGCCTCTGATATCGCTGAAGCTGTGAAACGGGAAGAGCGTGACATCGCTCCATATATTCAAAAAGAAGTACCAACGTGTAACCTGGAAACGCCGATGCACGACTTGTTTGAAATGACATCAAATTCCACTGTGCCGATCGCTGTTACAAACGACAGCGGGAAATTAGAAGGCATTGTTATTCGAAGCAAGATTCTTTCGGCATTATCTGGAAAAGAGGTGAACAGCGTTGAGTGAAGCAATTTATGACTGGTTTGACGCTATTTTGGAATTCCTGCCCCGCCTTCCAGTCGGAACATGGGCAGAAGATTTTGTAGACTGGCTTCGAAATGCTGAAGGCTTTGAGTTTATTTTCGAAGGGATCCGTAATTCAGTCGGCTGGATTACCGGTGTCCTGAACAGCTTTTTCGGATTGATACCGCCGATCGTGCTGATCTTAGTTCTTACCGTCATCGGGTATCTGCTCGTCAGAAAAACCGGGAAGTTCGGTCTCCCGATTCTTATTTTCTTCGGTCTCCTCTTCATTGAGAGCATCGATTACTGGGATGACTTGATCCTGACATTGTCGCTTGTTATCACTGCGACCTTGATTTCCGTTATAATAGGGGTACCTGTTGGAATTTGGATGGCTAAAAATGATCTGGTCCGCAACATCGTGACACCGATTCTCGACTTCATGCAGACGATGCCGGCATTCGTGTATCTGATTCCGGCCGTCGCCTTTTTCAGTATCGGAATCGTCCCAGGTGTTATTGCTTCCGTTATATTTGCAATGCCGCCCACCGTCAGGCTGACGAATCTCGGTATCCGTCAGGTGCCGAAAGAAACCATTGAAGCCTCCGATGCATTCGGTTCGACTTCGAATCAGAAGCTGTTTAAAGTACAGCTGCCGATGGCGAAGGTTACGATTATGGCCGGTGTAAACCAGACGATCATGCTGGCTCTTTCCATGGTTGTTATTGCTGCCATGATTGGAACAGATGGCATCGGCCGTCAGGTCTATTATGCCGTTGGACGAAACGACATGGCGATGGGCTTTGAAGCCGGAATCAGCCTTGTTATCCTTGCCATCATTCTCGACCGCCTTACTCAGGCACTGAATCCTGAGAAGCGACAAGCTTAGGTTTTAACCTTTTTCTCAAAAAGGTCATATAGATAGAAAAACATTTTATAAAAGGAGAGGGTTTTACAATGAGAAAGATGCACAAGTTTGGCCTTGCTGCTGGTTTATCGGTCGCGCTGCTTGCAGCTTGCGGAGACAATGCAGAAGAAAACAACAACGCTGCTGGAAACGACAACGCAGATAACGCTGCTGAAGAGAATAACGGTGCGGACAACAATGCAGCAGAAAACAACGCAGCAGATGATGATGCAGACAACGACGGCGAAGCTTCCGGCTCTGACTACGGGGAAGAGCTTGAGTATACCATCACTGGTATCGATGCTGGTGCAGGGATTATGTCAGCTGCAGAAGATGCACTTGAAACGTACGACCTGAGTGACTGGGATATTTCTGCAAGTTCGGATGCTGCTATGACGCAGGCACTAGGCGATGCGTTTGAAAATGAAGAACCAATTATCGTAACAGGCTGGACGCCGCACTGGAAGTTTTCAGAGTATGACCTGAAATTCCTGGATGACCCGGAAGGCGTTTTCGGTGAAGCAGAAGACATTCACACATTCGTTCGCGAAGACCTCGAATCAGACATGCCAGAAGCGTATCAAGTACTCGATAATTTCCAGTGGTCAGAAGACGACATGGGTGAAATCATGGTCTCCATTCAGGAAGGCATGGATGAAGAGGAAGCTGCACGAGAATGGATCGATGCAAACGAAGACATGGTTGCGGAATGGACAGACGGTGTTGAAGAAGTAGATGGTGAGCAGATCGATCTCGTCTTTGTTGCATGGGATTCTGAAATCGCCTCTACCAACATGATTGCACTCGTTCTGGAAGACCTCGGCTACGAAGTCTCCATGGATCCGCTTGAAGCAAACTTCATGTTCCAGGCAGTGGCTGACGGTCAGGCTGACGCAATGGTAGCTGCATGGCTGCCGCTTACTCACGATCACCTCGTCGAAGAGTACGGTGACAGTATGGAAGACCTTGGCGCTAATCTGGAAGGTGCACGCACGGGACTCGTTGTTCCGGAATACATGGACATCGACTCCATCGAAGATCTGCAGTAGACAATACTTTTCTGTTATACGAGAAGACCCGGCCAAGAGGCCGGGTCTTCTTATATTCATTCGGTATCAATAGAGGAAATTATGCTTTTTACTTCTATGTCATCTGACTAAGCTTGAGTTATGCCGGTCTGTTAAGAAAATAGGTCCTTCCCCTTTTCCTCAGCTGCTTTAGCTGCTTTCGTTTCTTTAACGGTATCAAACACCCAGCGCAGGATACATGCGTGAAGAATGACCCCGCTGAACGTCAGCAGCGCTATCACAATATTTCCGGTGATCGAATCCGGATCGATATAGGCATAGCCAAAAAAGATAAGCGAAGCGGCTGCCCCGCCCCATGCTTCTGCATAATGAGCCAGTTTTTCCTGTTCGGCCCAGTAGAGCGGGATCGTACATAAAAATACGAACAGAATGACACCCGGCAAGACGTGCATCAGCTTTTGTTTCGAGAGCACTTTGATCGCCGGCTTGGCATAATATTTTGTCATCGCCTTCAGCCGCAGAAAATGAAGAATTCGCGCCAAGCGGGCAGCTTGAAAAACAGCATCAAGCGGAATAATCGCGATAACAATGAATGGATTATCTTTAAAGAAGGAAAGCTTTTGTTCTGCTCGGTAAAAGCGGACACAGAAATCGACGAAGAACACGCCCCATGTTCCCCACACAATCGGATCTTCATATCTTGTTTCAAACCAGATCGTGGATACAGCTGCAAAGGCAAGCAGCACCATCACACCCTCATATACCATTTCCGGCGCTGTTCGATCTGTGCTCAAGGGATTGCCTCCTTCTTGAAAATCATGTACTGAACCTCTATTATAGCGAATGGGAGACCGCATGTAACATTTCTCCAGAAAGAACGACAAATCCTGTAAGAACTTACGATGATAATTTAGAAAAGGTGGTTTTCTCATGCGTAAAATGCGAACGTTTGTTATCGGGGCAATGGCACTGAGTCTAGCTGCAGCCTGCGGAGTAAATGAAGCGAACGATAATGACAATGAAGTGAACAATAACGTTGGCGGAGCCAATGAGGTAGAAGAAAACCTCGACGATGTGAACGAAAACACAGAAGGCATTTCCAATGAAGAAGAGGAGGATGCAGATATCGAAGCGGACAATGAAGCGAATTCGGACGAAAACATTGCCGAGCCTGACTCTGAGGATAATGAAAATAACGGAAATAACAATGCCGATGCTAATGAAGATGCGGATGAAGAATCTAATGCAGCGAATGAAGAAGAGGCAAATGAAGAGGCAGCATCCGACGAAGAAACGACTGAGGAAGCAGAAGCCGTCGTTTCTCCTCTTTACCTTTATTTCTCGGATGCTGAGCTGTTGAATAATTACCGCGTGGAAGCGGATAATGAAGTGAGCATGGATGAAGCGGGGGCGATGGAAGCGATGGAACTCTGGGCAGCAGGTCCGACCCATGAAGAGCTTTATCCGCTTCTTCCGGAAGGAACAACCGTTCAGTCTGTAGCACTCGATGATACGACAGCTGAAGTGTCGTTCTCGCCGGAAATTGAAGACGCAAACCTCGGGTCCAGCGGTGAAATGATGCTGCTTGAGCAGATTGCTATGATGATGCAGCAGTTCGGCGCGGAGGAAACATCTATTTTAGTAGATGGTGAAAGTGCTGGCGCCCTGCTCGGTCATACTGATTTGGACGAGGCTGTACAGGCTGGCAGCCCGGAAGATTTTCAATCGATGGAGTAACCGGCAGGCTTAAGGTTGAATCATCCGTTTCAAGTCTTATATAATACGGCTATGCAGAGAAGCCGACAGAATAAGCTGGACCAGCAGCAAAACGGCTGGACCAGCTTTCTTTGTGCCTCTGCAGGAAAGGAAGTTTATGCATGCTTAAGCCTGTTAAAAAAACGGTGATGCACAGCTATCCGGGGCTTGTCGCCCTCGTCACCACTGCCTTTGAAGGAGAAACCAATATAATGGCTGCCGGCTGGCACTCGTATATATCCTATGATCCCCCTATTTACGGAGTTGCAGTGGCAGAAGAGCGGCACTCTCATCGGCTGATGAAGGAATCCGGAAGCTTTGCTGTGCAGTTTGTTTCTGCCGATCACGCTGCTGTCATTCAAAAAGCAGGGACCTACAGCGGTTCGGAAGGAAATAAACTCGATAAAATTGGATTGTCATGGCAGATAGGTCGTACTGTTCCAGTACCGGTGCTTGACTGCGCCTATGCAGCCTATGAATGTCGTATCATTGACCGCAATACTTACGGCGATCATGACTGGTTTGTCGCTGACATCACGCAGTTTCATCAGGATGCATCCTGTTTTCAGGAAAACGGATTGCCGAATATGGAGGTCAATCCGCTGCCGCTCTATCTCGGCCGCTCCACCTATTTGACAGCCGATGAGCAAACGTCCCGAAGAAATGTGCATATTCGCCGCTGAAGGAGACAGCCTGTTATGAACGAGTATCGTCCGTATATTGACATAAATGCAGAGTATTACGAAAGCAAATGGGAGAAGCACTCCCGGCCGTCACTATTTGCCGGTTGGAACTGGGCAGCTTTTCTGCTGGGGCCGGTTTGGGCAGCCTCCCGTCATCTATATGTATTTGCGGCTTCCTATTTCCTTATTTATCTTTTGTTCCTTCTCATAGAATCCCTGCTTCCGGCCTTGCTTAACCTTGGAGCTGGTGCAGCTGCAACACCTGCTTTTCTTGCAGCACCAATTCTTTTCATGCATATTGCGTTCGGCATGACTGGAAATGCCGTTTATATGCGTAAAATCTCTAAAATGGCTCAGCTCGAATCTGAGGGACGTCCCTCTCCGCCGCTCTTTCGCGGCCGGGGCCTGTCTAAAACAGCCGGAGCCGTCGTTCCAGTGGCAATGCTGCTTATTGCAGCCGCTCCGGCACTGTTTTTATTTAACTGGCACTGGAATCCTCCCCTCGAGCCGGGGATTTATGTTTACGACGGTGATCAGCCTCCTTCCGGAGAACTGGATACGATGGAGAATCCTGTCTTTATTAAATATGAATCCATGATTCAGCTGTATTATACCGGAGAGTCTCTTGACGGAATTGAACTTCGCTACGAGCTGTATTATCTCGGGACGGGAGCTGAGGAACTCATTTCCGACCGTGCTTATCCTTTTTTTTCTGGAAGTTCGCTGTCATTGGATCTTCTTAACGCAGAAGATCCGGAGCTCATGGAAGGCGAGTACCGGGTCGACGTCTACCTTAACGACAGTCTCTATGATATACAGCCGTTCACCGTTACGCTTCGATAACGTCAGCTGATTTTCGTGCCGTCCGGTACGTCACTGTCTGGTGCTACCAGTACGACGTCTCCCTCCCCCGGGACTCCGCCAAGCACAAGCACCTCTGATGTATAGCCGGCAACCTTGCGCGGCGGGAAATTAACGACCGCGATAACCTGACGGCCAATCAGCTCCGACGGCTCATATCGCTTTGTAATCTGGGCGCTCGACTGAAGCAGACCGAGACTGCCAAAGTCAATTTTCATTTTTATCGCAGGGACATGGGCTTTTTCGAGCGCTGCCGCTTCCACGATGGTTCCGATCCGGATATCCAGTTTTAAAAAGTCTTCCAATTGCACCATAACGAATCACTCCTTTTCTCGAAACTTGCTCCGTTAATGTTCCACAAATGTAAGTGTTATTCCTGCTTTTCAGCTCTGAGAACTGGATCAAAGAAGGAAAATCATGAAAAGAATGGTTTCTCTCCGTTTAATATAGGGAATGTTTTTATAATCCCTGCTATACGTGTTCGACAGGACCAGCCATTTCCGTCCTGATGACATACATGATTCACTACGACATAGAAAAAGGGGGAACGATCCGCAATTGCGGATTTAAACTACTTATGACTGAACATTATCAGTATGAAACGAAAAAACCAAGTATCGTCTTTTACATTTCTGCACCAATCGTAGCTGCATTCGTAATCTGGGGGTTTCTCGGTCCGGATTCCTTAGAGAATGCCTCCAATCAGGGGCTTGCGTTTACACTCGATAACTTCGGCTGGTTTTACATGCTTTCCACCGCTTTTATTATCGGTTTTGTACTTTTTCTCGCTATCAGCCCGTTCGGTAAACTAAAGCTGGGAAAACCGGATGAGAAACCGGAGTACCGCTTTTTCACTTGGATCGGCATGCTCTTCTCCGCCGGCATCGGGGTAGGGTTTGTTTTCTGGGGAGTGGCCGAACCGGTGCTTTATTTTTTTGATCCGCACCCTGACTTTGCAGGCTCTACAGAGGGTGAGCTTGCTACAGCAGGTCTTCGCTACGGGGTTTTCCACTGGGCACTGCACCCATGGGCAATCTTCTCACTGGTAGCCTTAACGCTTGCTTACGTACAGTTCAGAAAAGACCAGCCAGCGCTTATCAGTTCTGCGTTTCAGCCAATTCTCGGTGACCGTGCACACGGTGCCTTCGGAAAAGGAATTGACACACTTGCCGTTTTGGCTACTTCAACCGGGGTTGCGACTACATTTGGTCTGAGCGCCCTGCAAATATCAGGCGGGTTTTCCTACTTGTTTGACGGTATTGCAAACAATCCATCGACACAGCTTACTATTATCGCAATCATTACTGTGCTGTTTATTTTTTCCGCTGCTACCGGTGTAAATAAAGGCATTCGCATACTAAGTACGATTAACCTGACCATGGCAGCAGTTCTACTATTATTTGTTGTCATAGCAGGCCCGACATTATTTATCGCACAAAACTTTGTGACAACGATCGGCGGCTATCTATCAAATGTGGTTACGATGAGCCTCGATCTCGACCCATACGGGGACGGCGAATGGCTCGGCAACTATACGATATTCTTCTGGGCCTGGCACATTTCCTGGTCTCCATTCATGGGTATTTTCATCGCCCGTATTTCCCGGGGGCGTACGATTCGGGAATTCGTCGCCGGTGTTCTGATTGTGCCTTCCGTATTGGCAGCACTCTGGTTTACTACGTTTGGCGGAACCGCTCTAAGTATGATTCTTGGCGGGAACGATGTGATCGGCGACCTCGTTATGGAAGAAGAGGAATTGGCGCTCTTTGCGACGTTAGGCGAACTTCCCTTTGCAGCAGTTATGAGCGGCCTTGCCATTGTGCTCATCATTATTTTCTTTATCACTTCGGCGGACTCGGCCTCTTATGTACTCGGTGCGATGACGAGCAGCGGCAGTCTGAGTCCAAAACTTTACATTAAAATTATCTGGGGCTTTCTTATTGCAGGAACCGCCTCTGTACTGCTGTTAAGCGGCGGACTGGAGGGTCTGCAGACCGCTTCCATTGTCGCAGCTCTGCCGTTTGCGGTCATTATGGTCGTCATGATCTTTTCTCTCTTGATTATGATGTCGCGTGATGTGAAGATCGATAAGATCAAAAAACGCAAACGGGAACGGCGCGAGGTAAAAAAGGAAGTATACGGCGGAATGAAAGAGAATGTATTTGACGATGCGTTTGATGACGTCCGCGATGACTTAAAAGAAGACGTTCGTGATGAGATTTATGAAGAAATGAAAGAAGAAGTAAAGGAAGAAGTTTACGAGCAAGTCAAAGAAGAAGTCTATGACGATTTGAAAGAAGAAGCGTACGAGGAATTCAAAGAGAAAATCTACGATGATCTCCGGGAAGAATTTGAAGAACAGCTTTCAGACAACGAAATCGATCCAGACGACAAGAAGAAATAATCAATAATAAAGGCCCGGAATCAGTGATGATTCCGGGCCTTTAGATTGTCGATAACGTCTTTACGGGGAAATCACCTTGCATCTGGCTGCATCTGCGGATCCTCGCTTTCCGGAGGGAACGGCCTCAGCTAACCGCTTCCTTTTAGTGATAGAAGCGGTGGATCTTCGCCTCGTTCTGATCCTCCCGGAGCATTCCTTCGAGGCCGGCAGCTGGCAGTTCACTTGAAACCCTTGACGATGCGCACAAGCTGACTTGATTCGGGTGGAACCTTCGCTTAGGAAACGTTTCGACACCGCTTAGGGGACCGGTGCTTCAACAACTTTACCACGTAGACAGATGAGCTGGCGTTTCTACTGATCGTGACGTTGTTTTTTAAAAAAGCAGATCCATTTCCCCGTCGTGTCCGGCGTGCCCGTGGAAGCAGCGCAGCCGGAAAATGCTATGCTGCTCGGATCGCTGAACGGCATGAAAAGCGCGAGCGGAGCCGGACCAGGTCTTGAAAGCTTCTCGCGAGAAGCCTGAGTCCGAGTGAAGCCGCGCCATCCTCCCGCGCCCTTCTCTCTTCAAAAGGGGCGAATAGCTGACTGCAAGCCCACGGCTGGCTCGGCAAGCATAAGGGACATACAACAAAACGAATAAACATCTATGCAGATTGACTTTATAAACAGCCTGAGGGCCCGGAATCTCACTGATTCCGGGCCCTTTGTTAAGCTCATAAGGTTTACGAACTTCTACTGCTGCATGTCGTCGTTATAGCCAAAGAGCCACGTCAGAACGAATGCCGTACCGCCTGCAATGAGGTTTGTCAAAATATAGAGCACGAGACTGCTGAATGATTCAATGTAGAGCAGCGTACCCGGAATAACTGTAATGGCCATTCCTGTTGCCTGCAGGTTAAACAGCGCGGCGAAAAATCCACCTGCTGCACCACCGATCAGACCCATCACGAAAGGCTTTCCATAACGGAGGTTTACACCAAAGATCGCTGGTTCCGTAATACCGAGAAACGCAGACACAGAAGACGGAAGCGCAATAGCTTTCAGTTTTTTCGCCTTCGTTTTTAAACCGACGGCAAGAGCTGCTGCACCCTGCGCAGCAATACCAGCTGTAATCAGTGCGTTAAACGGATTTAGTCCGTTATCAGCAAGCAGCTGAATTTCAAACAAGTTGAATATGTGGTGCACCCCGGTGATCACGATCACCTGATGGAGACCACCGATGATCAGTCCGCTTAATCCGAGCGGAAGCTCCAGCACGAACGTGGCCCCGACCATAATCGCAGCTTCTACTGCTGAGAAAATCGGTCCG
Organism: Alkalicoccus luteus; assembly: GCF_052061695.1. Taxonomy (NCBI): domain Bacteria; kingdom Bacillati; phylum Bacillota; class Bacilli; order Caryophanales; family Bacillaceae; genus Alkalicoccus; species Alkalicoccus luteus. Next base: position 36,512 of record NZ_JBPZEY010000004.1, read on the forward strand.
ACGATAAACAATGCAGCCGTAATCATGATCAGAAGGGTCAAAAATGGGGTTAAAATCAAATCAAGTGCTTCTGGAATTCGCTGACGAAGCCATTTTTCGAGCTTCGCACCGAGATAACCCGCTATAAACGCCGGGAGTACGGATCCCTGATAGCCGATCAGCGGAATAAATCCGAAGAACATAAGCGGATCTGCCGCACCTTCCCCGACTTCATATGCGTTTGGCAGGGCCGGGTTGACGAGCATTAAACCGAGAACGATACCGATAACCGGACTTCCGCCGAACACCCGAAACGCCGACCAGGCAATCAGCGCCGGCAGAAAGGCAAAGGCTGTATCGGTTAACACTTCTGTATATAAGATAAAGTTATCCGGGATCGCTTCTGGTGTCGTACCGAACAGACCCAGCACCGCTTCCTGTGTAACAAGCCCGCGGAGACCCATGAATAAACCGGTGGCAACGAGCACCGGGATGATTGGAACAAAGACGTCACCGAACGTTCTGAGTAGACGCTGCATCGCATTACCCTGCTTCGCAGATTCCGCCTTCTGCTCCGATTTCGATGATTCCGATACACCTAGTGCAATGACTTCCTGGTGAATCCGGTTTACTGTACCCGTTCCGAAGATGACCTGAAACTGTCCGGAGTTGTAAAAAGCACCTTTTACCTTATCAATCTCCTCGACCTTCTCCTGATCAATCTTTTCCTTGTCTTTTACCATGAGACGAAGACGTGTCGCACAGTGGGCAGCAGAATCAATATTCTCTTGCCCGCCGATGGCTTCAATCAGTTCTTCCGCTATTCTGCGGTTCTCATCAGCCATGCTTCATACCCCTTTCTTTTTTTAAATCAAGCACCTATACAGGATCGATCACCTGAACATGTAATCGATTCCATATTGTGCAAAATAAAATAAATCTCTTGTGTAATCGATTCCATCAACATGATAAACTATCCCGCTTCAAAAGTCCATAGCCCATTACAGATTTTTCGACATTTTGCTGGTTTAACGATCGAAGCAGCATTTGCGCAGCTTCTCTTCCAGCTTCTTCGTATTTGTAATCGATGGTAGTCAGCGCCGGGGTAACGTACTGCGACATGTCGGTAGCGCCTACACCGGCAAAGCCGATCTGTTCAGGCACCTGAAGCCCTTTTTCTTTCGCAGCCTGCATCGCACCTACTGCCAGTCTGTCTGTCACTGCAAGCACGGCGTCAGGCCACTCTGAATCGGAGGCTGCTATTTGTTCAAATGCCGCTTTTCCGCACTCACTTGTAAAATCGGCCTTGAGGATCCATTCGGGCCGAACCTCAAGCCCGTGTCGATTCATCACGTCCAAAAAGCCCTGCCTGCGCAGCACGCCGACAGCATAATCCGATTCGTCTACTCCAATAAAACCGATTCGGCGTTTCCCGCTTTGAATCATATGCTCTGTTAAATCTGCGGCAGCGTGATAGTCGTCAAAATAAACCGAAGACACGCCTGGAAGGTTTTGACCGAGTGCGACAACCGGCACCTGCATAGCCCGCAGCGTAGCCAGCAGCTCTTCGTTCTGGTTGGTCGCCGTCAAAATAATGCCGTCTACTCGTCTGCTTTCAAGCAGCTGCAGCTGCCGGCGCTCCTGTTCATGATTCAGATTCGAGCTTGCGAGCAGCATTTGATAGCCATTCTGCTGGAACACATCGTCGAGTCCATTCGCCATCCGGCTGGATGTCTCTGTAAACAGCTTTGGCAGCACGACCCCGATTACTTTTGTGCGCTTCAGCCGAAGTGACTTTGCTTGTTCGCTCGGTCTGTATCCCGTTTCTTCAATGATGCGGCGTACCCGCTCCCGAGCTTCTGCACTGACATAGCCGGAATCATTCAGCACTCTGGACACCGTCGTTCTGGAAACTCCGGCTTTATCTGCAATGTCGTTTATTGTGACCATCACTCTCACCTCATCGATATCCTACCACGAAGATGAAAACCCTGTCATCTCATGTGATTCTCAGCAGGTATTTTGTTACCACTTTAAGAATAATGCTTGATCCCTCCTCATCTTGGGTAATAAGAACCCTGATGATAGAACTAATTAAACCCGTGGAAGGGGTTATCAAATTGCCTGCTTATTTATCTAAATCTGTGCTGACTTCATCCATCGCCCGAAAAATGACGCTCGTTGTCCTGGGTGCCACACTGTTCAGCTTAGCTGCAGGGGCACCGGTTGCTTACGCTCAGTACCTGCTTGCACAATCCGGTGCACTGGATCTCGTTGGCACGACAGTTGCTAACCTGCTCCAAACCTACTTTACGCTGATTGTTAATACGCTCATTTTACTTGCCTTTGTATTTACAGGGCTGCGATTCCTCGTTGTGAAGCCCCTCCAGCGGTTAAATGGCGTCATACAGCGCATTCAAGGGGAAAAGCTGGACCTCTCGCACCGTGCCGAAAATGATTCTGCCGATGAGATTGGCCAGCTGTCACGTGCCTTTGACAGTCTTCGTCTCTCCCTCTCCGACACGATTGTGCATGTGAAAGCGGCTGCCGAGCAGACAGCGGCTCAAGCGGAACAAAATGCAGCCTCAATCGAGGAAATCAGCGCTGGCTCTGCAGTTGTTTCGGACAGTGCAAACGTCATGCGCAGCCAGGCCGCATCCGGTCGAACAGCCGTTGAGAATACATCCCAGGCACTGCTGGAGCTTTCTTCTCTTTTACAAATAATCAGCACAAGATCGGATCGATCCGGAAAAGCGGCCGAGGATACCCTCTCTCTTACTGGGAAAGGAAGCACCAGCTTGGAAGAAGTTGCTTCGAAAATGAATCAAATGAAACAGGATGCCTCAGAGGCAGGAATTCACGTGCAGTCCCTTGATAAATATGCAGGCCAAATAAACAGCATCGTCGATACGATTACGAAGATATCTGATCAAACCAATTTGCTTGCACTCAATGCAGCGATTGAAGCTGCCAGAGCCGGTGAGGCCGGCCGCGGCTTTGCCGTCGTTGCCGACGAAGTTCGCAAATTGGCTGAACAAACCTCACGCGAAGCGGAGCATGTAACGGGTATTATCACCTCTATAACAGATACTGCCGCACTGGCTGCAGATTCAATGGAGACAAATGAACGATCGGTAGCTGCGGGGGCAGAAGAAGTTACCCGTACAAAACAGTTGTTTGACACGATTTACGAAGCGGTATCCAAAACATCTGGTGATATAACAGAAATTAAGGAGCTTGCCGGTGAGAAAACAGCTTCCTCTGCTGCAATTATCTCGTTTATTGATGAGATCGGCTCCTTTACAGATGATACCGATCATCATGCGGAGGCTGTCGCTTCCGCTTCCTCTGAAGCGAGTCATTCCTTGGAGGAAATTGCGGCCAGCACGGAGCAGATGACAGCACTCGCTGGCGGTTTACTGGAACAAACAAATCAATTTTCAACAGCTGAAGGAGGGCGCCAGGTATGACCGTAGAGATAACAGATACCGGAAGCGCTGTGCACGTATTGCTCCCCGCGCACCTTTCAGCTGAAGATGCCGCTGCCATGCGAAGCCGCCTGCTTGAGCACGGCAATCGCGGCGGCCGGAATTTTTACTTTCAAGGTTCAGAACGATTTGTAATCGATACATTATTTCTCGGCATTCTTGCAACGCTGATGAGGCGCTGTCATGCTTCTATTTCAGTCAGCGGCCTTTCCAGCGAAGCTCTTCAGACTTGTAAGAAAGCCCGAATGGACAAGTTAATTCATCTCGTTAAGCCATAATAGACAGAAAAAGAGACACGGAAGCGATCGCTGCCGTGTCTCTTTCTATTCGAAGCTATGATTATACCGCTGATACATTCGCAGCCTGTGGGCCACGGTCGCCGTCAACGATTTCAAACTCAACGTTTTGTCCTTCATCAAGTGTCTTGAAGCCTTCAGCGTTGATTGCGGAGAAGTGAACGAATACGTCGTCGCCGTCCTCGCGCTCGATGAAACCAAATCCTTTTTCTGCGTTAAACCATTTTACTGTTCCTGTGACCATATAAATCGGCCTCCCTAAAAGAAATTTGTTGAATCGTGCGAATCATTCGTACCCTGGTCGTGCCAAGAGGCCGTTGATATTGCCAATTCAAACATGTACAAGGCTGATGTTAGCATAATTGCACAAAACAATCAATATTATCCAGAAAAAATGATACCGCTTACGCAGTTGATACATCAGTCTTCTTCCACATTAGTCCCCCGCTGAACCTCCACCCGCTGGCGCAGTGTATGCTTATATTCTCTGCTTTCTCCCTCGCCGCCGGCTGGTGCGACAGTAAAGACCGCTTCTGCTTCAATCGTAAATTCACCCGGATCAGCTTCAACCTCAATGTGATTTCCGCTGTGTTCAGCGTCTTCGTCGAGCATGATCTGCTGTATGTCTCCACCGGCATCCTCTTCCGCTTCATAAAGCAGCATATCTCCCTGCTCAATCCGGTTGATTACAGCAATATGTCCTTCATACTGAAACAATGCCTCCTGTTCACCGTTGTGTAACACAACCGGCGTGACAGAAAGCGTTCCTCCAGCAAACTCCGGATCCAGATACAATTCCGCCTGCTCATATGGACCAGCCTCCCCGCATCCGCGCAGTGTAATCACGGATACGATAAAGAACAGCACTCCTGCCTTCATCTGCTTTCCCTCCTGTTTTCCATTCCCTCTCATTTTACCTAAAGCTGGGGGGTGAGGTAAAGAAAACAGTTGGCCGCGCTATTGTGCTTCTACTGTTCCTGCCTGCAGGACATGGCGCATAAGAAAATCAGCTGCTCCATCTTCGGCATTCGTCCCTGTAACAAAGTCCGCCGCCTTTTTTAATTCCGGTATGGCATTACCCATTGCCACACCAGTGCCGGCGCGGCGCAGCATGTCGATATCATTCGGTCCGTCGCCAAACGCGATCGCTTCCTGCTTGGAAATACCGTATTGATACAACAGGTATTCCATCGCTGACCATTTTGAGATTTCTTTACGAACCAGTTCAAATCCGTCCTGCCAGCGGATTAATTCCGCCGTACGGCTGTAGAGCTTTTTCGGGAGCGTAATGAAGTCCGTAGACCGAACGCTGTACTTTAATATTTTCTCCGGTTTCACCGTATGAAGCGGCCCTGTGTAGACCGGATACTTTCCGCCCTCATTAACCCATGCCTGTACAATTTCATCCTGTTCCAGGCAGTACAGGCCTTCTTCTGCATGAACCATTATATTTCTAGCACCGGAGCGGACGACCGCTTCGTGCAGCTCCCACGGTGAATGCATGTACTTCATCTGCAGCGGATCAAGCGAAAACCAGTCGTAGACGGCAGCCCCATTTAAACAAATCATCGGCGTTTTCAGTCCGAGACTCCGATGATGCGGCAGGGTAATATCCAGGTGTCTTCCCGTAGCGAGAAACACATAAATGCCAGCTCGTTTCAGTTCTTCAATCACCTGTCTCATTTTATGGGAAATTACATCTTCGGTATTTAACAGAGTACCATCCATATCGAGAAATACAGCTCTTATGCGCATGTCTGTTTCATCCTCTCCTGTTTCTATACCTACACCATACCCGCTGAACGTAAATCCCGTGTTAAGGAAGCTTAAAGGTTGAGGCTCCATTTTAAACGTTTTGTAAAGATCCGCTTTTCCTGAAGCGAACCGACCACAGCTAATTTCATTCAACAAGTTCCTATGAAAAATGGAGAATGAATGATCAAACAAGCGATACTGCTGTATGACGTACGCTTTCATCGAATTTTTGACTTTTTCTCATAATCTGCTATACTCATTCTGTTCTCTACGGACCGAGTCTTTCTAGGAAGGACTCTATCAATCTAATAGAAAGAGGTGCACGTGTTGTCTACAATTGAAAAATGGAAATAGGAATGGTTCAGCAACGTGAAAGGAGACGTGCTGGCAGGGCTGGTTGTAGCCCTCGCTCTGATCCCGGAAGCGATTGCTTTTTCCATCATTGCTGGTGTTGACCCGATGGTCGGCCTCTATGCCAGCTTCTGTATTGCTGTCATTATCTCGTTTGTCGGTGGACGCCCCGGCATGATTTCGGCAGCAACAGGAGCAATGGCTCTGCTCATGATTACGCTTGTAGCAGACCATGGCTTGGAGTATCTGCTCGCCGCTACGATTCTGACAGGTATTCTGCAGATTTTATTCGGGGTGTTTAAGCTCGCTGCGTTGATGAAATTTGTGCCGAGATCCGTTATGATCGGCTTTGTCAATGCGCTTGCAATCTTAATCTTCACGTCCCAGCTGCAGCACTTTGTCAACGAGACGTGGGTGATGTATGCGATGGTGGCGCTCACGCTGGCGATCATTTATATTTTGCCTAAGTTTACGAAAGCCGTTCCGTCTACACTTGTCGCCATCGTTGTCGTTACGGCGATAGCGATCATTATGAACGCAGGCGTTCGTACAGTCGGCGATATGGGGGCACTCCCGGATACACTGCCGATCTTTGCCCTGCCAAACATCCCGCTGAACATGGAAACGCTGATGATTATCTTCCCTTATTCATTAGCGCTTGCGATGGTTGGGATATTGGAATCTCTGTTAACGGCCTCGATCGTGGATGACATGACCGATACGGACAGTGATAAAAACAAAGAAAGCCGCGGGCAAGGAATTGCCAACGTCACTACAGGTTTCTTCGGCGGCATGGCCGGCTGTGCAATGATCGGTCAATCAGTCATCAACGTCAAGTCCGGTGGTACGGGCAGACTATCCGCTTTGGTCGCCGGTACGTTTCTTATGTTTCTCATTCTCGTCGTCGGAGACTGGGTTGTGCAAATTCCGATGGCAGCTCTAGCCGGCGTCATGATCATGGTATCCATCGGCACGTTTGACTGGTCGTCGCTGACGAACATTCATAAAGGGCCGCGGACGGATGCGCTCGTCATGGTCACCGTCGTCGGTACGGTAGTTTATACGCACGATTTGGCGATTGGTGTGTTCGCCGGGGTAATAATGAGCGCTATCTTCTTTGCCTGGAAGCTTTCCAAGATCAAAGTCGAGGAACATTTCAATGTTCGCACCCGGGAGATGACGTACGAAATTCACGGACAGCTCTTCTTTGCTTCCGTACAGGCTTTCATGGACCAGCTTGATTTTAGCGCCGATGTCAGTCACGTTATTCTCGACTTATCGAATACACAGCTGTGGGACGACTCAGCAGTTGGCGCTATTGATAAGGTGAAGCACAAATATGGACTTCGCAATATTGAAGTATCTATTACAGGATTAAACAAAGAAAGCTACAAGCTAATGGAAAAGATCGGCGGCTTAAACAAAGCCTCCGGCCATTAAGGAGGCCGTTCGCTTATGAAACGTATCTTACTTGCAGTTGATGGCTCTGAACACAGCAATCGAGCCGCCGAAAAAGCAATTGGACTTGCCAGGATCACGGAAGACTCTGAAATTGAACTGCTTTATGTAGTCGACGGCAGCCGCTCTAAAACAGATATCCTGCACTATGGGGATTCTGATGCAGCTTCTGCGAAGCGCCGCCGTATGCTCGCTTCATTTGAGGACATGATTGCCGCTGAGAACATCTCTGTTACCTCAACCGTTCTTCACGGAAAGAACGGCGTAGCAGAGCCTATCATTTCTCATGCGAACGACGGCGCGTACGATGTGCTTGTGATTGGAAGCCGTGGACTGAACACGATGCAGACGATGGTTCTCGGAAGCGTCAGCCATAAAGTGATGAAGTATGTGAAAGCCCCGGTCATGATGGTTAAATAAGGAAAAAGAGCGCACGTTGCAATGCTCCTCTTCACGAGAAGAACTCTCCAAATGGAGGGTTCTTTTTTATGCACTGACAGCTGGTTCCGCCTCCGAAAGGATGAGGAGGGAACGAGCACGACTTTCCCTCCTGACCTCCAGATCTTCTACCCTGAGAAGTCTTTCTTTATCTTCCGCATCACGGCTTCTAAAGGTGAAAAAGCCTCAAACCTAGTGAAGCCGTGTCCTTCTGCCAAGTGCTGCTCACTAAAATGGGCCTATTCTGGCAAAGCGGAGGGGACCTGCAACCAAAACGACGTCCTGTCGTTCTTCACTGAAAAGTCTGCGCTTTTTTTGGTCTGGCTCATGTATGTTTTGATTTTTTCCTGTAGTGACTGTTTGTTTGAATCATGCAAATATGGGAAGATAGCTGTATACACTACTTTAACGGAATAAGGGGGCTCCTTATGTTTACTCATATTTTAGTCGCAGCAGACGGATCCGAGCACAGCTTCAGGGCATGTGAAAAAGCAGCAGAGCTTGCTTCATTAGCAGAGCGGAACGCCGTGGTTGAACTGCTTCATGTGGAAATGCGCAGCCGTTCTGTTACAGACGAGCTGGAGGATGAGAAACCTCACCCGCCGGCCGAGGAGCAGCAGGAGCTGTTTGATGAATATAAAAAAGTCGATATCGGCCCTGCAGAATGGAAGGAAACGGTTATTATGGAGCGGGAAAACGTCGCTTCCTCCATTATCGATTACACGAAAGAGTCCGGAGCGGATATTCTCGTAATCGGAAGCCGCGGACGCAGCTCGCTGCAGACGATGGTGCTTGGAAGCGTCAGTCACAAAGTCATGAAGTACGTCGAAGTTCCGGTTTTGATCGTTAAATAAGCGTTATAGTAAACGGTGCTGATTGGTGGTGCAAGAAACTGGAGAACGGATCCTTCCTGAAAACATGGAACCGGATCACCCTATGTGCCTCACACATGCAGCACGGTAGTACTTGGCACTTCCCTGGTTTCCAGCCGTGTACGAAACATTGCCTGCGGCAGCGGCTACGAAGCGAAACTTATGGCAAGGCTCAGGCAAAAACGGTTAGCTGAGCCCGTTCTCTCCAGAAACCGAGTGTCAGCAGATACAGGCAGATGCAACGTTATTCCCCTAAAATGACTATATCTACATTCTGAAAAGACCGTTCTCTGTGAATAGAGAGCGGTCTTTCGTTGATCAGGCATGCTTTTCCTGCAGGTTTTCTTCTTTCTTTGCTTGAGCATCCGGTGGAAAGAACAGCTTCCGGTCTCGCCGCAAGAAATAAAGCGACAAAAGAACAGCAAGAATATCGGCCGCGGGGAATGCAATCCAGACTCCCCAGACACCAATCACCGGTGCGAGAATCAGAACGAGCGGAATCAAAAACAGCACCTGCCTGGCCATCGATAGAATTAAAGCCGGCCTCGCTTTTCCAAGCGCCTGATAAAGGCCGCCGCTGATCACCTGTATGCCGATCACAAACGCGACAGCAAAAATAATTCGCAGCGCATCAACTCCTGCGTCGATCACAGCCTGATCCTGCGTAAATACTCGCATAAGCCAGTCCGGGATGACCATCGCTGCTCCAAATACGAGAAACGAAAACAGCGTTACGACTTTGAGAGAAAGCTTAATCGCCTCACTCATTCGTCCAAACTGCCGAGCCCCAAAGTTATAGCCGACGATCGGCTGCATCCCCTGTAGAATTCCCATCATCGGCATTAGCGTAATCATCGCGATTCGCTGCACAACACCAAATACCCCGACGTAAAATTCGCCGCCGTAGCGGATCAGCATCGCATTAATGACGATCATCATCACGCTTCCTGCTACCTGCCGGGCAAATGCCGGCATCCCAACGATAGAGACTTCCTTAATAATCCGCCAAACCGGCAGCATGAGAACTGGACGAATATGAAGGGAGCTTTTCCCGCTGATAAAATACTTTAACACCATAAAGGTTACGGAAGCCTGTGAAATGACAGTCGCAATAGCCGCTCCCTGCACTCCCATATTCAGCCAGATAATAAAAACTGGATCCAGAATAATGTTGAGCACAGACGGAATAATCATTGTGATCATCGCAAACCTGGCATTTCCTTCTGCGCGGATGACGGCGTTTGTCGTAAATGCAAATGTAAAAAAGACTGTCCCCATTGTAATTGGGAAAATATAGGAATATGCCATCGCCATAACGGTATCGCCTGCCCCAAACAGCTGGAGAACCGGGTTCAGCAGTGTATAGGAGCCGATCACGCCGATGACACCAATAAGTACAACGAGCATCATCATGTTACTAAATACATGATCTGCCTCTTTTTCTTTCCCGGCTCCGAGCCTTCTGGAAATAACAGAAGCACCACCCATGCCTAACGCCCCGGCAACAGCCATCATGACGATCATAAGCGGAAAAGCCAGCGTCACAGCAGCCACTCCGTCAATGCCGACCGCATAGGAAATAAAGATGGTATCGACCAGGTTGTACACGGACATCGCAAGCATTCCTGCAATTGCAGGAATAGAAAGTCGCTTCAGCAAGGCAGGGATCGGCTCAGATCCAAGCCTTGCACTTTGTTCTTTTTGGGAGTTCACCGGCCTTCCTCCTCACGGAACGACAGACGTATTTTCTCCAGCAGCCGCCGCATTTGTTTGTCCTCTTCAGCTGAAAGAGCACTGGTTATTTTCGACTCTGCATGTTCCAGTGCTGTCCACATCTCTTCTTCGATATGCATGCCTTTTTCCGTAAGAGAAATCACTCTGCTGCGCCGGTCTTCGCGGCTCTGCATTTTCCGAATCAGTTCTTTTTTCAGCATCGTTTCCAGCAGTCCGTTCATCGTTGATCCTTGCACATTCAGCCGCTGCATCAGCTCCACCTGCGTCATACTGCCTTCTTTGTAAAGCAGAAACAGGATATTACTTTGAGAGCGTGTCAGCCCTAACCCTGAAAACTTACGATTAATATTGTTTTGAAGCATGTGTGCAGTCATACCAAGTTCGTAGGAAAGCAGTTTTTCTATGGGCTGATTCATTACCAGTCGTCCTCCATCGCAAATACTTCGTTCCCTAATATTACGATATACGAAGGAGTTCGTCAATCCATTTTCAGGAAACAGATGTACGACGAATAGAGCTGCCAGCCGGCAGCTCGTTATCAGGCTTTTGAAAAAGTCCGTCTGATTACCTAGTTACTGTTTTTTTATATCATCCTTCTTCGCTTCATCAGCCTGCCGCTCCGAAACAAAGCGGCAAAGAATTTCCCTCCTGCTCGCTGCTCCTAAGACGAATGCTGCGAAGCACCCGGGTCCCGCTCTATGAAAAAGACCCTGCACGAAGAAGGTTCCATGGGCACTTGCAGGCTCCTGCTAAAAACATCAGGTGTTTACCTTCTCTGCCAGCTGTCGAAACCAGAGAGCCTCGGCTCAGAATAAAGGGTAGACCCAGCGCTTCCGACAACCGGAGGAAAGCCAAACCCGTTTCCTCCGGAAAGAGCAGGTCCGCAGATGCAGACGGTGGCGAAGATAATCACCTCCGTTCCCAACGCCTTTTATTAAACAACATAGACAAACTGGCCGTTAGTAGCCATTTTCCTGATTAACCTGATTGACCGGAAGTATTTCCCCTTTTGTATAGGCGATTAAATTTGGTATTAAAATATCGCAGACGACCCGTTCGTTGTAAAATTCGGTTGAGCCTGCTGTGTGCGGAGAGATAAGTACGTTATCCATCTCCCAAAGCGGATTCGCTTCTGGAAGCGGCTCTTCTTGAAAAACGTCCAGTCCGGCTCCGCCGAGCTGCTTTTGTGCAAGTAATTCCGTCATTGCCGCTTCATCTACGGTGCCGCCCCGGCCTATGTTAATGAAAAAGGTCTGTTTTCCCATCAGTCGAAGTCGTGCCTCTGAAAAAAACTGTTCCGTATCTTTTGTCAGCGGCAGGGCATTGATGACAAAATCGGCCTTCGCAAGCCGCTGATCGGCTTCCTCCGGCGTGACGATTCTATCTGCATAATCTGACGGCGCTCCGCTTTTGCGAACGCCGGTAACATCCATTCGGAACGCTTTTGCGAGCCTTGCCGTTTCCTCTCCGATCGCTCCCATCCCGTATATCACGATTGAAGCTCCATGAATTTCATGCTTCAATCCAGCATGATGCCATTTCTTTTCAGTCTGCTGCTTTGCATAAGCAGACATGCGCCTTGTCCAGCCGAGCATAAAGGCAAAAATCGTTTCCGAAATGGGCGCGGCGTGGACTCCATTGGCACTTGAAATCTGAATTCCCTGCTTAAAGTATGTATCGAGTGGAAGATGGTCGACGCCTGCACTCCACGTTTGGATCCACTTCAGATGTTCTCCCGCATACTCCATCATGTCTGCCTTCCATCCAGCAGCTGCTTCTGCTTCCGGCATCCAAGGCTTCCACGTTTCTTCCTCCCGGCCGATAACCACATTCCAATCTGGGACTGCTTCTTTAATTTTCTTGATGAGCTCCCCCTGCAAATCCTGTGCAATGACGATCGTTCGCATAAATGGTCCTCCTCTAATGACTAGTCATTATACCTTTTCGATCAAAGACGGTTCTTTTCCTGCTTTTTGGAGGCTTCTGACGGAGCTGTTTCGCTAAACTGTCATAAAGCATTCATAATCACAGACGGGCTTCCGGTTTCTACCGTCTGTCGTTTCGCATATAATAGAAAACAGACTGTGTATGTTGCACCGCGATCTCGAGCATTCATCTTTGAAAAGAGAGGTTTTGTGTATGTCATATAGTAAAATGCTGCTTATTACCGCTGCCGTCTTCGGTGTCATCGGTACGTTCATGGGTGGTCACATGGCCGGCTCAGGCGGACCTTCACTGCGTCCGATCCATGCTCACGTTCTGACTGCCGGCTGGCTGTCTTTATTCGCCTGGTCGATCTACTACAAAGTATACCGTCCTGGAAAAACGCTGCTTACCAAAATTCATGTATGGAGTGCCCTGATCGGAACCATTGGACTCTGCCTCGGCATGTATCTCTATATGATGGAGCCGTTTCCGCTCCCGGGAATAGTGACCCTGCTGTTCTATATCATCAGCGGATCTGTGCTGATGATCAGCTACTTTGTCTTTTTAATTATCGCTGTCCGAACGCCTGATGAGGATCCTGCTTAATTTGTCTATTACGCAGAAAACAGCCTCTGCCCGATGAATGGGCGGAGGCTGTTTAATTGTTAATCGGCATCGATCGCTTCAATTGCCTGCTTCACTGAACCATAGGTTTTTAAAGAGGATAAATCGATATCCAGCCCCCGTGTGTGCATTGCGACTTTTGGTGTGATGCCGGTGATGATCATCGTCACTCCTTTCAGCTTCATTAAATCACCAAGCTGAAAAATACCGACGACGGCTGCTTCATCCACTTCACGGAAACCGGAGAGATCCAAAATCAGCGTCTCAATCGCAGATCGGTCCAGTTCAGGAAGAATACGCTCCATGATAATGTTCATTCGCTTCTCATCAATGTTTCCGATAAGCGGCAGAACGGAAATCGTTTCTTTAATCGGCACAACTGGAGTGGAAAGGAGCTCAATTTCTTTATTATAGGAGGCAAGCTTTTCCTCTGCTTCTTTGAAATCGGTAATATCTTTTTGAATCCCGACGAAGTAGTACTGATCCTCTGATTCCAGATAAATCGGATCGATATGCAGCAGGTTCCAAAACGGCGTTCCGTCTTTTTTATAGTTAAGCAGTTCGACTGACACCGGCTCTTTTTCTTTAACTGCGCTGCGAATTTTATCGACTTCGCGCTGATCTGTCTTTTCACCCTGCAGAAACCGGCAGTTTTGACCGATGATGTCTTCCTGGGAATAGCCGGTCAACTTGGTGAATCCCTGGTTTGCGTAAATAATCGGGTTATCCGGCTGCTGCGGATCGCTGATGATAAAGACGAGCTGTGTCTTTTCGAGGATTTTATTTTTAAGTGCCTGTAAGTCCGTAACCACGTTATCGCTCCTTTGCTTCTGCTTCCGTTAAACGTGTCTCTATTGTACCCAACTTACAAACGCTTGAAAAGCCGGAGCTGATTATGCTTCCGGCTCTTGCAGAATATGATCACGCAGAACGAGCGAACAGGCTCCTCGCAGCGTACTGTTTTCCAGTGTTGATACATGGATATCTGTATCGGCAGCGTGCTTGGTCAGAAAGCGTGGATATGCAGCTTTACGCGCTGTTTCCATCAGCTGTTCGTTCCGGCTTAACCCGCCCCCGAAAACGACTGCACTCGGATTGAACGTATGCACAGCGTTCACAAGAGCATACCCAAGCCACGTGCCAATCTGCTTCAGTGCTTCAGCTGCAGCAGGATCGGTGCCTGCAGCGGCTGCAACGTCTGCGCCGGATGTGTAGGGCCTGTGCTCAGTCGCTTCATTTGCCTGCCGTACGAGCGCTTCAGCCGAAGCAAGCGTCTGCAGGCAGCCGCTTGCTCCGCATGAACACTGGACGCCGTTCGGATCGATGAGCGTGTGGCCGATTTCTCCAGCTATGCCGGAAGCACCTTCTGCGACTCTTCCGTTTTCCACGTAAGCCGCTCCCAACCCTCGACCAGCATTGATAAACAAAAAGGAATCATACGTGCGCCCCTTCCCGTACCACGATTCGGCCAGCGCCATTGCCTTCACGTCATTACAGGTGGAAATCGGGAGCCCAAAAGCTGTCTCCAGCGCATGGCGAAGCGGAACGCCCTTTATCCCATGAGCGGGGGCGTGAACCGAAACACCGCTGCGTCTGTCTACGATTCCATGTACGGCTGCGCCTATTCCAAGCACCGGTTCCGGTTCCTCACTCAAAAATTGATGCAGCGAAGAGGTAAGAAAGGAGAGAAAGGTGTTTTCCGTCACCTGCTCCGGGATGGCAATCGTCCTGCTCCGCAGCAGTACGGTGTCCAGCCCTGCTGACGCGATTCGCAGCTCGCTGGATCCAATATCAATACCGACAATCCGCTGGGCCCGGTTATTCATTTGCAGCAGGATCGGCTTTCGACCGCCGCTGGAGGCTCCTGCTTTCGTCTCACGCACGAGATTTTCCTGAAGCAGCGCCGTCACAATATTTGTAACGGATGCTGCGGTCAAACCTGTACGGTCGGCAATGCTCGCGCGTGAAATTCCTGACGTACTCTGTCGGATCGCCTGCAGCACCCGGCTTCTGTTTCGTGCTTTCATATGCTGAAAACTGCTCATCACCTATCCCCCTATTGCTGGATCGTCTGCATAAACCGTTGAAACGCGCGAATACCGGCATCGTCACGTTTAAACACGCCCGCATGACCTAAGATCTCTGCAAAGACAAGCCCCGTTTCTTCCTGCAGAAGCGTCTCCATTTCTTCCACGCTCGCGATACGGCGTCCTTCCGAAACCTTCAGTGCCCAATCAGCGTGCTTTGCCGTGATCCCGTCATACAACGCCGATTCAGGGGAAACACCCGCTAGCTTTTCCGCAGTTTCACGAAGCTCCTGCTTCAGCCGACCTGGCAGTACGGCCAGCCCCATGACTTCGATCAGGCCGATATTTTCTTTTTTAATGTGATGCGCATGCGCATGCGGATGAAATATCCCGTCCGGATGATCGCTGGAGGTGCGGTTGTTCCGGAGCACAAGATCAAGTTCGAATGCCCTTCCGCGCCGTCTGGCAATCGGAGTGATTGTCTGATGGAGCGTTCCGTCTGTCTCTGCATAAATCCCTGCCGTTTCATCGCTGTAAGCACGCCAGCTGTTCAAAATGTGTTCTGCTGCTTTTTTGACTTCCGTACGATCGTCTCCCTGAAGCCGGACGACGGACATCGGCCATTTTACTCTGGCTGCAGTCACTCCTGTAAACTGTGGCAGTTCCATTGTTTCTTCTGCTTCAGCGCGGGCCATCGGAAACGTATAGCGGCCGGCCTGGTAATGATCGTGGCTCAAGATAGAGCCTCCGACGATAGGCAAGTCCGCATTGGAGCCTATAAAGTAGTGCGGGAACCGTTCAGTAAAAGCAAGCAGCCGGGTAAATGTGTCGCCGGTGATGACCATCGGCTCATGCTTCTCTTTCAGCACAATAGCATGTTCATGGTAGTAGACATATGGAGAAAATTGAAAATGCCACGCTTCTTCATTTAAGGTCACCGGAATTGTTCGCAGATTCTGCCTGGCAGGGTGATTAAGCCTACCTGCATAGCCTTCATTTTCTCTGCAAAGCAGGCAGAGCGGATAGGAAGAAGCCGGCTGGTGCTTAAGCTTTTCAATTTCAGCCGGATCTTTCTCCGGCTTCGATAAATTGATCGTCATATCAAGCGCACCGTATTCTGTATCCGTCTTCCAGGTTACATTCTTTTCAATACGCTTTGTCCGAATGTAATCAATCGCTTTGTTCCACTCGTAAAACCAGGCCGTAGCCTGTTCCGGGCTTTTCTCTTCCTCTTTGCCAAACCGGCTCGCGATCACAGAAGGCTTATCTGCAAAGACACCCATCAGCTTCGTATCAAACAAGTCTCGTTCCGTTACCGTATCATTTTCTATCCTGCCTTCATCCAGTGCCCATTTCAAGATATCCTCCATGATCGAATGAAGGTCCCGTTCTGCTGCGGATACCGGCTGTTCAAAATCAGCAATCTGCAGCTTCTCAAGCAGCTGATTCCGGCAGTACACGTGATCTTCTTTCTCAATCAGCTTTTTTCTGACAGCCCATGCCGTCAATTCTTCCACTAATCGGCTGATGTTCATTCAGTTTTCCTCCCCGTAGCCATTCGGATGCTTTTGGTGCCACTCCCACGCTGTTTTTACGATCGTGTGCAAGTCAGCATACTTCGGCTTCCAGCCCAGTACGGATGCTGCTTTCTCGGAGGAAGCAACCAGCTCTGCCGGATCTCCCGCCCGGCGCGGAGCTATTTCCCGGGAAATAGGACGTCCCGTTACATGTTCAGCAGCATCGATCACCTGCTTCACACTGAAGCCGCTGCCGTTGCCAAGGTTAAACGTATCTGACGATTTGCCGTTGCGCAGGTGCTGCAGCGCCTGAATGTGAGCTTGAATCAGATCCTCGACGTGAATATAATCGCGGATGCAGGTGCCGTCATCTGTTGGATAATCATCTCCGAAAATCATGATTTTCTCGCGCTGTCCGAGCGCCGTCTGCAGAATAATTGGAATCAGGTGAGTTTCCGGATCATGATCTTCTCCAATATCAACGGTCGTATGCGCCCCTGCTACATTGAAGTAGCGCAGCACGACGTACTCCATGTCATAGGCCTGCCGGCACCAGTGCAGCATTTGTTCGATCGCAAGTTTCGTCTGACCGTACGTGTTGCCTGGCTTTGTGGGGGCCGACTCTGTGATCGGTACAGATTCCGGTTCCCCATATACAGCGGCCGTTGACGAGAATACGATATGCTGAACACGATGCTGCTTCATCACCTTCATCAGACTGATGGCGCCGCCTACGTTATTGTCGTAGTAGTCAAGCGGCTTTTCCATGCTGACACCGACGAGCGAATCTGCGGCAAAATGCATCACAGCATCTATCGATTCCGATGCAAACATGGCCTCAAGGGCTTGTTCATCACGGAGATCGACGTGATAAAAAGCAGCCTGATCCGGCACTGCTCCCCGATGACCGGTCTGCAGGTTATCTGCTACTACTACCTCTTCACCCGCTTCCAGCAACGCTGCAACAGCATGGCTTCCAATGTATCCTGCTCCTCCACAAACGAGTACACTCATTTTATGCCTCTCCCTTCCATTTTCCGGCTCCTCCGCCGATATCTGTTACATAAAATGCCGGTTTCCAGCCGACCGCTGCCTGATAAGTATTTCCAATGCGCTCAAGCGTTTCCTGCAAGCCCTGCTGCTTAACAACCGCAATTGCACAGCCGCCAAATCCTGCTCCTGTCATTCTTGCTCCAAGAACACCTTCCTCTGCCCAGGCAGCCTCAACGAGTGCATCCAGATGCTCTCCTGTCACTTCATAATCCTGTTTCAGCGATTGATGTGAGGCATTCAGCAGTTTGGCGAACCCATCAACGTCACCATCCACAAGCTTTGCATGCGCCTCTTTCGTGCGCTGCTGCTCGGTTACGGCATGGCGGGCACGTGCATATTCTACCTTAGAAAGATGACCTGCCTTTTCCTCAAGCATTTCCGGCGGCACTTCACACAAATATGCGGGTGCTCCATTCTCCTGCAGATTCATTAACGCGGATTCGCATTCTTCCCTGCGCTGATTGTACGCCGAGTCTGCAAGCTCTCTTCGCTTATTTGTATTCATAATCACGAGGACGTTGTCCTGCAGATCAAGCGGGGCATACGATACGTCCAGCGTTCTTGTATCGAGCAGCATCGCCTGCTTTTCTTTACCGTTAGCGATTGCGAACGGGTCCATAATACCGCAGTTAACTCCAAGGTAATCGTTCTCTGCCTGCTGTGCCAATTTACTCAGGGTAACCTGATCGAGTCCGAGCTCGTTATATGCGTTTAGCACGGTACCAATCAGGACATTAAATGAAGCTGAAGAAGAAAGCCCTGCACCGTTCGGGATGGTTCCCTCTACAACCGCGCGAAATCCGTGAACACGGCGTCCTGTTTCAGCCTCGATGACCGCTGTCATAGCCCGAATAAAATCTGTCCATCCGCCCTGCAGCTCTACCTTCCCACCGAGATGAATCGTTTGTATGCCATCATCCGGAAAATTGATCGAATACATTTCTACTTTTCGCTCTTCAAGAGGAGAAACCGCTGCGTAAGTTCCGATTGTCAGCGCAGCTGGAAACACGAGTCCTCCATTGTAATCAATGTGTTCTCCTATTAAGTTTACTCTTCCCGGTGAAAAATAAACCGCGTCTGCACGCTCGCGAAACAATTTCTCATATGTTTTCTCTACTGTTGTCATGAGGACACCCCTTTATTAATTAATTTAATTAAGTATCTTTATCGTAGCATGATTCCAGTCATCGCACAACCTGACACGAAAATCTTCATCGTTCATAATCGTTCAAAAGCAATCACTCCTCTTTATTTTCTGCTGATATTTCTGTCTGCATCCAGCTATTCAGCAGCATGTATCTATACTGACCTCAGCGGATCAAAAGGAAAATGAATGTTTTTGAATGTTTTTGAAATAAAATGATTGATTTTGATTGTTTCATGTTTTATACTCAATGTAATCCCTTACATGGAGGCGGAAACAATGCTGACATACGAACGGCACGACACAATTCTTGAACTGCTCCGGCAGCGGCGGACAGTGAAATTGACAGATTTGACAGAAGCAACCGGTGCTTCAGAATCTACAATCCGGCGTGACCTGAGTGAACTTGAAGATGCACAAAAATTAAAGCGTATACACGGTGGTGCCTCTCTTCCTTCCAGGAAGTCGGATGAACCAACGATGCTCGATAAAAAAACAGTTTTCGCCGAAGAAAAACAGCGAATCGGCAGACTGGCCGCTTCCTTTATTGAAGACGGTGATTCCGTCTACCTCGATGCCGGAACCTCAACGGAGGCGATGCTTCCTTATATTGAGGCAAAGGAGATCGTTATCGTTACAAACGGCCTGAACATTGTAGAGCCTGCTCTCAAGCGAGGATTTCGCACATACGTTCTCGGCGGCTACGTCAAATCGGGAACGCTTGCTTTTATCGGCAGGACAGCCGCTGAATCACTGAAGCAGTATCGGTTCGATAAAGCATTTCTCGGCACAAACGGAGTCGACCCGGAATTTGGCTTTTCCACTCCGGACCCGGAAGAAGCTGCTATTAAACAGCTCGCATTGGAAGCGTCCCAAGAGGCGTTTGTACTCGCAGATGCGTCCAAACTGCAGCAGACATCCTTTTCGCGTTTTGCCTCCATTCACGACGCTGCACTGATTACGGAGATAAAAGCTGATACAGAACTGTTTCTCGAGCAGCTGAGTGAGCATACTACGATTGAAGGAGTGAAGCCATGATTTACACCGTCACCCTTAACCCGTCGATTGACTGCTTTATGGAACTGCCGGAGCTGGTCGAAGGTGCGACAAACCGCGCTACCGAGCAGCGGATGATTCCAGGCGGGAAAGGCATAAACGTCTCCCGCGTGCTGCACCGGTTTGGCATTGCCTCAACGCTGCTCGGTTTTACAGCAGGATTTACCGGCGCCTTTTTAAAGGAAGAGCTTGCTGCAGAGGGCTTGCGCACCCATTTTACTGACACACCTGGTATGACACGAATCAATATGAAACTCAAGACCGCAAAGGAAACCGAGGTTAATGGCCCTTCTCAAGCTATCAGTGAGGAACATGTCCATCAGCTGCTTGCCGGACTAGATTCAGCGGACGAACATGATCTGCTCGTTCTTTCCGGAAGTCTTCCACCGTCACTCCCGTCTGAAACGTACCGGATGATAGCTGAAAAGCTCACGCTTCGAACGGTGATCGATACAAGCGGTGTGCCTCTGCAAAAAGCGCTCTCGGCCAGGCCGTATCTGATTAAGCCGAATATCGATGAACTGACCGCCCTGTACGGCCAGGAATCAGCGGATACACCAGGAGCTGTACGTTTGGCGAAAAAAGCTGTTGCCGATGGTGCAAAAAATGTTCTCGTCTCCCGTGGAGCTGAATCCGCCCTGCTCGTTTCCGCCGAACGTGTGCTGGAAGCAGCTGTTCCAACCGGAACGATCCACTCTACTGTTGGAGCAGGTGATTCGATGGTTGCCGGATTTCTCGCGGGGCTGGAGAACGGTCTTGCACCTGAAGAAGCATTCCGCTGGAGCATCGCTGCCGGTTCTGCCACGGCATTTTCAGAATCCCTTTGCACGAAAGAGCATGTTGAAGATCTGCTGCCGTCCGTCTCTGTTCACGAATATAAGGAGGAATCGGTATGAAAATCACAGAGTTGCTCACAGTTGAAACAATTGTACTGGATTTGACAGCTGACTCAAAAGACGGCGTCATCGATGAGCTAACGGCCAAACTGGATCAGGCAGGCAATCTGAATGATCCTGCTGCCTTCAAAGCAGCCATTCACGAGCGGGAGTCACAAAGCTCGACCGGTATTGGCGAAGGGGTCGCGATCCCTCACGCAAAAACGAAAGCTGTGTCACGCCCTGCGATCGTTTTCGGCCGCTCCAAAGCGGGAATCGACTATGATTCTCTCGATGCTCAGCCGGCTCACTTATTCTTCATGATCGCAGCCAGCGAAGGAGCGAACCAAACTCACCTTCAAGCATTGTCCCGCCTTTCCACACTGCTTATGGACGAGTCCTTCCGAGAAGAGCTGATGACCGTTCCTTCGGAAGAAGACTTGCTTGCAGCGGTTGACCGGAAAGAAACAGAAAAGCTTGCTGAAGAGGATCCAAAGGAAGCATCAGGGGACCGCCCGTATTTTCTCGCTGTCACAGGCTGCCCGACTGGCATTGCGCACACGTACATGGCAGCTGACGGCTTAAAAGCAGCTGCTGAAAAGCTTGGCTACGATATTAAGGTAGAAACAAACGGCTCAGACGGTGTAAGAAACGCGCTGACCGCAGAAGATATTGAAAAAGCAGACGCGGTGATCATCGCTGCGGACACGCGGGTGGAAACAGACCGTTTCGATGGCAAACCGTTGCTGAAAGCGCCGGTAGCCGCAGGCATCCGCAAGCCGGAGAAGCTGTTGCAGGATGCACCTGATGCACCTGTGCACCAGGCAGCCGGCGGCGGAGAGCGCCAGGCCGCTTCTGCATCGGGTCTCGGCTCAGCTAAATCGGCAGGTGCCGCGTTTTACAAGCACTTGATGAGCGGTGTATCAAACATGCTGCCATTTATCGTCGGCGGCGGTATTTTAATCGCCTTGTCCTTCTTCTTTGAAGATCCGATCACAGGAGAGATGGGCTGGTTTGGTGAAATTCTGTCGACGATCGGCGGTGCCAATGCCTTCTTCTTCATCGTACCAGTGCTTGCAGGCTTCATCGCTTACAGCATCGCAGACCGTCCCGGTTTTGCTGCCGGTATGGTCGGCGGTCTCATGGCTCACAATGGCGACGCCGGTTTCCTCGGCGGGATTGTAGCCGGTTTCCTTGCAGGTTATCTCGTACTTGGCATCCGTCGTTTGTTCAGCTTTATGCCTGCTTCACTTGAAGGCATTAAAACGATTTTGATTCTCCCGCTGTTTGGTATCTTTACAACCGGGTTCATTATGTACTTCCTCGTCGTACCGATGGCAGCCGTCCAAGGCGGACTCGTCAGCTGGCTCGGCGATATGCAGACAGGCAACTTCGTCATTCTCGGAATCATTCTCGGCGGGATGATGGCAGTCGACATGGGCGGACCGATCAACAAATCCGCTTACGCATTCGGACTCGCGATGATCGACGCCGGATTGTATGCTCCG
Source organism: Alkalicoccus luteus (assembly GCF_052061695.1). Taxonomy (NCBI): domain Bacteria; kingdom Bacillati; phylum Bacillota; class Bacilli; order Caryophanales; family Bacillaceae; genus Alkalicoccus; species Alkalicoccus luteus. The sequence goes on from NZ_JBPZEY010000004.1 coordinate 58,613, forward strand.
ATTGCTGCTATTATGGCGGGAGGTATGGTGCCGCCGCTCGGTATTGCACTTGCTACGACGTTTTTCAAGCGAAAGTTCACGAAGGAGCAGCGTGATTCCGGCCGCACAAACTACATTCTTGGAGCTTCGTTTATTACGGAAGGAGCGATTCCTTTCGCAGCAGCTGATCCACTGCGGGTGATCCCTTCGCTCATTGCCGGCTCTGCCGTAGCAGGCGGACTGTCCATGTTTTTCGGTGCCGCTTCTGAAGCACCGCACGGAGGCGTGTTCGTTATCCCGATCATGACGCAGCCGGTTCTATATGTAGTCGCCATATTAATTGGCTCACTTGTTACAGCAGGACTGCTTGCGATTCTGAAAAAGGACATCGATCAAGTTCCTGCCGCAGGAGCTCCTGCCCCGCAGAAAAAAACAGCTTAAAACGAGACGAGCCGCCCGGGTTGGGCGGCTCGTATTCATTTTCTTGTCACGTGCCTCGCATGTATTTGTCCATTCGTTTGTCATCCTTATTTTCCTTTACGACAAGGATCGCGTGAATCATGCCTGGTATATAGAAAAACAGGGTTAATACGAGGTTAATCAGTGCCTGAATCGGTTTCCCTGCTAGAAGGACCGCTACAGGCGGCAGTAAAATGGCAAGCAGCCACATCATAAGACGTCATCCTTTCTGATTTCAATATCCCGGACTACTTATCTTCCCCGGGAAGTCTGCCTCGTAAACGGTTGCGGGGATGTTGCCGTTGCGGAAGGTCGTCGGCCGTGATGCCCACTTTGGCACGGAAAACAGATTCTTTCTTCAAGACCGGCCGTCCCTTTCCGATACCGACCTGCTTTTCCTCAGAACGAATGACGGTTGAGTGGTCCTGGGTTTTTAAGTCGGATACGAGCTGCTTCATATCACGGAATAAGTCGCGCTTCCTCACTGTACCCCTCCTTTTTTACGAATCGTATTGTTGTTCTTTACCCGTTTTTGACTGGATTGAAGCAGTGGAACAGATGGTTCCGGCACTTTCAATGATGCAGGATACGTGGGTCATATGGGTGAACACTGCTGAGAACCACTCTTGCAAATGATTGCAGGAGATTGTTAATCTGAAAGCACGTTACGCAACGCTTGCGAAGACTCAAGTTGTTTTATTCGTTATAACAGCCTGTTACGTTCACGGCCGGTATCTTTCGGCGCTCAAACCATCAGCCTCCTGCTTCCCCTTATGTCGTAATCAAAAAAAAAACGGAACCGGTCATCCCCGGTTCCGCTCTTATGTTCCTGTGCTTACGCCCACCACATGTCCGCAGGCTTTTCACGAATGAGTACGCTGTTGACGTTATCAGCGGCGCGCTGAAAGCCTTCATCAATAGACATAATCGGATCTTCGTGCTCAATGCTGACAACATAATCGTAGCCGTACGTACGCAACGCACTGATCATATCCGACCATTCCTGCATGCTGTGCCCGCATCCGACAGACCGGAACGACCAGGCGCGTGTCTGCACCTCGCTGTATGGCTGCATATCGGTCAGACCGTACATGTTTACGTTATCCTGATCAATGTACGTGTCTTTCGCATGGAAGTGATGGATCGCATCTGCTTTTCCAAGTATTTTGATCGCAGCTACCGGATCGATGCCCTGCCACCAGAGATGGCTCGGGTCGAGATTGGCGCCAATCGCAGGAGAAGTTGCTTCTCTCAGCTTCAGCATCGTGTGCGGCGAATGGACGAGAAAGCCTCCGTGCAGCTCGATGCCGATTTTAATACCGTGTTCTTCCGCGTAAGCGCCGAGTTCTTTCCAGCATGGGATCAGCTTTTCTTCCCACTGCCACTTCAAAATGTCGCCGTATTCAGCCGGCCAAGGGGCTACCGGCCAGTTTGGCAGCTTAGCTCCTTCGTGATCACCGGCAGTACCGGAAAAGCCGTTGACAACCGGCACGCCGACTAATGACGCCAGCTTAATGGTCTTTTTCATGACTTCTACTGATTCTTTTGCAAAGGCTTCATTAGGATCAATCGGGTTCCCGTGACAGCTGAATGCACTGATCATCAAGCCGCGGTCCTCCACCTTCTTCATGTACTCATTTCGCTTATCTTCGCTTTCCAGTAGGCCGTCCAGATCGCAGTGCGCGTTTCCCGGGTAACCGCCCGTGCCGATTTCCACTGCTTCCAATCCGGCAGCTTTGACATAATCGAGCATGTCCTCAAAAGACTTGTCTCCGAACAGAACCGTAAATACGCCAGATTTCATGCAAATCTCCTCCTCGATTTAGACGAAAATCATGAAGCATTTCCGTCTTTCATTTCTATCAGCCTCATGACTGGTTAATCCTCCAGTGAGATGCTGCGTCCTTCCACGCTGCTTCTGTAAATCGCATCAACAATCTGCTGCACGTAAAGCGCGTCCTCCGGCTTAATGATCAGTGTTCCATCACCGCGGCAGGCATCAATAAAATTCTGCAGCTGAAACAGTCCCGGGTCCGCTTCTCCCGGCACCCAGTTCGGGGTACTGTCGAGCAGCATCCCGTGCTTCGCCTGGTTAACCTCGAGCGGGAACAGATCAACGCCTCCCGTATCACCGGATATCGATACATATTCTTTATCTTCTTTTACGTTTGCGGCCCATGATGTTTCAAACAGCATCGTTGCCCCGTTATCAAAACGGATATATGCCGTGACGTGATCATCGACTTCGAATGTCGTATGATCAACACGCCCCCATTCGTTTATCTGGTCCGGCATCCGGCTCAGCTTATTGTACGTGTTCCCGCTGACTTCAACCGGCTTTGGACTGCCCAGCAGCCATAAGGATAAATCCAGGAAATGACAGCCAAAATCAATCAAGCTGCCTCCTCCCTGGAGCTCTTTATTGGTGAACACGCCCCAGCCGGGTACTTTTCGACGGCGCAGCGCCTGCACTCTTGCCACCATCGGCGCTCCGATTTCTCCAGCCTCGACGAGCTTTTTAGCAGCCTGGCTCTCTTTCATCGAGCGGTAGTGATAAGCAATCATCAGCTGTTTTCCGCTCCGTCTGGACGCTTCCAGCATGCTTGCGCCTTCCTCCGCTGTCATCGCCATCGGCTTCTCACACATGACGTGGACGCCCGCATCGAGGGCAGCAATCGCAGCTTCCGCGTGAAATTTATTGGGTGTACAAATAATGACAGCGTCTACTTTTGGCAGCACATCGCGAAAGTCATCCGTGACAAGCGGCTGGTGAAACGAGACCGCTGCCTGCCTGGCTGTTTCCAGGTTGATGTCACAGACGGCTGTTACTTCCACTTCATGCTTTAGCTCCAGCAGGACGGGGATATGACGGTGACGGGCAATTCCGCCGGCCCCGATTAATCCAATGCGTAAACGGTTCATGCGTATCCTCCTCAGCCCAAGTCCAGATCGACGATTGTTTTTGATTCGTTTGCTTCCAGTGCGCCAAGAATAACTTCCAGCGATTTCTTCCCTTCTTCACCAGGAATGGCAGGTTCCTCATCTGCCTGGATTGAGCTGACAAACGAATCGATTACGCCGGAGTTTGTCTGACCGCCGCTCTCGTTCGTTTGAATGCCGCCCAGTTCGAACCTCGCTTTCTCACCGTCCACATAATCAATCACCACGTTGTACTGCGGATCGTCTTCCAGCTTCATGATGCCCTTTTCAGCGTATATAACTGTCGCATTATCCTCTCCGGCTGTGTAGGACCAGCTTGCAGCAAGCGTTCCGATGATTCCTGTTCCAGTCCGGAGAATGCATACTGCCGTATCGTCGACCGTGCTGTGGTCTTTGGCGCTCGTTTCGATAAACGAGCCGACGCTCGTAAAGTCTTCGCCGAGAATAAACCGGAGCAGGTCTGTCTTGTGAACACCAAGGTCGCCCATGGCGCCAATAAACGCTTCATCCTTTTTAAAGAACCAGCTGTCTGCGCCATCAGCACTCCATCCTTCCGGTCCGCCGTGCCCAAACGCCGTTCGAAAGCTGTAGATTTTACCAAGCTCGCCGCGCGCGATCATGTCCCGTGCCCGCTGATGGGAAGGAACAAACCGCTGATTATGCGCAATCATCAGCCACTTGCGCGCATTTTTAGCTGCTTCAATCATGTCATCTGCTTCCTTGCTGGATGTCGCCATCGGTTTTTCGCAAAGAACATGCACGCCTGCGTTCAACGCTGCAATCGAAACTGGTGCGTGCAGGTAGTTCGGAGTGCAGACGCTGACGATATCAATATCTTCGCGCTCCAGCATTTCCTGATAGTCTGTGTAAGCCATCGCATCGAACATACTGCCAAGCTCTTCGGCCCGCTCTTGATTGATATCGCATACCGCAGTAAGCGTCACCTCCGGGTTTGCCGCATATTCCGGCAGGTGCCGATATTTTGCAATACTTCCACATCCAATAACTGCTGCTTTTAACATTTATTCGTCCTCCTCTTTAGATGAGATTGGTTCAAGCGCTTCGGGATGATGGCCGTATACCGGCTTTTCACCGGCATGGCGTGCTGCCCACCCTGCTGCATTTTTGATGACCTGCTGCACATCCGGGTGATAGTACGTTGGATAGGTTTCGTGCCCCGGCCGGAAATAGACGATCTTTCCGCTTCCGCGCCGGAACGTGCAGAGACTGCGAAAGACTTCTCCGCCTTCAAACCAGCTGACCATCACCAGCTCATCAGGCACCGGAATGTCAAAATGCTCTCCGTACATTTCTTCCTTTTCCAGTTCAATATGAGAGCCGATTCCTTTCGTCAGAGGATGCGTCGGATCGACGACCCAGATGCGTTCCTTCTCATCCGCCTCCCGCCACTTTAAATCGCAGCCGGTCCCCATCAGGCGCTGAAACACCTTTGAGAAGTGTCCGGAATGCAGCACGACAAGGCCCATGCCGTTCCACACGCGCTCCTGCACTTTCGCTGCTATTTCATCGCTTACTTCCTCATGGGCTTTATGTCCCCACCAGATCAGGACGTCGGTTTTATCAAGCACTTCATCTGTTAATCCGTGCTCAGGTTCATCAAGAACCGCCGTGCTGATCGACTCATACTCTTCCGCTAAAAAGCTGCGGATGGCTTCATGGATGCCATCCGGATAGATGTTCTGCACTTCCGGGTTTTCTTTTTCATGACGGTATTCGTTCCAAATTGTAATATGCATCGAACCACTCCTTTAGCTATTGTGACGCGCTTCCTATGTCAGGCGGCGCTGTGGATTCTCGGATGATCAAGCTGACATCCAGCACTTCAGGCTCCGGACTTCCGCCCTTCATCGCTTCAAGCAGCTTCCCGGCTGCTGCATCTCCTTTCAACTGAATCTGCTGCCGAATCGTCGTTAAAGAAGGAATGCTGTACCGGCTTGAATGAATGTCATCAAATCCAGCTACGGACAGATCATCCGGCACCCGGATTCCTCGTTCATAAAGGGCCCGTATCAGACCTTGAGCAATGATATCCGAGGTGCAGAATACAGCTGTTGCATCCGTTGCAGACACGCGCTCTGCAGCTTCATATCCGCTTGAAAAACTATGAGAATGAGGCGTTTCAACCGGATTCATAGGCTGAATCCCAGCCTCTTTGCACGCTCGCTCATAGCCGGTATACCGGTAATGTTCGACCGGATTGTGCAAGTTGGTACCGGTAAACAGAATCCGTGAATGGCCAAGTTCCGCCAGATGACAGGTGGCAAGGTAGGCCCCCTTCTCATCTTCAATATTGACAGACGGATACCTGTCCGTATGTTCCTCATACGTATCAATCAGAACGGCCGGCACATCGATACTGCGCATTTCGTCGTAAATCTCTTTCGGAAATAATCCGAAAAACAACAGACCGTCAAGCTTACGCTTGTGCACCCAGGTCCGGTAGTGCTCCGGCCTGGACAAACCGGTCAGCAGAACATCAAATCCGCTTTCGCGCGCACGTTGTTCAACTGCACTGATCATCTCATTATAGTAAGTATTTTCACGCATCACATGTGCAATCGACTGATTAACAAGCGGCAATATTATCCCTATCAGCTGCGAGCGCTGACGGGTAAGCGAAACAGCAGTGAAATCCGGTTCATAGCCAAGTTCCTCAATGGACATCAATACCCGCTCTTTCGTCGATTGAGACACTTTTTTCACATCATTCAGCACATAAGAGACCGAAGCCTTGGAAACGCCGGCATGCCGCGCTACATCTGTAATAGTTGGTCGTTTTTTCATCATGGCTCCCTTCCGCATCTATGCTGCAGGTTAACCGGTTCACTAAGCAACTGCTCTTATCATATCGGCTAATGGAAACGCTGTCAATCACAAATGTGGACAGCCGGCTGATGGCTTGTCCGCAACGTACGTGTCTATTCGATTTTCTAGGCCTTTAAAAGGGAAACGTCAATCTCTGCGCCTGAAACCTGGACTGAGCCATATCAGAAGCAGACTGAGCAGGAGCCCGGCCGAAGCGGAGGCAGTTAAAATCGTTGTAATTGGCAGATCGGCAGCAACCAGCATCGTAATCAGTCCGAACGCGATTGGTTCAAATCCGCTTGCTGCCAGCGTAATAATGCTCATCACGCGTCCCAGCTTCGCTTTTTCTGTTTGTTCCTGCACCATCGTAACAACAGGCAAATAGACGAACATAGCTGCAAACCCTGCTGCGGCTGTTAAACCTACAAGCATCGGCATCGCCTCTGAGCGGCTGAAGAGCAGAAAGAGCAAAAACGTCAGTGCAAGCGATAGAAACACGAGGCGGCCCCGCTTACGCTTCAGGTTCCAAATGACAAGAACAACGCTTGCTGTAAACGTTCCTGCTGCAAGACCCCCTTCCAACAGACTCAGTTCAAGCGGGGTACCGCCAAGTGCACTGACGATAATCGGAAAGCTGATGATGATCGGACCGATCATAAATAAGTTCAGCACGACAATCGTAAGCGTGCCAGTCCGGTGAAGTTCAGATCCTTTCACATAGCGCAGTCCTTCCACTAAGTCTGTGAGCGCCGACTGGCCATCTGTGCGCTTATCCGGCCGCGGGTCTTTAATGAACGGAGGGAAGACGAGCACTGTCGAAACAGCTATCAAAATCGCAGCCCCCGAAAACGTGAGGGTGAAGTCACCGATGTACAGCAGCAGCCCTGCAATGATCGGTCCTATAATAAACATCATTTCAGTCGATCCCTGGAACAGTGAATTAGCACGCTGAAGCTCCGCATCTCTGACAATGATAGGAATCATCGAAGACACTGCCGGAAAGAAAAACGCGTCGAGGAATCCGAACACGAGTGCGATAATGACTAGTGCCGTAACTGTCAGCCAATCGTTCACGTAAAGAATAATCATGGCAGCCATAACGCATACCTGCAGAAAATTGGTGACAAACATGATATTCGACTTGCGTATTTTGTCTGCTAAAATCCCGCCGTAAATCATCATGATAACCCTTGGAATGGACACACTCATCATAACGATTCCTAAAACAGCCGGATCTTGCAGTTCGTCGACGATGAACCAGGAAACAGAGAGAAAAAACATGGAAAATCCAAGCATAATGGTGAGGCCTGACATCCAGACGAGTAAAAAAGCCCGGTTTTTATGTAAAGGTGGTGTCGTCATGGCTGCTGGCCTTCTTTCCTTCTTATTTTCTACTGCTGCACATCTATCATTATGGTAAGATAATAAAAGATCGATACGAAAGGACGTTCGCTATGCGTTATTATACACACCTCTCGACGGCATGTGCGGCAGCGCTTGCCGTTGATCATTATACGGCTTTTTCATTTACAGAAACAGCCCCAGCTTTTACCGCGGCCGGTCTGATGCTTGGCGCCGTTTTCCCGGACATCGATGAAACGACCTCCTGGATCGGCAGACGCTCAAGAGGGCTGGCCTTCTGGGTAAAGCTATTGTTCGGCCACCGCGGCCTGACTCACTCCGGTATTGCAGCCCTCGTCGCCGTGCTTGTTCTGCTTCGGTTTGATCACGCCTTTATTGAAGCTTTCTGTTTTGGCTTTGTTGCTCATCTCACCGGGGATTTGTTTTCCAGAAGCGGCATTCCATTATTCTACCCTCTGACGAGAAAACGCACGAGTCTTCCTGTTTACCGGACCGGCTCTTGGGTTGAAATGCTTCTCTTTATCGCATCACTCGTTTATATTGCTTATTTCTTATTTTAACAGAATATGTTTTGTTTAAGTTTGTTCGTTTAGGGAATGAGGTCAGTGACAGAATACCCTGTCTTGAAAGGAGAATGTTTCATGGGATTGGTCGTTCATTCATCGAGGCTTACTTTAAAAGCTCTTTCTCTCGACCTTTTCCCTCATTTGCGACAGGCTAACTATTTTCCAGCTCATCTTGACGCTCATTTACAAGGGTTACGGATGAACTCGGCCTGCTACGGCTGGGGCCCTTGGATAATTTATTTGCGGGATTCAGATGAGGTAATTGGAGATATCGGATTTAAAGGGAAGCCGGACAACTGGCATACAGTGGAAGTCGGCTACGGAATCAGGAAGCCTTATCGCTTACAGGGATATGCAACTGAAGCACTTGAAGCGATATTAAACTATTGCTTTCAATTAACAGAAGTGACCAGAGTGACTGCGGAATGCCGACACGATAACCTGGGCTCCATCCGCGTCCTGGAAAATAATCACTTGTTCCCGGAGACGGAGCATTTACAAATGGTGAACTGGCAGCTTACGAAGAACCAGTACTTTTCCAAACGCAATGCGCTCGCTGCCTCTTCTGATACTGGAAGCTAAAAACCGCAGAGCAGTTAAAAGCAGCCTCTCCTCTTATGGATCAGGCTCTTTTTTATGGCACTCTGCCTTAGCTGCTCCGTACATACGAATGGTAAGAGGCCAGCCGGAACGTCCCGGCTGGCCTCTGCTTCCCTTATTTTCTGACATAAAACTGGTCAAGCAGTCCAGCTGCTTCGCCGCGGCTGTTCCAAGCCGCTGTTACATAGGGGGTGCCTCCTGCCTGAACGCGGCTGATCCATGTCTGTTCAGCAGCAGCGCGGTGCATGAGCAGCGGCTCTTTTGTATCCGATGCTGAAAAGCTTTGATTCAGCACCCACCAGGCAGGCGTGATGCACGCCCGCTCCAAATCCTGTTGGAGACGCTCTCCCTCCAGGACCGGTGTAGCTTCCGGAAGACTGACTAATAAAACCTTTGTATACTGCGGGTCGCGAAGGCGGGGCAGCAGCTTTTGAACTGCTTCTGATACGTTGCCTCCCTTTCGTTCCACCTCCCGATGATAAGCCTCCGCTGCATCGAGAAGCAGAAGCGTATGGCCGGTCGGTGCGGTATCAATCACAACAATATCATCTGCAGCCTCGTCTACAATTTCAGCAAATGCCTGAAAGACAGCAATTTCCTCAGTACATGGCGAATCCAGATCCTCTTTCATAAATGACAGCTCGTCTTGTGAAAGTCCGGCTCCCGCTTCTCTGAGCACCTTCTCCTTATAGGCTTTCGTGACTTCTTTAGGGTCCACAGCACTTACCGTAAGTGAGGCGGGACGCTCGCTGCCTATCGCCTGCTCCACGTGAGCAGCCGGGTCCGTCGTAGTTAAATGAACGCGATGTCCCGCCGCTGCAAGTGCAGAAGCAATCGCAGCTGCTACCGATGTTTTACCAGTGCCGCCCTTTCCCATCGTCATAATCACGCCTTTTTCCATTTGAGAAAGATCCGCTGCAAGCAGTTCAAGCCCGGGCTCCGAACGGAAACCTGCCACCTCTTCCTGGAAGGCTACTTCTTTGTCAAAGAACGATCGAAGTGCTTCAAGTCCGGTCACGTTATGAGGCTTCAGCGGTATAAAAGAAGCCTGATCCGTGTCTGTTTGCGTCAGTGCTTCCTGCTGAACCCGCTCAAGCTGCACGGCCGTTTCATCTCTGGTCCTGCGCTCAAATACACCGTTGATCAGCAGCTGCTGACTGTTGATTCCAAGTTCACCTAGCTCTGCTCCTGCCCGTTGCGCTTCGGCAAGGCTGCCCCTGTCCGGACGTGCAACGAGAATCAGCTTTGTACGTTTTGGGTTTCCAAGCACCCGGACAGCTTCTGCGTATTGTTCCCGCTTAGAAGCTAAGCCGGAGACCGGACCAAGGCAGGAGGCACCGTGCTCGTTTTCATCAAGAAATGTTGTCCATGCCTGCGGCAGCTGCAGCAGACGAAGGGTATGCCCGGTAGGAGCTGTATCAAAAATGATATGGTCATAGGGGGAGGTCTTATCTTTGTTCGTCAGCAACTGGGTAAACTCGTCGAATGCTGCTATTTCGACTGTGCATGCACCGGACATCTGCTCCTCCATCGAATCAACAGCCGACTGCGGAAGCAGGTCCCGGTATGGCCCGAGCACTCTCTCCCGATAAGCCGCTGCCGCCTCCTCCGGATCCAGATTAAGAGCGGACAGACCTGATACGCCAGGAACTGCTGCTGTTTCATGTCCGAGATCCATGTCGAATACGTCCTGAAGATTAGAAGCAGGGTCCGTACTTACGATTAACACCTGCTTGCCTAGGTCGGCAAGGCTGACAGCAAGTGCCGCAGCGGTGGACGTTTTCCCTACTCCTCCCTTACCTGTTAAAAATAGATATGGAACCGTTAGATCAGTCGGGTCAAATTGCTTCACGTTCAACACTCCTTCGGCCGCGTTTACAGCAGGTTAACTTTTGTAGATGGAGCCTTACTTTGCAACTCTTTTTCTTCGACATCCAGAAAAGCCGCCAGCTCGCTTCTGTCCGGATAACGTCCGTTCATCACCAATTCTCCATCTACTGTTATCGCCGGCAGTGCATCCGCTCCCTCTGTATCGAGCAGCTGTTTCACAGCGCTGTTTTCCACAAAAGGCTGAGGCTCCTGGGCAAGATTATATCGTTCCATATCAAAGCCTGCTTTCTGAACATCCAGATGCAGCTTGGCCATTTTTGTCAGTGCCGGATCCACATCCGGTCCGCATACGCCAGTTGAACAGCAGAGAGCAGGATCAAATACACGAATTTGTTTTGTCATGATACATCATCCTCCGTTTTTATGTATATAAGCAATCATTTATATACAGAGTGTAACGCACCCTTCATTAAAACGCAACCGGCTCCCTGCCATTCAGGCTCTTCTTTAGTGAACAGGCTCAAACTGCTGTTTTAATGGACGAATACCTTACCTGCTAAAAAAGGAGCTGTCAGCTGAGCCCATTCCCTTCCTCAAAGAGGGTGTCGCACATACAAGAGTTTTCAGCCATTAGAACGTTGCCGATACGTTGAAAACTGCCTGCCGCAAGATGCGACAGGCAGTTTCAGCTGCTATTAGTTTGGCAGGTACGCCAGCATGGAAGTGGCGATGGTAAAGTAAATCATCAGACCGATTACGTCGTTCAATGTTGTAATAAACGGACCGGATGCGACTGCCGGGTCAATCTTCAACTTGTTAATAATCAGCGGAATCGTCGCTCCGACAACCGTTGCGATGCTCAGCGTGATAAAGATGGACGTACCGACAACACCTGCAAGCACCCAGTTTCCGTATAAAAATGGAATGAGCACCATGATGGTGACAGCGCAGAATAAACCTAGATAAACACCGGTTCCGAATTCACGCCGGATCATGCCGCCAATCTGTCCACGCTCTACATCGCCAGTTGCCAGCCGGCGAACGACAACAGCGAGCGCCTGTGTACCTGTATTACCAGCAGAGTCCATAATGAGCGGAATGAAGGCAGCAAGAATTACAACAGCTTCCAGTGTTTCTTCAAACTGATCGATTATGTTTGCCGTAATCAACCCGAGGAACATGAGGGCCACAATCCACGGAGCCCGTTTCTTAGCTGCTGTAAAAGAAGAGATTTTAGCGTCGAGCGAGCCGCGCACAGCGGAAATCTCACCAAAATCCTCTTCCGTTTCTTCTTCAACAACATCTAAAATATCATCGACGGTGATGATCCCGACTAACGTATTCTGCTTTGTTACAACCGGAACAGCAAGAAAGTCGTATTTTTTAATAAGCCGGGCAACATCCTCCTGATCCTCTTCAGCGTCGACGGATACAACACGAGTACTCATCGCATCCGCCACCGTATCCTCCGGCCTTGCCGTAATCAGATCCCGAAGTGACACAACGCCTGCGAGTTTATCTTTGTCGTCGACCACGTACAGGTAGTAAATCGTTTCTGCGTCCGGTGCTTCTTCGCGCAGACGCTCCATCACGTCTTTTACCTGATCGCTTGCACGAAGCGCAATGAATTCCTTCGTCATGATGGCCCCGGCTGTTTCTTCTTCGTATGCCATCAGTTCCCGGACTTCTTCCGCTTCCTCCTGCTGCATGATGCTCAAAATTTCAGTTGCTTTGTTATCTTCCATTTCTGCAAGAAAGTCAGCAGCATCATCCGCATTCAGCTCATCAAACATGTTTGCTACATACAGCTCATCTACCGTTCGAATAAAGTGAGCCTGGTCTTCTGCCTCCAGCTGCTCGAAAATCTCTGCCATTTCAGCCGGACTGAGAACGGTATGAATAAACTCCTTCTGTTTATCGGTGAGCTCCCGGTAGATCTCTGCCCGGTCTGTCGGATGAAGATCCATCACCGTCTCGTGCACCTTCAGAGTCTGCTCTTCATCGATCTGTTGAATGATATATTTCTTATACTCTTCGCGAGTATACGTATTGAGTTTTACCATGTGTCTGCCTCCTTATCAAAAGGAGCACTTTCCACAAGCAGGGAAAGCGACTCCCTCTATTGTTATAGTTTTTTTACCCTCTGTGAATAAACATGAATCGGGGTCCATCTTTCCCCACTCCTTTCCTTGAACCTGCTTTTCAGCTGAATTCATCAAAAAAAGCACCCTCCACAAATAGAGGGTGCCTTGAATACGCACTCACATATACCGGCAAAACTGCCGGTACTCCCCCTATCGTAGAGCTTTAGCACTGTGCGGCATAGGGATGTTCCCAGCTGCGTTAAAAACCACCTTAAGTCGATGGTTTCTGTTGACCCATTGGCGTCTTTGGACGTTTTTGGGCAGCAGCGTATCTCCTGCACAGGAGCCTCACCTAACGAGGTATTCAGCTGATATTCTTATGAAAATGTAGCATGAGCAGTTTCAAGGTGTCAACCATATCCTTGAAAATATTTTGCCATTGGCAACATTTTTCTATCTAACCAAAAAACAAAATCAAGACAGAAACTGTCAGGCAGTAGGCTGCAAAATAAATCAGGCGGCCATTCGTGACCAGATTAATAAACAGTTTGATCGCAAAAACGGATACGATAACAGAAGCTATAAACGATATAACATATGGCACGAACATGCCAGGAGCTGTCATCGCTGCATGCATTTCCGGAATCATAAACACAAGGCTTCCGATACTGACCGGAATGGATAAAAAGAAGGAAAATTTCAGCGCCGTTTCCGGGCTCACTTTTCGGGCAAGTGCCGCTACGACCGTTGCCCCGGACCGGCTGATCCCCGGCGCAAGTGCGAGCGTCTGAGCAAGGCCGATAATGACGGTATCCATGACGGTAATTTGCTCATCTGTTTTATCTCCGCGAAGGTTGCGAATGAGCCAGAGTGCGATCGCCGTGATCATCAGGGCAAGCGCGACCATGTGAATCGCCGTCAGTTCGCCTCCGATAAAGTCTGCGAACAGTCCCCCTACGATCACCGCCGGAATCGTTCCGAGCACAATCAGCCATGCAAACCGGAACGAGCCATAGTGCCGGCGCTCCCGCGTCATGACATAGCGGGCAGTGCCGTTGATCATTTCCATCAAATCACGGCGATAGACGATAAAAACGGCAATCAAGGATGCCCCGTTCAGGAAGACCTCAAAATGCAAGTCCGGAACATCGATTCCGAAAAAGTGCTGCACGAGACGTAAGTGGCCGCTTGATGATACCGGAAGAGGTTCGGTCAATCCCTGTACTGCTCCGAGAAAAATGTATTGAAGTAACGCAATAAATTCAGTCATATGGTAAAGTCAATTCCTCCTGTATAATGAGTGGATGCGTACGCACTGGCGTACACGTTACCAGATTTCAGGCAAATTAGAAAGGGGGCGCATGTATGCATCCCATTATGTTACTGGCCGTCTTTATTGGCGGTATGGCAGGAGCGGTCTCACGCTACTGGGTAAACCTGGCATTTTTAGATACCGGCTATCCTTACGGCACCATTATTGAAAATATCAGCGGCAGCCTTGTGCTTGGTGCCCTCACCGCCTGGACGCTTTTGAAGCCGATACCTTCGTGGCTTAAAGCAGGATTGGGCGCTGGCTTTTGCGGAAGCTTTACCACGATGGCAACGCTCGCCTCTGATACCGTTCTGACGGCCGGACTGAGCGAAACCGCAACAGTTGTGTACTTGGCTGTCTCTATTTTTGGAGGACTTGCTGCTGCGGCAGCAGGCTTTTTCGGAATGTACTATGTAGCGAAACGAAAGGAGGGAGCAGGATGATTTTGCTGACGGCACTCGCCGGAGGTCTTGGTGCGCTTTTGCGATACATGATTGGCGTCCTGTTATCGGACCGGTTTACGAAAAGCAGTTTTCCGATTCCCATGCTTGCAGTGAATTTGACCGGTTCTTTCGGTCTTGGCCTTTTTCTAGGCCTTTATCTTGGCTATATCCCGCTGGATGCATACGAAGGCCCTGTTTTTTTAATAGTCGGAGTCGGCTTTTTCGGGGCATTCACGACATTTTCCACTTTTGCAGTTGAAACTATTACACTGCTGAGGCGCGGCGCCTGGATGCCGGCGCTCTGGTATTCCTCTATCACCATCATCGGGTCGCTCGGTACATTTCTTTTCGGTTTTCTCCTGACCGGATCTTCGTAATGCAACGACAAAAAGGGCTGCCTGTGCCGGATTTTAAAACGTCCGGTGTGGCGACCCTTTTTTATTAAGACCGGCTGCTTATTCCTCGCCGACGATTTTCGCTTCCAGCTCCAGCTCTACACCGAAGTTTTCCTTCACGGTACGCTGAACCATATCAATTGTTTTCAAATAGTCTGTCGCTGTGGCACGGCCTTTATTCACGATAAAGCCTGCATGCTTCGTCGACACTTCCGCATCTCCAAAGCCTTTTCCCTGCAGGCCGCTGTCTTGAATCAGTTTCCCGGCAAAGTATCCCGGCGGACGTTTAAAGACACTTCCGACAGACGGATATTCAAGCGGCTGCTTCGATTCACGCTGAAACGTCAAATCATCCATCTTTTCTTTAATCACGCCTGCATCACCTTCAGCCAGCTGAAATACCGCTTCAAGTACGATATAGCGCTTGCGCCCGATAATACTTTTACGATAGTCCAGTTCAAGCTCGTCTTTATGAAGACGCTTGATCTGTCCTTCCGGCGTAATGACCGTCACATGATCGATGACATCCTTTACTTCACCGCCGTAAGCGCCGGCGTTCATGACCATCGCGCCGCCGATCGTGCCCGGAATACCGCAGGCAAATTCAAGACCTGTCAGGCTGTAGTCCAGTGCTCGGCGGGAGGCTTCCTTAATATTAGCTCCGCCCTGCGCCTTCAGCGTCAGCGACTGTTGGTCAACCGTAATCGACTGAAGATGTTTAAAGTGCATAACCAGACCGCGGATGCCGCCGTCTCTGACAATTAAATTGGATCCATTTCCAAGAATCATAAATGGGATGTCAAACTGCTTTTGAATCGCTACAACTTCTGCTGCCTGTTCAAACGTTTCCGGCGCTGCAAATATATCAGCGCTGCCGCCCATTTTCGTCAATGTATGGTTGCTCATCGGTTCGTTTCGTTTTACAAGCCCGTCTCCGAGTACTGATGCGAGCCGTTCATATGCGGCTTCTGTATGATTAATTTTATTTGTCATTGTAATCCCTCACTGCTTATTGCGTAAATTCACTTGCATTACTATCCTTTTCATTCTAAACAATTACAAGCCATTTGCAAAGGCTCTTTCGCAGCATACGCAGAAATGTTATCAGACTGCAATAGGCAGACAGGCGAAGCCTGTGGTAGTCTGGAGGAAATGATAAGCTATTGGAGGCTACTGCCATGTATACCGTATTTTCTACGTTTCACGTCCCCGAAGAGAAAGCGGACGAAGTGATCGGCATTTATCAGAACCGTTCGCGTATCGTCGATAATGCCCCGGGGTTTCTCGATTTTCTGCTGCTGCAAAACGATAAAAAAGCCGGCGAGATTACCGTACAACTGTTTTTCGATACGAAAGAATCGTATATGAATTGGGTTCGCGGGGGAGATTTTAAGCGAATTCACGATCTTGAAAAGAAATATCCCGATCAAGAGCTCGCCTCGATTATTCCTTCCGTATCCCAGCATAAGGTGGTGGCTACATGACGCTCACCGCTGACATTATCATCGATCGCGTGACAAAGCGGATGTATGAGGCTGATCCTGAACTGCTTGAAAAATACGGTGAACGCGGTGTCGAAAAGTGCCGCGAAGACAACCATCATCATTTGAAACAGCTTTCTGCAGCCTTTACGGTAAACAGTGAAGCCATGTTCGTTGACTATGCCCACTGGCTGAACGGCATCCTGACGCGCCACGGAATGAGTACAAAACATTTAACGGATAACTTTTTATTTCTGGAGGATGCGATGCAGGACGATACGTCTGAGCGCACGGCGGGTTACTGCCGCTATCTCCAGGCTGCCCGGACAAGCTTAACGTCAGAGGATTAAATCACCAAACAGCCCGCAGCCTGATTGGCCTGCGGGCTGTTTCATGTTAGTCATGAACAATCTCCAGCACTTCTCCGCTGTACGCATCGATGATCACATCAGCCTCACGATCAGCGGCTTCATTTTCTACCTCGATTTCATAAACGAGCCGCCCGTTCTTTTCTTCCAGATCTATGTCATCTACTTCGCCTTCAAAAGCTTTAACGGCGAGAGCAGCTGCTTTATCACGGTCAATCGGATCGACCGGGGCCGTTTCCTCAAGCGTAAACAGCTCGATGTCCCCGCTGTAGGCATCAATTTCCAGCCGGCCTGTCGCTCCATCTTGAGAAAATACGACATCGTACACGTTCTGTTCCCCTTCTTTCAGCTCCATTTCAGTGATCACAGCTCCAGCAGCTGTTTCAGATACGATCGCTTCAACATCAGCTGGCTCCAGCTTTTCCGACTCTTCTTCTTCCTGTTGTTCAAGCCCCTGTTCACTCACTGGATCAAACGACAGCACCTCCCCGGTGACCGGATGCAGGTCAATCTGATAAGTCCCGTCAGCTGCAGTCAGCTGCATCGTATACGTATCTTCAAGTGCCTGAAAAGCTGTTACTTCCCCTTTGTAGCGCGATTCCATCATGTCGACTGCTTCCTCTGCATGCAGAAGCTCCGGATCATTTCCAAATAGTCCGTACATTCCTGCCAGGAAAGCACCACCGCATAAAAGCGGCAGCGCTTGCTTCACTTGCTTTTTCATCTTAATGGTCCACGTAAATGACTTCACCAGTGAAGGCATCCACATAAACATCCACATCGTCATCTCCGTACTCTACTTCTACTTCATAAACGAGCATCCCGTTTTCCCGTTCCAGCTCTATATCATCAACGTGTCCCTTGCCTACGTGATTAAGCGCGATATCGGCTGCTTTCTGAGAAGAAATCTGTTCATTGCTGTTCCCAGACTCATTGGTTTCTGTGTGCTGCTCCTCGCTTGCTTGGCTGCTGTTCCCTTCTGTCATGTAGCCGCGGATGTCACTTTCGACATGAATGACTTCGCCGGATTCAGCATCAATATACACATCTCCGTCTTCGTCGAAAATTTCTACTTCCAGCTCATACACATAACGGCCATTCTTTTTTTCAAGTTCGCGGTCATCAATCGTGCCTCCGTCAAAAAGGCTCAGCGCTTTCTGCTCTGCTTCTTCAATGGAAATGGCAACCTGCTGTTCTGCTCCTGTACCGAGTAAGTCATCATCTACCTTTACGACTTCACCAGTATACGCATCGACTTTAATATCATAGTCATCGTCCATGTAGTCGAGCTCGACCTCATAAACGAGTCTTCCATTTTCCGTATCCAGCTCCACTTCATCCAGCTGGCCATCGACAATGGTCTTCGCGGCATCGACTGCCTGCTCCGGCGTAATGCGATCACTCTCATCCGCTGCGGAGTCTGTCTGTTGCTCTGTGTTGTTTTGCTCTGTCTGATTGATCTCTGTCAGATCAGCTGTCGGTTCATCACCAGCCAGTGCAAATGCGGATGTTCCTCCAATAATCGAAATCACTGCGATCGAAAGCATTGTTTTTTTCATGATACTCGCTCCTTTTTTGTAAGTGTTTTGTTGATCTGGTTCTACTATATCCAGTGGAGATGAGAACATCATGAAGAAAAAATGAGAATTCGATTAGAATGATATGAATTTTATCTCAGACAACTGCTTTATGAGTATACTTAAATAAAAAACCGCCTTTGACCGGAGCCAGAGACGGTTTTAGCATCAATCATCGTATATAACGGAGAGCACCTCGCCGGTATAGGCATCAATGATAATATCTGCATCGACACCCGTTTCATCGTTTTCTACTTCGATTTCAAAGATAAGTCTTCCGTCTTCTTCTTCAAGATCGATATCATCCACGTCGCCCTCGTGCTCTTGCAGTGCAATCTCTATCGCTTCGTCTTCCGTAAGCGGCTCCAGCGCAGCCTCTTCCTCAAGGGTAAACAAGTCCACTGCCCCGCTGAAGGCGTCAATCTCCAGCCTGCCGCTGCGGCTGTCCACCTGAAACGCAACATCATAATAGGGCGTCCCGCCTTCTTCATGCAGGTCAACGGCAGTTATATCCATATCACCGGAGACGGTTTCTTCTGTTATGGCGCGTACCTCTTCTTCGGTCAGCATGTCCGGAGATGCGGCTTCGTCCGTTTCCTCCAGCACCCTCGTCTGCTCCAGTGAAAGCACCTCGCCTGAAACTGGATCAACGAGAGCTTCGTATTCTCCTGAAGCTGTCGAAAAGGACGCATGGTAGCCGTCCGCTTCCAAATACAGGTTCGAAACATCAGCCTGATACCGATTTTCAAGAGCTTCTATTACAGCACTCCCTTCCAGTTGTTCTTCCTGTTGAAAGAATAAAAAAAGGAGAGCGGCTAAGGCAGCTGCTGCAGCCGCAGGTATAAGAATCAGTCGTATCGTTTTTCCAGTCATGCCAGCCCCTCCTCCGGAAACAGAACCGTAAACGTTGTTCCCTGCTCAATCACGCTGTCGACATAAATCCGGCCCTCGTGTGACTCTGTGATCTCCTTTGCGATAGACAGCCCGAGACCGGTACCTCCGCTCGCTCGTGTGCGCGCCTTATCGACCCGGTAAAACCGGTCGAAAATATAGGGGATATCCTCTTCAGCAATGCCGATTCCTTTATCAGCGACTGTACAGGTTACTCCTTCGGTCTGACGTTCAACGGTGACCGATACATCTTCTGAGCTGTATTTCAGTGCATTTTCAATCAGCAGATAAGCCAGCTGCTTCAGCTGCAGTTCGTTTCCTTCAATAACCGCTGTATCGTCTGTCTTCACATGTACCGGTCGACTGTAGGCAACGGACAGCTGTCTGGCAGTGTCCGCAAAGACAGGCCCCGGCCGCACCGGCCCCTTCTCAACCGCTCTGTTTTCACCGGACGCAAGCGCAAGCATCTGATTGGTCATCTCTTTCATTCGCTGCGCTTCTGAAGTGATGGCGTCAACCGCTTCATCAACGACTTCCGGCTTATCACGGCCCCGGCGCTTTAATAGCTGCGCATAGCTGTCAATGACTGTAAGCGGCGTCTTTAATTCGTGTGAAGCATCCGAAACGAACTGCTGCTGCTTCTCATAGTTTTCCCGCAAAAGATCAATCATATGATTAAACGTTCGTCCCATATCTGCGAGCTCGTCTTTTCGTTTCGTTTCCAAATCAATTTTCTTAAAGGTACCTTGTTCTTCAATCTGTTTCATCGTGGCCACAAGTGCCTGCACCGGCCGCAGTACAAACCGGCTGAGCGATCGTGCCGCCAGAAAAGACGGCAGTACGATCACAGCTGTCGCCAGGAGCAGCACGAACCGCAGAATCTGAAGCGTTTCTTCGTACATCGGCATCGGCTCAGTTACTTCAAGTGTGACGACTGCTCCTTCCTCCCACAGCAGCGGAACCTGAGCCGATGCATAGGAAGATCCCGCAAAATTAAAGACTCGGGTTGTTTCTCTTCCTGGCTGCGGGTCCGTAACCGGAATGGTGGCAAGTTCCGTATTTTGAGTGGTCACGGTCAGCAGACTGCTCCCCTCCGGGCTGATCACGCGGATCATGCTGTCTCCGGAAACGTATGATTCCAAAAAAGAAGCCGGATTTTGATCTGGCTGCGAGCTGACAGCTTCGGTCATCGTGCGCGCCTGCTCAAGCGTCCGGTTCTGCTCCCCTTCCAGCAGGTTTTGCTGAAACACAAGGTAGATGCCGATATTGACTGCAATTAAAATAAGCAGCAGCAGCCCGGTAGAGTAAAGCGTCATCCGCTGTGCAAGCTTCATTCCGACTCATCCTTCAGCACATAGCCGACTCCGCGCACCGTATGCACATAAGAACTGTCAAACGGCTTATCCAGCTTCTGACGCAAGTAGCGGACGTAAACGTCGACCACGTTCGTTTCCCCCGCGTAGTCAAATCCCCACACCCGGTCCATAAGCTGTTCCCGGGAGAGGACCCGGTACGGGTTTTCCATGAAGTATACGAGCAGGTCATACTCCCTTGGTGTAAGCTCCAGCTTCTCGCCGGCCCGCCGTGCTTCTCTTCGTGGAATATTGATTTCCACATCTTGAAACGACAGCTTTTCATCCTGTTTATCGTCCTGCCCGGCCCCATTCCGTCTTAACAAAACTCGCACGCGAGCCAAAAGCTCTTCCATATCAAACGGCTTCGTGACGTAGTCATCGGCCCCCTGATCGAGGCCCGTCACTTTATCCACAGTTGCATCCCGTGCTGTCAGCATGAGAATCGGCACCTGCTTTTGTTCTCTGCGAATCCGCCGCAGCAGTTCAATCCCGCTTAAACCAGGCAGCATAACGTCTAAAATGTAGAGCTGATAGCGTTTATCCTGTATCGTCAGCCACGCATCCATTCCATCATGAACGGTGTCTGCTTCATATCCTTCATACTGTAACTCCAGCTGCAGCACTCGAGCAATCTTTTCTTCATCTTCCACAATTAATATGCGCTCTTTCAAGGTGACTCCCCCAGATCGTGACGTATCGTTTCTTTAGTCTTACTCTTTTTTGCTGAAAAAAGCAACTGCCTCTATCCGCTGAAGCCTGTGCGCAAAGGGGCAGAGTAAACCAATCAAACAGCTGCATCGTCAAAAGCCTGCCTTTTCGGGGCACTGTTCAGACAATTTTTCACTGCCGACTCCCGTCATGAACAGGGTTAATGAAAAAAGACGGAGGCACCGGAACATCGCTGTCCAGGTGCCTCCAAGTAAGAGACGTTACGCTTTCTGCTTTTTCAAAGCCCTTCCGGCAAAAGCCGTATAGAGCGCTGGTACGATAATGACGGTCAGTACCGCTGAAAACAGCAGACCGGCAATGATGGAAATAGAGAGCGGCTGAAACAGTACATCTCCGCTCAGTGCGACAGGCGTCAGTGCGCCAATAGCCGTGAATGCAGTCAACAGAATCGGCCGTAAACGCACACGTCCCGCTTCAATGACAGATTCATGCAGCCCCATGCCTTCTTGGCGGCGCTGGCGGATGAATTCCAGCAGCACAATCGAGTTTCGGACAACAATCCCGGCAAGGGACACAATTCCGAGCAGTGCGGTAAAGCCAAGCCCGGTCTGCGTGACGAATAGCCCGACGATCGCGCCTGATGCGGCAATGTGTACCGTCGACAGTACGAGAAACGGCATAGCGAGGGAGTAGAACTGAATCGCAATGACGATATAAATCAGGAACAGCACAAGCACAAACAGTGTTGCCAGCTCCAAAATGAAATCAGTCCGCTGCTCGGTTTCCCCGCCGAGACTGATCGTATAGTCATCACTGTAGTCTGTTTGCACATCGGCAATAATGCTTTCAATTTCCTCCTCCAGTGCCTGGTCGTCCCCTTCGCCCGGGAAAACGCGCACCGTTACGGTCCGTTCTCCGCCGTCACGAATGATTTGTGGAATTTCCTCTGTTCGTTCTTCACTTACAAGTGTATCGAGTGTAAGCAGCTCCGGAGCCCCGGACTCTTCCATCTGCTCCATACTCGGTACTTCGATTTCACTGATATCGATATCTTCTCCCTGCGGCACTCGGTCGAGGGCGAGCTGAAGGTCTACGGTTTCTTCCGCTGAACGGAATGTGAGCAGTGGAATGCCTTCTGTACGGAGACCGATCTGTTCACTGATGTCAGCCGGTGTAAGTCCATTTTCTTCGAGCTCGTCACGATCCGGCTCGTACACGAGCGTCGGACGTCGCGGACCGAGATCATCGAGTACTGTCCCGCTTTCCGGAATCTCGCTGATCTCCTGCTGCAAATCGCTGCTGATGTCCATGAGCGTGTCAACATCCGGACCCTGCAGCGTCAGAGCGATAGGCGCTCCGACAGGCGGACCTGCCTCAATCGTTCCAAGTTCAATTTCTGCATCAGGAAATTCTTCCTGCAGCGGCTCTGTCCAGCGGTCGATCGTTTCCTCCGCCGACTGGGCCTCTCGCTCCACCCGCAGCAAAATATTTCCTGTTTCTTCTCCGGTAGTGTCCAGGCCGTCACCAAACAGAGGCGGCAGCCCGTCTCCAGCGTAAACAGCTGTTTCATAGACGTTTTCATCTTCAGCTGTGATCATCGTCCGCATATCCTGCAGCACATTTTCCGTCTCTTCAAGAGACGTTCCTGCCGGCATGCGCAGTTCTACTGTAACTTCATCCCGATCCGTACTTGGGAAAAAGACAACCGGAATGAACGGAATCAGTGCATAAAAGGCGGTAGTAACGACAAGTCCGGAAATAGCCACCTTCCAAGGATGACGGACTACTTTTGCGAGGATTACATCGCTGTACCAGTCAGCGAGCCTGTTAAACTGCCGCCCCAGGATACCGTCGACTTCTGCCCGGTGTGAGCCTGCTTTTTTCACAAGCTGCTTTCTCCGACGCCAAATCAAGAAAATCGGTACGAATGTTAATGCGACAATGGTCGATGCAAGAATCGTCGTAATCAGCACAGTTGGGAGCGCCCGGATGAAGTTTCCGTTTGCGCCTGTGATAAATACGAGCGGCAAAAACGTAAAGACAATCGTAAGCGTTGAAACGATAATCGACGTACGCACCTCTCGCACGCCTGTCAGTGCTCCTTTAACCGGGTCCAGTCCCTCCCGGTATTTATTTCGAACATTATCGCCAACCACAATGGCGTCATCAACGAGAATTCCGAGTGCCACAATCAGTCCGATAATCGAAATCTGGTTCAAGTCGACACCTGCAAATGGCAGCGGAATCAGCCCGATAAACACAGAGGTCGGAATCGCCAGCGCCACGATCACGGCCGATGAAATATTCAGTCCAAGCAGCGTCACGACAATAACTGAAATCGCGGCGAATAAAAAGGAAAGCGCGAGATCACCAAATATTTCATCTACAATGGTCACCTGTGTATAAAACAGGTCCAGCTCCACACCGCCAGGCAGCTGTTCGCCAAGCTCATTCATCCGCTCATCCACTGCGTCATGCAGAGTAGGAATATTGGCTCCTTCTTCCGGAAAGACGGTGAAGGCGAGTGCCGGGGTCTGTTCAAATGTAATCAGGTCATCCGGGACATCGAGATCAATGCCGACCTCGGCAATATCCTCTATGTAGACCCGGTCGCCGTCCAGATCGTTCCCTACAAAAATGGAGCCAATCTCATCAGAGCTCTGCAGCGTCGAAAGCTCCAGCTGTACGTTTTCCCCGTCAGCCTGCTGAATACCCAGCGGCTGCGGATTCAGCTCACCCTCTATGGCATCAATGACGTCCGGCAGCTGCAGGCCCGCGTCAAACAGCTCATCTGCATCAACATCGATCAGCAGCTGCTGGTCCGGAAAGCCTTTTATGCCAACGGAGGCTACATCATTAATCGATTCAATTTCTTCTTCCCAGCCTTCGATCAACTCGCGAAGATCGTACAGCTCTTCATAGTCATCGCCGAGTATATGGTAGCTCGACAGCCCTCCAAGCCCTTCTACCTCTGCAAATTCCGGTTCTGCCGTATCCGGAAGTTCACTCTCTGCCTGCGCAACCGCCTGCTGGATTTCTGTGAAGACTTCGCTCCGGTTAACCCCGTCCTCCAGCTCCACAGTAATGGTCGAAAAGCCGGAAGTCGAAACTGACTGAATCTCGGCAATACCGTCGATTCCTTCAACAGCTCCTTCGAGCGGAACGGTTACCTGCTGCTCTACCTCTTCAGGGGCACCGCCGGGATAAGGCGTCGATATGTTAGCAACGTCGAACGAAATCTCTGGAATTTCCCGCTGTGGAAGTTGAAAAAGGGTCAGTACCCCCAACAGGATAAAAATACTGATAAACATCATCGTAATTTTCGGTCTCGATATAATTTTGTCAATCATGCTGATGCCCTCCATTTTTATGACGATAGTGTCATTTATAACTATAAGCAATAAGCGGCTTTATGAAAAGCAGAATGTACTGCTAAGCAGAAAGACCGCTTCGGATCAGCTTATACACTTCGTCCGCCCATGCCTCCTCCGACTCATGCCGGAACGGAATTTGAACCGCTGACATAACAAAGCCGACCAGTGTGTCCAGCGGTACATCTTCCCTGACGCTGCCGCGCTGCTGCTCTTCAATCAGAATATCTTTAATCTTGGAACGCATTTGCTGCAGAAGTTGAAACATCGCTTCTACGCTTTTTTGAACCTTTGGTGATGCTTCCTTATCAATATACGGCATCACCTGCATCATTTGATGGATGTTCGCGTATCGTCCCCAGAGCTGAATCAGAGCGTGTACCGGATTGCCTGCGTGGCTGGCCCGGTCCATGTTTTCAACGACCTGCTCGAGCAGATGGACCATAAAAGCCGTGATCAGCTCTTCTTTATTCGAGTAGTAATTGTAGATGGTGCTTCTAGCCACCCCAAGCCTTTCCGAAAGTGCTTTGAAGTGAAAACCGGCGTAACCGGACTCCAGTATCAGCTTTTCTGTTTCCTGGAAAAGCTGCACCTCATCGATTGTTTTCGCTCGTCCCATCTTCAACGCTTCCTTTCCACCCCTAAACTAACGTTCTATACCCTGTACCGGTCCATTTTAACCCTCTGTTTCAATTCTTGCAAAAGAACTTGAAGCAGCTCCATTGCCAGACGGAAGGGTGACATGCTATGTT
Organism: Alkalicoccus luteus; assembly: GCF_052061695.1. Classification (NCBI taxonomy): domain Bacteria; kingdom Bacillati; phylum Bacillota; class Bacilli; order Caryophanales; family Bacillaceae; genus Alkalicoccus; species Alkalicoccus luteus. The sequence continues at coordinate 83,873 of NZ_JBPZEY010000004.1, forward strand.
TTGTATGTTCACTTTTTCACTCATTATGATAACAGGAGGAACATAGATGAAGAAAGCAGTTTTGACAGGCGCCGGAGCGGTTCTGCTCCTCTCTGCCTGCGGTACAACAGATGATGCTTCCGGATGGGAACAGATTGAAGAGGAAGGCGTGCTCGAGGTTGCAACCTCCGGCACTCTGTACCCTACATCATTCCGGGATGAAGATTCCGATGAGTTAACTGGATTTGAAGTAGAGGTTGTCCGAGAAGCAGCCGAGCGCCTTGATCTTGACGTCGAATTTACGGAAATGGGCTTTGACGGGATGCTGACGTCTATCCACAACGGACAGGTCGATCTTGCTGTCAATGATATTGACGTTAATCCGGCACGGGAAGAAAATTTTCTCTTTACTGATCCGTATAAATTCTCATATGGAAGCATGGTCGTCCGGGAAGACGATCTTTCCGGCATTGAAACGCTTGAGGATTTAGAAGGAAAACGCGCGGGAGGTGCTGCTACTACGATTTACATGCAGATCTCCGAAGAGTTTGGCGCTGAGGGTGTTGTGTACGAGAATGTCACGAACGATGTGTACCTGCGCGACGTGGAGCGAGGCGAAACGGACGTTGTTCTGAACGACTTCTATCTGCAGTCGCTGGCTGTTGAAGCACTGCCTGACATTGACGTTACCGTGCATCCGGACTTGTTCTACCATCCGAATAATCAGGCCATGATTATGGACCTGGAAAATACAGAGCTTCGCGATCAGCTGAATGAGGTGATTGCCGAGATGATGGAAGATGGAACGATCACAGAATTGTCCGAGACTTTTTTCGGTGGACAGGATGTATCCCAGGAGCCGGAAGTCGACTTTGCAGACGATGAAACCTTTATGGATGAAGAAGAAGACCTTGACGAGCTCGAGGAATAAATGGGAAGGGGGAGCTGGCTGTGAGTTCTGTTCGCTGGGAGCACATTTTTGATATTGAGCTTGCATGGAATTCACTTCCTTACGTGCTGCAGGGACTTGGGCTGACGCTGCTCATCTCTCTCGTCAGTATGGTGATCGGACTTGTGATCAGCCTGCTGCTTGCGGTTGCCCGAGCTTCTCCGCGCTTCTATCTGAGATGGCCGGCACGCGTTTATATTTCGTTTATGCGAGGCGTGCCGATTCTCATCATTTTATTTCTGCTCTACTTCGGTTTTCCGTTCATTGGAATCGAGTTTGCTGCCGTTACTGCTGCCATTATCGGCTTCAGCTTAAACAGTGCTGCCTACATGGCGGAAATCAACCGCTCGGCGATCGCCGCGATCCCCCGGGGGCAGTGGGAGTCCGCCCGCTCACTTGGATTCACCTATCCGAAAATGATGCGCCGGATCATTCTGCCGCAGGCTTCACGAATTGCTGTTCCGCCGCTGACAAACGTGCTGCTCGATTTAATTAAAGCATCCTCTCTCGCTGCGATGATTACGGTTCCGGAAATTTTCCAGCTTTCGCGGATTGTAGCAGGACGAGAGATGGATTACATGACCATGTTTATTCTTGTAGCGCTGATTTACTGGGCAGTATGCTCCGTAATGACGCTTTTGCAAAATTACCTGGAAAAGCGATACGAGCGCTACGGCGCTTTATAGCAGCCAGACGAAAAGCACCGTCTTCCCAGTCAGAATGGGGACGGTGCTTTTTTACATCCGGTCTCGATCCAGATCTTTTCCTGCTGAACTGCTTTTTTGCTCAAGCAGCGCGATCACCCGCTTCATCTGCTCCGCCTGCAGGTCTGAGTTTTTCTTCAGCTGATAAACCCAAACAATCAGCAGAATGGCGAGAATGAGCGGCAGCAAAGAAACGGCGATGAAAAAAAGCATGCCTAACGCGCCTGCCATTTCCATTCGTCATCTACTCCTTCCGAAATTTGTCTTACAGCTCTGTACCCGGACTGTCCCGGTTTAAAAACCCGCCTTCAGAATGAAGCACCTGCCCGGTGATCCAGCGAGCCTCCTCTCCCGCAAGCCAGGCGACTGCCCGTGCAGCATCTTCTGGTTCGCCAATACGTTTGTCGGGGAACAGCTCCTTCAGTTCCTCCTTGATCTCTTCCGTCATCCAACCGGTGTCAGTCGGTCCCGGATTGACACCATTTAAACGGATTCCCCGCTTCATCAGCTGGGACGAGATTGAATATACGAGTGTTTCTGCGGCTGATTTTGTTACCACATAGGAAAGCTCATCCGGCATTTGCCCTTTAGACCAGCCGGTTGCAATATTTACGATACTCCCTTTTTCTCCTCGCGGAAGCATAGCCGCAAACGCCTGAATCAGCAGCACGACCGCTCGCGTATTTACTGCATAGTGACGGTCGAGCGCTTCTGCTGTCACATTTCCAAGGTGATCATTAATCGAAACGGCTGCGTTATTGACAAGAACAGACGGCGCCTGTTCCATGGCCGCTTCGGCTTCCTTCATAATCTCCACTGCGGCTTGCGGCCGCTCCAGATCCGCTTCAATCGCTGCTGCCTTCACGCCGTTCTGTTCAAGCTCCCTGATCAATTCATTTACCGTCTGTTCATCTTTTCCCCAGGGCATTTCCGAATCGTAGCTTCCCCACCATGTAAACACAACATGAAAACCATCAGCTGCTAATTTGCGGCAGATAGCAGCCCCAAGCCCTGCTCTCCTGCCTACCCCTGTAACTAACGCAACGTTTGTCATCCAACCCCTCCTAAATCCTTTATTTTCCATTTGTAGCTGTAAAAAAGCGGGATGCCTCCGCATCCCGTCAGAGTGTTGATAACATCATTTTAGGTAAATAAGGTTGCATCTGCCTGTATCTGCGGACCCTCGCTTTCCGGAGGGAACGGGCTCAGCTAACCGCTTCCTTCTTCCGTAGGAAGCGCTGGATCTTCGCCTCGTTCTGATCCTCCAGGAGTCGAGCTCCTTCGATGCCGGCAGCTGCAGTGCGTTTCACGTGCCTGGTTCGGACTGCACGATTGGCTTCCATACAGATAGAACCTTCCCGATAAGACGTTTCGATATTGAATAGGGGGTGTCCGTACTTCATCGTATTCATGATAAACGGAAAAAAGCAGTCGCGTCTGTCGTGACGTTGTTCTCAAACAAGCAGAGCCGTTTTCCCATTGTGTCCGGCGGAGGCGCAACAAGCAGTCTGAAGATTTCGTGCCGTTCAGATCTGCGAATGGCATCCACGCACGAGCGGAGCCGGACTGGCTCTTGAAGGCTTCTTGTGAGAAGCCTGAGTCCGCGTGAAACCGCGCCATTCTCCCGTGCCTTTCTTCCCTCCATACAGGGTCCCCCTGAGAAATAGCTGAAGGCCAGCCCGCGACAGGCTAGGTAAACAGAGGGGAAATACAATCAAGCGAATAAACATGTAAGTGGAAAGACTTTTTCAACAGCCTGGCGGGATGCCTCCGCATCCCGTGTCGTTCCTTTTCTGAGTGAATCAGGATAATGCATTTGTCAGCGGTGGTACGATCTGCTTTTTACGGGAAACGACGCCTTCAAGCACCGCTTCGTGATCGTTCAGCGTAACGCTGAATGCTTGTTCAACGGCTTTCTCTTCTCCGCCGGCAGTAAGGAGGACGGAATCGTTGGAGAGAATATCCGTAACAGCCAGCGCAAACAGACCGTAGCTGTTGCTGGAAACTTCCTGCTCCATTGCTTGCAGCACGTCTTCTTTTCGATTCAGCACATCCGCTGCATCTACAACGTTTACCTGAGCCACCTTGACCGTGTGAGCGCCCATCGTGAATTCCTTCGCATCCATCGTCAGCAGCTGATCAACTGATTTACTGCTCATGTCAGCACCGGCTTTTAGCATGTCAAGTCCATATTCCTTCAGATCGACCTGTGCTGTTAAAGCAAGCTCTTCTGCTGCACGCTTATCTTCCTCTGTGCACGTAGGTGATTTAAACAGGAGAGAGTCGGAGATAATCGCTGAAACCATTAAACCCGCCACTTCTTTACTGATGTCTTTGTTGTGTTCCGCATACATTTTTTTCAGGATCGTTGCGGTACAGCCTACAGGTTCTGCCCGGTAGTAGAGCGGCCCCTCTGTTTCAAAGTTGGCAATCCGGTGGTGGTCAATCACTTCTGCCACCTGCACGTCCCGGATGTCATCGGCGCTCTGCTGAAATTCATTATGATCGACGAGAATAACCGTATCCACTTCATCCGATACACGCTCGACGTGACGCGGAGCTTCTATCCCGAAATGATCGAGCGCATACTGCGTTTCTGCTCCCACTTCTCCGAGGCGGACTGCTTCCACTTCTTCACCAAGCTGCTTTTTCAAGTCTGCATAAATAAGCGCTGAGGCAATCGTATCCGTATCTGGATTTTTGTGTCCAAAAATGAGCTTCTTTTCTTTGTTCATGAAGACCGCTCCTTTAGTAGTAGCTGTAGTAATGTTTCCCGCTTCATTTTATCATTCCTGATCAGAGCAGACCAGACCAACGGTGCAGAAACCTCGACCGCCTTTTTTATGGGAGCAGCAGGGGTCAGCTGACGAACAGCCTGGAGACAACGCTTCACAAGCTTGACCGATCGTCCAGCACACAACTCTGAGAGCTTTGCAAAAGATGAGTCCTCATCCGGCAAAAAAACTCCCCGGCAAGCCGGAGAGCTTTATCATTCATCTTCCATAGGGACGGTGTCTACGAGCGGAGCTTCGATAATGTAGCGGTCCGGTGCTGGTCCGATAAACGTGAACGGATAGCACGTCGTGAGTGTTAAAATCGGTTCCTCTTTATCCACGATAACGGTTCGGTCTTCTGCGTCCGTAATCCATGTTTTATCGATTTCGTATTCATACTGGACGCCTTCAAACTGGATATACATACTGTCGCCGTCTTCGAGTTCGCCGAGCTCTCGAAATACCGTATCACGATGTCCAGACAATACGGTATGTCCCATGCCGTCTGGCGGAACGGTAAAATCACCTTCGTGGTAGCCAACTCCCTGCTTCAGCGTTTCATCGTCTGTACCCCAATAGATTGGGTACTTCATATCGACCGCCGGAATCAGCAGCCAGCCAATGTCATCTCCATTGTCATACTCGTCGTACACTCTCGGTTCTCCAGGCTCCGGCGAATCAAAAGCAGGCGTCGGCAGCTCAGCTGATTCATCCGGTTCAGCCTCTGCTTCAGCACTTTCTTCCGGCTCGGGCTCCGGCTCCTGCATGACAATATCAGCCGTATCCAGTGCTTCACGACCGGAAGAGCTTTCTGTGGCCCAGGCGTAACCGTTCCAAGCTGCTCCGGCGAGTCCGCCTGTAATCAGCAGCACTGCAATTTTTTTCCGCATGCTTCCTCCCGCCCTTCCAAAGACGATCGTCCGAATTCATGGTTTCCGTCAGTGCACCTCTCCGCAAAAGCCTTTTCGGAAGTGATGGGTGCCATTCTGGATTGAGTATACCATATTTCGGTATTGAAAGCAGACATCCTGTACCTGCGCTCTTTCACAGGTGGTCCCTGCTATACTGGAGCAGCGCTCGACAGCAGGGCTGCGCTGCAGCTCACAGTCGCGGCTGCCGCATATATCGGTGAAACAGCTTCTCACTTGTGAAACATGGTTTCACAAGTGTTCAGAGAAATATCATGATGTATTTTATATACACTCAATCAATCTTAATCCAGTTCTATCAATACTTCACTAATTTATAAACGGATAAAGATTGATTAAAATTGACTGAATTTGATAGTACTTGAACCAATTTGAACCAAATGATGCTAGTTGAATACATTTTATCATTATAAGAATATTTCATATGGGACTATTGCCTAATATTATTAACTTTTTTTATAACATAATCAACTTGTTCCTCATCTAAATTAAATAATTTAAATAACTGGCTGTCTAAATCCTCCGAGAAGTCAATAAATTCATTTTCATTGGAGTAGTCAAGTAAATCGGGAACCTTCTTAGCAAGAGAAGACAGCGATTCATCTGTCATTAGAAAAGTAAACCTAACAAGATAACTTTGACAATACTTTTTAAAGTTTTGGGCTTCCTCTTCGGTCTTAAATGACTTTAACGCAAGTCTTGACCGTCCAAAAGCTGAATTATTGTCAATTATTGATATTTGATTATCACGTTTCTGTCCACCAGCATTGGCGCTAGATACAACAACTTGCCACTCTGATACCAGCTCTTGATTTACCTTTATTACATCTTTATCTGCAACAAACCAATTTGCACGTCCCATCTTCCCAGCTTTATCATTTGTGTATAACTTTATTGATTTCGAGCAATCAATTTCTTGTCCATGATATAACTCTACTTTGCTTGGATTGTTTTCGGCAAAATTACTTTCTATTTGAAAAAGTGATCTAGGAAAGATACTATTAAATAGATAATCTAAATCATTTCTCAAAACAAAGTCATCAGTTTTTTTAATAATTTTCAAATCTTCCGGATTCAATGGTATTATATCATCACCAGGAGAGTTGATTTTTACCTTTATTTCCCTACCATTTAATTTATATACATATTCAAATTCGTTACTATTTTTACTGAAATCCTTAACAACAATACTAATTCCATCTGGTATACCCACTCCAGAAAAAACTTCTTCGGAATCTGGATAAAAAATAACTTTAGAAAGGTGAGGATCGTTAATTTGATTGTAACCAAAATTGCTAAGACCTTTTCCAGAACGATGAATCCACCTTCCACCAGGGTATATTAATACTGTATACTCTGAAGCTAATTTTTCACCCTCTATTTGAAAATGGTGAAAAATATTTTTCACAGGTTTTTGTCCATGTTTTGATTCCTTTTTTAGCATTTCTTCTTGATATGGCGGATTACCAATTACAACATCAAATTTCAAATCATCATCTCCAAAAAATTCCTTTATTCTAGTCAATGCAGTTCCATTCTCTACATGCTTGGTTAAGTCTATGTTTGCAATATTCCCATCACTTATCTCAGAAAATTCACCGTAAACATAGTTTTTTGCAATGTTAGATATGATATCACTAGGTGCACAAGCATATAATTGTTTCTCTAAAATCCATTTAATACGTTGATTTTGATCGGGTATTTCTTTCTTAAGACCTATATTTAACTTTTTTACAAGTTCAGCCAAAAACAGACCACTCTTTGTATAGAGATCAATATATTTAAAATTAGGATTTGAAAAAATATCGGGATTTTGTTTTTCCAATTCGTCAACCATATACTTCACAATGTATCTTGGTGTAAATATTTGATTTGTTTTTTGTGGCGGAATGTAATCAAAAATATCGTCTTCCAAGCTTTCGTCAAAATAATTAGCTAAGCGTTCTCTTGTGTCTAAAAATTCACGAATACTCGCATTAAAGACAACTTCATTAAATAATCCTGGTATCGATTTCTCGCTTCCACTATCATCTACATATTCAAAACCATCACGTAATTTTTTAAACTCATCAATAGTAATACTTGTTAAGTCTTCAAATGTTGCTTCATCAATATTTTCATCAAAATTGGCTAATGTTGTTTCTTCATCACCGTAGGCCATTAAAAAGGCAGGTATTGTTCGTGCAAAGCCACGTAAATGATCTCGCACATCATCTTCCGTTGCTTTCTTTTTCTTTTCTTCAACTTTCTCAATTTGTTCTTCCACTACCGTATGAATGGTTTCTTCTACTTCCTTATTAATTTCATCTAAAAAAGTTGTTTCTATTTCTTTCTTCTTCTCTTCATATTGTTTAGTTGCAACTTGCAATTCCTCTTCATTGTTTTCTGAAATCGCTTCATCTCTTTTATGTTCATAATCCCTTTTTAACTCTCTAACTTCATTTGCCATCGTTAAATGTTTGTCTGTAATCATTTCCTCTAATGAAGTATGCACACTTTTCTTTATGTCATCTGCCCGACCTTTTGTTAATTTAAAGTCATCTTTAAATTTATCAAATCCATCAGCGAATGATTTTGTTATATTTTCGGCTAATGTTTTAATGGATTCTTTTTGATTTTCTTCTGCTTCGTCTATTGATTTAGTTACCTCTTCTACAACTTCAATTGGTGCATATATTTTGTCACCAAATATATCTTTTGACTTACCTAAAACAACCTCTTTCGGTATTTCAACTTCTCCTTCTTCATCTAAGTACGGATCTGTTATTTCTACTTCACGAGGTTTCTCTAATCTTTTATTTTTCTCTGGTGGTATTTTATCTAGGATTTCTTTAAACGGGGAATCACCAGAAAAAACGCCAGCTATATTAGCGAAAAGTAAGTTACTCATAAAACCCCTTTTCACTACTTCCCTTGAAGTAATATGTGTTGGTATTGCAAGTACTTCAGAAGCATTGATTTCATGCATGGATCCATCTTCATCTTCAGCAATAACAGGGAAGAAGTTTAGTAATTTTTTAATTTTACTCTTTCTTTCACTGCTTGTTTTTGAACTACCACTTGTTAAATTATTCGCAAATTCATCATATAATCGTAACGTTCTGTCTGGGGAGAAATCAAATATATATGCACTTTCTTTGCGATATAGTTTCCCTTCCTGCTCAAATTCATAAGGGTTTTGCGATCTAAATGCAGCCTGAAAGTATAAACTAGGTGACTCGATATTATTTAACATAAATACGGCTGTCCACTCAGGTATCGTCACACCAGTCGTTAATTGACCTACAGAAAGTGTAATTGTTTTATCATGTTTTTGTATAGATTCACGGACTTTATCGAAGCTTTTGGCGTTCTTCTTCATGTCCAATGCTTCCTCTTCCAAGTTCTCTTGGATGCTAACGCCGTCTCCTGCAGCAAGTACAACAGCATACTCTTTGAATGTCGAATGCTCTTTTAACAATTCCTCTAATGCCTTCGCAGCATTTACGCGTGGTAAAAGCCAAAACGTATGATTTAGTTCATTGCGATATTGATCTTCACAAAATGGAAATTTACCTGATGATAAATTATCTAAAAACCTTATAACACTTTCTTCATATTCAAATTTTCCGTTATCTTTCACTCGGAAGAACTCGTTTAAATCAAATGCATAATCTATATTTGTTTCATCTTCAATTTGTAAACCTGCTGTCACTTCATCTTCAATCATTTTACTCATTTGATATGTAAATAGATTTAGTGTCGGTAAGCTTTCATATGGATTACTTCCAATCGTTTCGTCCCACTCTTCTTTTGCTTGTTGTTCATCGATATATGACCAATTGAAGATTTGTTCTTCATGGAACTTGTTATTCGCTAATGCTTTAAATGGTGTGCCAGATAAATGTAAAGTAAACTTTCTCTTTATCTTACTGAATGCTCTATCTGTCTTTTTCGTGTCAATCCCCTCATGCGCCTCATCAATCACTAAGAGATCCCAATCTAATCCAGCGACCCAGTCTAACTTTTCGTATCTACCACCTGCAAATTTTGCCCCCTTTAAGTCTTGTAATGAAATAAAAGCAATTTGAGATGGATTTTCATGTGTTGTTGTGTCAAGATGGTCTAAGTATTGGTCACGAGTCATTGCTTTACCGCTTAACGCATCTGTTTCAGAAACAAATTTTTTATGCGGTTCCTGCCATGCAATGAACTTTTGAAAATCATCGAACCATGAATTTGCTATTGCTGGTCGATTTGTAACAATTAAAACATTCGTTGTTTGTAAATTACGAATAAAGTCAAATGTTGTTAATGTCTTACCAAACCTAGGTTTTGCGTTCCACAAAAACTCCATCTCTTCATCTTCACTATGATAATATTCTAATGTTTTTTCTACCGCTTGTTGTTGCTCATTTCGTAAAACATAATTAAATTTGTTATCTGCAATCTGTATCACTTCATAATCTCGTTCAATGAATTTGTTTGTTAAATGTTCTGCTCTTTCTAACGTTCCATTAAAATAAAACCATTCATCAGCTCGACCATTAAAATCCTTTCTTTCAATTCCATTCATTTTGAAATAACGATGTAATTCCTTGTCACGGAACCATTTCCCATCAGATTTCCTTGCTAGCTTTTCAAACAATATATTAGGGTTTAATCCTGCTGTTCCAACTTGTTCAAATACTCGTGTCGCCGCGTCCCTTGTCGTATCTCCTATTTTTACGTAACCATCATGTGATGGAACTTCTGGTAGTGTATATCCATAAATTTTATATTCGATTTCCTTAAAAGGCTTAATGATTGTTCTGTCCATTAGACTTCCTCCATTTCCTCTTTATAAACGTCGATTATTTTAACTGGAATATATCGCATTTCTTTTTCCACTTCTTCTTGTGTCTCAATTTCCTCATGAAAAAAACTAAAAAGATCAATTTGTTCTGATTCATTTTGAGGCTTTCGTAAAGTTTTACCATTTTCCTTTTGTGTATCTTCATATATTTCATCAAGTGTATATTCTGTTCTTTGAACTTTTATATTTTTATTATTTTTTCTTAAATTAATGATTTCCCACTCACTGAAGACCAATGGTTTACCATCTACTGCCTTACGAGTTAAAAAGTTACCATTTCCAATATTTAGCGAGATAATTCTTTTAGCGCTATCTAATACTTTTTGATTCATTTTTCCTTTATGATAATGAATTTGCTCTTTATAATGGTCATAATATTTTTGGAACATATTCATCACGCATGTTTGAGCATTATCTTCTAATAATTCAATTCCATACAATGTGGTTAAGGCTAGTAAAGAGTAATTTTCAAATTGAACTAAATCGTTATTATACTTCTCTGATACCATTTTTAGTTTGCGTTCAAGTATTGCAACTAAAAAAGCCCCTTCCCCAGCAGAAGGCTCTAAAAATGTTGTCGTAAGATTTTCACAAGCTTTTTTTATTTCTGGTATATCTAGCATTCTATTTACTATTCTTTTAGGAGTGAATACTTCCCCATGTTTTTGTACTCGGGTTTTACATTTAACAATTTCTTCCACCTAATCATATTCCTCCTTTGTATATGCTAATTTATTTAAGATTTCACATATTATCTGTTTCTATTTTACCATAATGAACTTATTGACGTAATTTCCAATAGTTACGTAGTAGATTTTTCTCTTTTATTAAATCTTATATTAAGCCCGAGTTCGACAGTAAATAGGCACACGTTTATATTATTTTATGTTGGTTTGAAAGTATTCATCACATATAATATAGGCATGTATATTCGACGAGTAACCAGAAAAAATAAAAATGGAACAATAACCTCCTACCTGCAGCTCGCTCATAATGAATGGGATCCGAAAGCCAAATACGCAAAAGCGAAGGTGATTTATTCTTTCGGCCGGGAAGATCAAGTGGATCGGGCCGTATTAGAACGTCTGGCATCCAGTATGTCGCGATTCCTTTCGCCGGAAGCGGCGCTGCAGTCCAAAGAAACCGTGGGGGAAGTGGCTTCTTTTCTCTTTCAATCCTCGAAAAGCGTGGGCAGTGTCTGGCTCCTGGATCAATTGTGGAAGAAGCTCGGCATGGAGGAGGTCATCCAAGCCTGCTTCTCTTCCCGCCAGCACGAAATGGATATTGAACGACTGCTCTTTACTATGGTGGCGAACCGCGCGGTTTCGCCCGCTAGTAAGTTCTCCCTTACGAGCTGGGTCGAAGAAGATGTCTACGTATTAGGCGTGGAAACGGTCCAGAGCCACCAGCTGTACCGCGTCATGGATGAGCTGCTCGACGTACGCGCGGAACTTGAAAAAACGTATTTTATGCCGTGTCCGATTTATTGAATCTGGAAGTGGATCTACTCTATTTTGATACCACCTCCAGCTATTTTGAAGTGTCCCCCGACAAAGTCTCCGAGGACGAGACCTTCCGAAAGCAAGGGTACTCGAAAGACAAACGCCCGGATCTTCTGCAAACCGTGATCGGCCTCGCGGTTACCCGCGAAGACATTCCGATTCGCGTATGGGAATGGCCCGGGACCACGATGGATATGACGGTGATCGAACAAGTGAAAACAAGACTTGATCGGCTGGAAGCTCGGGCGGGTGATACAAGTCGCCGATCGAGGGTTTTCTTCCTGAAAGAATCTTCGGATTCTGCAGCAAACCGGCGGCCATTATATTATTGGCGAACACATGCATGCGGGAAAAAAAGATGTCGAAGAAGCCTTAAGCAAGCGAGGCCGGTTTCAGGTGATTCGAGAGAACCTCCATGTGAAAGAAGCGATTGTTGGGGATGGAGAAGCGCGCAAGCGCTATGTGATTGCATACAATCCCGACGAAGCCGCGCGGGATCGCACGAAGCGTGAACAAATCGTGGCATCCCTCGAAGCGCAGATCTATGCCTTGCGGCAGGAGGCAAACGAAGCACATCATAAGAAAGCCTGTGCCCTGCGGGCGCATCCGACGTACGGAAACTATGTGCTGCAATTGAAAGATGGAACCCTTCGTCTCGATAAACAAGCCATACGCGACGCGAGCAAATATGACGGGAAGTACCTCATCCGCACGTCGGATGATACGCTGTCGATGGAAGACGTGGCGCTTGGTTACAAGCAGCTGTTGGAAGTGGAGGACGCGTTTCGCACCTTAAAAACCACGTTACAACTGCGTCCCATGTATCATCGGCTCGAAGAGCGGATTCGCGCCCATGTGGTGATCAGCTGGCTGGCCCTGTTGCTTGTCAGCATTGCCGAGTTGCAGACCGGAGACACCTGGACCCGAATTCGCAAGGAAATGAATCGGCTCCATGTCGGACATTTTTCTACAAAAGATGGCGACCTGTTTCAGTGTACGGAAGTGACCCAGAAACAGCGGCGAACCTTTGATGCGCTAGGGTTGAAGCCTCCTCCCAATATCCTCGATCTCCAGGCAAATTCCTAGTAACACGTCTGGTGTATTCCAAAATGCCTGAGAACCCTTGCCTTAGTAGGGTTCCCAGGCATTTCGTTTACCTAGTAACTGTCGAACTCGGGTCAACAGCCTGTTCACTTGTGAAACATGGTTTCACAAGTGTTTAACTTTCTGAGGAAAAGCGTTAATCACGCTCCTGAAAGCTACAACTTCCCTTATGAAAGCTTTATCCTTGGCCGGCAAGTGTTCACGAGCATCAACTTAAGGCTGGCTTAACGAAACTGCCATTATTTACAGCAGCCAAATGTTCCACTTTCCCAGGAAAACGTTCACCCTGTTTCGCTGCGTCCTTCTTCAAACATCGTGCAGACGGCTCCCTCTCCATCCTCGAAGCGGGGCCTAAAGAGCTTATATAGCGAAATACCGTCCCTCAGGATGGGCAAATACCATCGCTGTGACGCTTGCCTCCGGCTCCATCATAAAGCCGTCTGTCAGTTCCATCCCGATTTGGGAGGGCTGGATTAAGCTGAAGAGCTTCTCCTGGTCCTCCAAATTCGGACATGCCGGATATCCAAAGGAAACCCGTACTCCCTGATACTTTGCAGAAAAGCGCTCCTGCATCGTAAAGTCCGGCGAATCCGGGAAACCCCACTTGTCACGCATCATCTGATGAACACGCTCTGCAAATCCTTCCGCGAGCTCCAGCGCTGCTGCCTGAATGAGGTGGCTGTCCATATATTCACCGGCTTCTTTCGCTTCTTCTGCAAGGTTGCGTACGCCTTTACCTGCCGTCACAGCCAGAAACCCAACGTGGTCCATGACGCCGCTCTCTTTGCTCCTGAGAAAATCGGCAAGACAGAGGTAGGGCGCTTTATCCTGACGCGGAAACGTGAACGTTCCCAGGACGCGCTTCGGATCTGCCGGATCATAAATGTACACGCTGTCTCCGTCTGACTGAGCCGGAAAGAACTGATACATGCCGTCTGCGCGCAGCTGTTTTTCAGCTGCAGCCTTTTGTAAAAAGCCGTCTACCCGCGCTTTCAGCTCTTCTGTCTTTTCATCTCCACGCTCCAGCTTCCGCTTCACGTTTCCCTGAAGACCAAGGTGGGAACCAAGCAGCGTCTGCATGTTCACATATGGATACAGATGCTTCAGGCTGTAGTCGCGCATAATATGCGGCTTATAGTCCTCGGGAATGAACAGAGGTGCTTGTCGATTAACGTCTGAAACAGGTTTTTCTGCAACAGCTGTCGCTGCCTGCTTCTTTTCCGCGTCAGCCGCCACTCGTTCTCGTGCCTGAGCCTGCTTTTCTTCTGTATGAGAACGAAGTGCTTCCCGCTCCTCCGGCTTCACGAGCTTGTTGGCAATATCGAGTCCGTTCATCGCATCTTTGGCATACAGTACCATGCCGTTATACTGCTGGGCAATTTTTGTATCTGTAAATCGTCTGGTGAGGGCGGCACCGCCGACAAGAATTGGCAGATCAATGCCATGCTCCCGAAGGTCATTCGCGGTGATCACCATCTGCTGTGTTGATTTTACGAGCAGCCCGGAAAGCCCAATAACATCCGGCTGTTCTTTTTCCACTGCCTGGATCAGCTCGTTCGGCGTTACCTTGATCCCAAGGTTGACGATGGAAAAACCGTTATTTTTCAAAATAATTTCCACGAGGTTTTTTCCGATATCATGCACATCGCCTTTAACGGTCGCAAGAATCACTTTTCCTTTCCCACGATCGTCCTTCTTTTCCTCCATATGCGGCTCCAGGTGAGCAACGGCTGCTTTCATCGCTTCGGCACTTTGAAGCACCTCTGCTACGATCAGCTCGTTGTCGTTAAACAGCTTTCCTACTTTATCCATGCCCGTCATGAGCGGACCGTTGATGATGCTGAGCGGCTCGTCATACTCTTCCAGCGCCATGTCCAGATCCGCATAAAGCCCTTCTTTCGTACCTTCTACGATGTAGTTGGCGAGACGTTCATCGAGCGTCATCGTTTCGGCAGCCTGCTCCGCCTTCGGCTTCTTTTTCCGGTAAAACGCAGTAAAGGTGGCCAGTGTCTCATCGTTTGTGTCAAACAGCAGCTCGTCAGCGAGCCGCTTTTCTTCATCTGAAACAGAACCATACCGCTCGAGTTTTTCTGTATTCACGATCGCATAATCAAGTCCAGCCCGTGTGCAGTGGTACGTAAAGGCTGCGTTCAGCACCTCGCGCCCAAGGGGCGGCAGACCGAAGGAAACGTTGCTGACTCCAAGGATGGTCAGACAGTCCGGCAGCTCCTCCTTAATCATCCGAATCCCCTGCACGGTTGCTTCTGCAGAACCAATATACTGCTCGTCTCCGGTGCCGACCGGAAAAACGAGCGGATCAAAGATGATGTCTTCTGCAGGAATTCCGTATTTTTTTGTCAGCAGGTCATGGGATCGCTTCGCGATATCGAGCTTCCGCTGTGCGGTTACGCCCATGCCCTCCTCATCGATTGTCCCGACGACGACAGCAGCTCCGAATCGCCGTATGAGAGGTGCCACCGCTTCAAAGCGTTCTTCTCCGTCCTCCAGGTTAATGGAGTTAATAATCGCTTTTCCCTGCGAGTACGTGAGCGCCTTTTCAATGACGTGTTCATCGGTCGAATCAATCATGAGCGGCACTTTAACTTTATTGATCACCTGGCTGAGGAAATGTTCCATATCTTCCATTTCGTCGCGATCCGGATCGGCCAGGCAGACGTCCACTACGTGGGCTCCCTTTTTCACTTGCGCCCTTGCGATCTCAGACGCCTCTTCAAACTTTTCCTCTGCAATCAGGCGCTTAAATTTTTTGGACCCGATAACGTTTGTCCGTTCGCCGACCAGCAGCGGGCGCATGGATTCGTCGTAGACGAGCGGTTCAATGCCGGAAACGACATGGCCGTGCCGTTCTGGAAGCGCACGAGGCTTGTACGCTTTCAGTGTTTCATCCATGACGCGAATGTGCTCCGGCGTCGTTCCGCAGCATCCACCGACGACATTCAGCCACCCTTTCTCTGCGAATCCGGCTAATTTCCTAGCCAGCATGTCAGGTGATTCGTGGTAATGCCCTTCTTCATCCGGCAGCCCTGCGTTTGGATAACAATGAACGAAGGTCGTGGACAAATCAGACAGCGAGCGCAGATGATCCTGCATGAATTCCGGTCCGGTCGCACAGTTCAGTCCGACGACGGTCGGATTCATATGCTCCAGCGAAATGTAAAATGCTTCGATGCTCTGCCCTGCAAGCGTCGTTCCCATCGGTTCAATCGTACCGGATACGATGAGCGGCCATGTACGCCCGTATTCCTGCTGCACCCGTTCAATCGCCACATAGGCTGCCTTGACGTTCCGCATGTCCTGACTTGTTTCAAGCAGCAAAAGATCAGAACCGCCGTCCACAAGTCCGCGCACCTGCTCTTCATAAGTCTCAGCAAGCTCCTCGAACGTCGTTCCTCCGGTAACGGACAGCGATTTTGTTGTCGGTCCCATTGCACCGGCTACAAAGCGAGGCTTCTCCGGCGTAGAGAAGGCCTCTGCCTCCTGCTTCGCAAGCTTGGCTGCTGCGACGTTCAGTTCATAGGCTTTATGCTGCAAATCATAATCAGCCAGTACGATAGAGGTGGCCCCGAACGTATTGGTTTCGATAATATCCGAACCCGCCTCCAGGTAAGCTCGGTAAATCCGGCGAATGACATCCGGGGAAACTTCGTTTAAATATTCATTGCAGCCCTCATACTCCTCCCCGCCAAAATCATCGGCGTGAAGGTCTGCTTCCTGAAGCATCGTTCCCATCGCTCCATCTAAAAGCAAAATTCGTTCGCGCAGCTGCTGTTCAAATGCTGTCGTCATGCTTGTCATCCTCTCCCTGCTGCCCGTCCGCTGATGACGGCTGTTTTCTCCTGCTCCCGAATGTACGCCGTCAGTGTTTCTGTGATGGAATAACGCAGAAACGGCGTAATCAGATACACGGTTCGGAAATGCTTCAGCGCGGTATCGATCAGCTCTTTTGCCATTTGAATCCCTTCCCGCTCTCCTGCTTCTCTGTCTCCGTCGGTCTGCTTCATCCGCTCGCGCACATCGTCTGTGAGCGTGATACCCGGCACCTCATGATGCAGAAACTCAGCGTTTCGGCTGCTGACGAGCGGCATAATTCCAATATACACGGGCACCTCAAGATCCTTTACGGCTTCTGCTGCTGCTTCGATTCGTTCTTTGCTGTACACCGGCTGACTCATAAAGAAATCAGCTCCGGCTTCCTTCTTCTTCGCCAGACGCTGTACTTCCCGATCAAGTCGTCTTGCATTAGCATTGAATGCAGCTCCTACAGTGAAGTCGGTTTTCGCCCCAAGGTCCTTTCCGGAGAAGGACGTGCCTTCGTTCAACTGTTTAATCAAACGGATTAAGTCCATAGAGGACATATCATATACAGACGTAGCCCCTGGAAAATCGCCGACCTTTGCCGGGTCGCCTGTAATCGCAAGAATATCCCGTATGCCGAGCTCATGCATCCCAAGCAGATGGGATTGCAAGCCGATGATATTGCGGTCCCGGCAGGCGATGTGCAGAAGCGGCCGAGAGCCCTCTGCTTTAATACGAGCACCGAGCGCAAGATTATCAATCCGCGACGACGCTAGTGAATTATCCGCTAACGTGACCGCATCGACTCCAGCTCCCGTCAGCTTGCGCGCTCCTTCCATAAATGCCGGAACACCAGAAAGCGCCTTTGGCGGATCCAGCTCGACAATGACGGACGTTTGTCCGCTCGGCTCTGTCAGCTTTGTAATTCGTTCCCCTTCCAATTCTGGAGCGGCAGCTGCCCGCCTTCTGCTCGGCTCTGTTTTCGTGACCGGCTGCAATTCGTGCTCTGTCACTGCTTTTCGGATTTCTCGAATGTGTTCAGGTGTCGTTCCACAGCAGCCTCCGATCAAGACTGCTCCTTCCGCTGCCAGAGAGGTCGTCATGTCGCCGAAATACGACGGATTGGATTGATAGGAAAAACGCCCGTCGCGGACGTTTGGCAGACTTGCATTCGGATAAACGCTCAATACCGCCCTGCTTAAGGTAGCTGTCTCCTCCAGCGACTGCAGCATATGATAAGGTCCCATGCGGCAGTTGATTCCACAGACGTCAGCGCCAAGTGCTTCGAGCTCTTCAAGTGCCTGCTGCAGGGGCATTCCTGTGTGCAGCACGCCGATATCACCGAGTGTGGCTTGAGCAATGACCGGCCGTGTGGTCTTTGCCCGGACATATGTTAGAATCTGCTTCAGCTCCTCAAAATCATAAAAGGTTTCTAACAAAAAACCGTCCACATCCGTATCAAGCAGGACATCCGCCTGCTCCCGCAGGACGGATAACCGTTCGTCCAGCGGTGTTTTTTCCTGATGCATCGTCGCAACACCGCCAATTGTTGCGACTGTATAGGCACGACCCGCCGCAGCTTTCCTTGCGATAGTGACAGCAGCCCGGTTCAGCTCCTCCACACAGTCGGAAAGCTGATAGCGTGCCAGCTTGGAGGCATTCGCCGCGTAGGTATTTGTTTGAATCAGATCTGCTCCAGCTTCGATGTAAAGCCGGTGAATTTCTTCAATCTGATCCGGATCAGATACGTTCAGCTCTTCAAAGCAGCCCTGAATTCCTTTCTGGTAGAGCAGGGTCCCCATGGCCCCGTCACCGATGACGAGGCTTGTACTCAGTTTTTCCTTCAGGGTCATACCTGCTCCTCCTTTCTGGCAGCAGCAAATGCGTTGGCGAAATCCTGCTTCAGATCCTCTGTCTTTTCCAGTCCGACGGACAGACGGAGCAAGCCATCCGGTATGCCCCGCGCATGCCGTTCTTCGTCCGACATCGCGGCGTGGGACATCGTTCGCGGGTAGGAAAGAATCGATTCCACCGCACCAAGGCTGACTGCAAACACCGGAATTTCCACGTGCTCCACGAAACGGCGGACGGCCTCTTTATCTTTCAGGCGGAAAGATAAAACAGCACCGGCTCCTTCTGACTGTTCTTTGTTCACTGCATAGCCAGGGTGCGTTTCGAGCCCGGGATAGTACACGTGCTCTACTTCGGGCTGCTCTAAAAACCAGGCTGCCAGTTCATGCGCCGACTGTTCCGACACACTCATTCTTGCATGCAGTGTTTTCAGCCCCCGCATGACAAGCCAGCAGTCCTGAGGACCTAAAATCGCACCGAAGCTGTTCTGCAGAAACTGCAGCTCTGCTGCCAAATCGGCATCTTTTACGACAGCGAGTCCGGCAACGACGTCACTGTGCCCGCCTATAAATTTAGTTGCACTGTGCAGTACAACATCGACTCCAAGATCAAGCGGACGCTGCAGAACCGGCGTCATAAATGTATTATCAAGCGCCGTCAAAATGCCGTTGTCTGTTGCAAATTCAGCGATTTCACGAATCGGCGTAATATTCATCGTCGGATTTGACGGTGTTTCCATAAAAATCATTTTTGTGTTTGGCTTAACCGCTGCTTTAACTGCTTCAGGATCAGTCATATCGACAAATGTATGCTCTATTCCCTGCCGATGAAGCACCTTCGTGGTCAAACGGAAGGTGCCGCCGTACACGTCATCTGTAATGACCAGATGGTCACCAGTGGAAAGAAGCATAAATGTGGTCGAAATAGCCGCCATTCCGGAAGCAAAGGCGAATCCATGAGTGCCGTTCTCAAGCCCGGCAATCGTCTCTTCAAGAGCCTGACGCGTCGGATTGCCGGATCGTGCATAATCATAGTCACCAAATTGTTCAATATCAGGCTGGTGAAACGTGGAAGCGTGTTGTACTGGCACACTTACTGCACCAGTAACCGGATCGGTTTTATGAGGCGAATGCAAAAGTGATGTTTGTTTAGAATAGTGGGTCATGGTTTATATCTTCCTTTCCAGCGCTGCTTGTTGAAATGCCGCTTTTAAATCGTTTGTCAGGTCTGAAGCTGATTCGATGCCTACCGAAAATCGGAGCAACCTGTTACAGACACCAAGCTTCATACGCACTTCTTCCGGAACATCTGCATGAGTCTGCGTAGCCGGATACGTCATAAGGCTCTCAACTCCGCCGAGGCTCTCGGCGAATGAGATAACCGACAAGTTTTGCAGGATCGGATTGACCATCGCTTCATCCTCCACCCGGAAGGATAGCATCCCGCCCCTTCCTGGATAAATAACGTCTGTGACGAGGTCTTCCTTCTCCAGGAAGTCAGCGATAATCCGTGCGTTTTCGGTATGCTTATCCATCCGGAGCTGCAACGTTTTCATCCCGCGGATCACGAGCCACGAATCCAACGGAGAAAGTACAGCTCCGATGCTGTTATGATAATAGAACAACTCCTCTCCAACTTTTTCATCTGCTGCGACAATTAACCCGGCAATGACATCGTTGTGTCCGGATAAATACTTGGAGGCACTGTGAATAACGATGTCAGCCCCTTCATCTATAGGCCGCTGAATCACCGGCGTATAAAACGTATTGTCCACGATCAGAAGCAGACCGTGCCGCTTCGCAAGCGCTGCGTAGACAGCCAGATCGGCTTCCTGCATGAGCGGATTCGTTGGTGTTTCGATAAACAGCGCTTTCGTGCGCTCGTTGATTTTAGCCTCAAAGGAATCCGGCTGGTCAGGCTCTGCATAATGAAACGTGATACCCCATCTCGTCCAGCCGTTCTCAAAGAGACGGTACGTTCCGCCGTACAGATCGCTTGTCGCAATAATTTCATCACCCTGTTCAAATAAGGACAGGACTACTTGTACCGCGGCCATCCCCGATGCACAGGCCAGTCCTCTCACGCCACCTTCCAGCTCAGCAATGGACTGCTCCAGCACCGCGCGAGTCGGATTTCCTGTTCGTGAATAATCGAAGCCGGTGGACTGGCCGATTCCTTCATGCCGGTAGGCAGTGGAAAAATAAACGGGAGCATTAACGGCTCCAGTTGTCTGATCGCTGCGGTTCCCTGCTTGTACAAGCTTTGTTTCCAGTGAGTACTTCCGGTCTGTCATGGCTGCGCTCTTCCCTTCTCTGGTTATAGACTGACGAGTCTGGTAACGAGTCTGTAAATATAAAAAACTTCTTTACCGGCTGCGATAAAGAAGAAAGTGTCGTGATTTTTCTTCTTATCTTACAGTCCCCGTTTCGGAAACTGCAGGATTTAGCACCTTGCCAAAGGCTGGTTGCTGAGATATCAACGGGCCGGTCCCTCCATCTCTCTTGATAAGAAAGTTCGTCAGAATATTTAGTTTAACGTGATAATTCCTCATTCTAAGGGAAAATCGCAGCGATTGCAATACTTAGTCTGCTGGAAGCGCTGTCTTTTACGTCAATGAATGATGACGACTAAATTTTTCGCGTCTAGCTCACTTTGTACATTTTAGAGAAACGAATGTGCTCAGGCACGTCCTTGCTGCACTGCAACGATATTCATCCTTCTTTACAAGTTGTCATGATGCTAACACGTTCAGCTGTATATCCTATTTTACTAATTTCACGCCCTTGGTTGATTGAAGGAACCAAGCTGCATGAACTTCCCAGCTTTTTCGCAGGCCTGAAGAAAAAAAGAGCGTGACGAGTCGATCCTTCCGGACGGAAGTGCCGCAGGCGTACTTTCTTTATTCCGATATCAATCATTTATAGAGTCTTTTCAATAAAGCAACGGTTCTCCTTAAAGAAATAATCTCTGTGTGACTGTTACTTATATGGAAGATAAAAACTTTTTTAAATGACACGTATTCCAAATAGTCACGATCGTCACAGCTTCTTTCGTGACATTGTTAGCAACATAAAAAAGTTTTCAGATTATTGGTTTACCTTTTGTACAAACGGGATATATAGTCTATACGTTGGTTGAACAATCTCTTTACATACATTGTATAGAAGTTATTCAACCAATACAAAAATGATCAAGGAGATGATGAGGTTGAGAAAGTTGAAATGGCTTATGATTGTTTTCGTTGCTATGCTTATGTTTGGAAGCGCAGCAGCTCCTGTATTTGCGGACAGTCACGGGGATGACGGCGACAACGCGATGGTGAGGGTATTCCATGCTTCTCCTGATGCTCCGGAAGTAGACGTGTATGTGAACGGTGATGCAGCAGTTGAAGGAGCAGCATTCCAGGATATCACTGACTACCTTGAACTTCCTGCAGGCGATCACGACGTAGCGATTTTCCCAGCCGGTGAAGGCGGCGAAGGAGATCCTGTCATTGAAGAGACACTCACAGTCGAAGGCGGCATGTACTACACAGTAGCTGCTGTCGACACGCTTGAAAACCTCCGTCTTGAAGCTTTTGCTGACGATAACACGGTAACAGAAGGTATGACGAAAATACGTGTCGGCCACCTGTCTCCAGGTGCACCAGCTGTTGACGTCGGGCTTGTCGGTGGAGATTCCCTTTTCGAAGGTGCTGAATTCTTCGCAGTAACGGACTACCTCGAGCTTGACCCAGACACGTATGATCTGGAAATCCGTGCAGCTGGTACGGAAGATGCTGTTCTGGACCTTTCCGGTACAACGCTTGAAGCAGATATGGTGTACTCTGCATACGCAGTAGGCGCAGATGCTGATGAGCTAGATGTTGTTCTCGTCGCTGACGAAGCACACGCTGCTCCATCTGATATGCCGCAAACTGGTATGGGCGGAGCTTCCCAGTCTTCCAGCCTGATGCCGATTGCATTGACAATTGCAGCAGGGGCTCTCGCTGCAGCAGTATTCTTCCGCAGACGTTTTGCTCCACAAGCGTAACCTTTACTGGGTAAGTCTTCTTGTCTTCCTCGGAGCCTGTTCCGGTTCCGGGGAGGACAATTTCTCTTCTCCGGAAACTTCGTTGTCCCCTGAGAGCCCAATGGAGCCCGCTGTATCAGAAGAGGTTGAGGCTGAACCCGGTGACGCGGATGCCGAGTATGCGCCAGATTCAGAAACTGCATCCAGCAGCGAGTCGAACGAACCTGAGGAACATGCAGTTTCCGAAGAAGAGAACGATCCCGAAGAAAATCAAGCTGAAGAAACAGTTGAAGACGTTCAGGAGGCAGAGCCGATTCAACCTGTTCTTGGTGGAACTTCTTCCGGAATGGAACCGGTTCGCATTGAAATTCCCGCAATCGATGTAGATGCGGTCGTGGACGGGTATGGATTGAACGAAGAGGGTCAAATGGCTGTTCCGGATGAGGGTGAAACAGTTGCCTGGTTTAACAGAGGTGCCAAACCAGGAGCGCAAGGTAATTCGGTTCTGGCAGGCCATGTTGATGACTATGAAGGTCCGGCCGTATTTTATGACCTGAAAGAGTTAGAGCCAGGTGACAGCATTCATTTGTATGACGAAGACGGTGAACAGATGACCTTTATTGTACAGTCAATGGAGAGTTATCCGTATGAAGATGCACCAGTTGACCAGGTTTTTGGCGGCACGGCGTCGCGCAATTTAAACTTAATTACGTGCACTGGAGAATTTGACCGCAATGTTGGCACCCACCGTGAACGACTTGTCGTGTATACAGAGCTTGAGCAATAAATATTTTCTGCCGTTCGTATCGACGAACGGCAGAACGCCTTTTTATCCTAAGCTTCAGCTCACAGGCATTCTGGTTTTACGCCTGTGACTGCAGAATAAAGCGAGCCGATGATGATCGGCTCGCTTTTCAGAGTGTTGATAAAGTCATTTTAGGTGAATCACGTTGCATCTGCCTGTATCTGCGGACACTCGCTTTCCAGAGGGAACGGGCTCGGCTTTCTCTTCTTCCCTTCGCCGGATCTTCGCCTCGTTCTGATCCGAGCTCCTTCGATGCCGGCAGCTGCAGTGCGTTTCACGTGCCTGGTTCGGACTGCACGATCGGCTTCCATACAGGATAGAACCTTCCCGATGAGACGTTTCGATGTTGAACAGGGGTGTCCGTACTTCCTACAATTCCGTATAAAAGGTAAAAAAGCAGTCGCGTTTGCCTGTCGTGACATTATTCTCCACAAATCAGAGCTATTTTCCCGGTGTGTCCGGCGGAGGCGCAACAAGCAGTCTGAAGATTTCGTACCGTTCAGATCTGTGAACGGCATCCACGCACGAGCGGAGCCGGACTGGCTTTTGAAGGCTTCTTGTGAGAAGCCTGAGTCCGAGTGAAGCCGCGCCATCCTCCCGTGCCTTTCTTCCCTTCATAACAGGGATCAAACAGCTGAAGGCCAGCCCGCGGCGGGCTAAGTAAGCAGAGGGGAAATACAATCAAGCGAATAAACATGTAAGTGGAAAGACTTTTTCGTTGATGTTAACTGGTCGACGCCTTAAAGAATTGACGAGGCGCGGGAAGTACACGTCGCCGGGAAGGCACTGGCCCTACTCTGTTTTCTTCGTTTTATTCAGATTCGTTTCTTTTTCGATCCGGCCGCCAGCGGCTTAAAATAAGCAGAGCTAGGACGGCACCTGCTGCACTGCTTACAAAGAATGCTGGTACAAAAGCAAAGATAGCTGCTGAATCTCCTAAAAAGAAAATGACGATTGGTACAGCCAACAGCGCTCCGACAATGGATGTTCCGATTACTTCTCCAGCAGCTGCCGCCCACGTTTTACGTGACCATCGGTATGCCAATCCTGCCAGCAGCGCTCCTGCCATCCCTCCGGGAAAGGCCAGAATCGTTCCCAGTCCGAGCAGGTTTCGAAGCAGCCCGATTAAAAATGCAATCAGCACCGCAGGCCCGGGCCCTAATAGGACGGCAGCAATGATGTTTACCGCGTGCTGGACAGGATACGCTCGGGCAACACCAGCTGGAAACCAGATAAATGCTGCACCGACAATTCCAATAGCTGTAAGCATTGCTGTTAAGGTGATCAGTCTTGTATTTTGCATGAAGTTCCCCCTCCCCTCCAAAAGTATAGCAGGTATCCTTTTTCGGCAAACGTATTTAGCATCTTTTCTTCCCGCAGACAGCAAAGAGTGCTGCCCCTGTAGTAGAGACAGCACCTGAGAGTGGTCGATGCTTTCCGTTTCTTTATTTATTAAGCGATAAACCGCTCGCATACGTCAGCACATTTTTTACACATGTCTGCGCAGTGCTGGCAGTGATCGTGATCATGCTGGCCGCATTCATCAGCACAAGCCTTGCAAACGACCACACATGTTTTTAAATATTCATCAAGAAACGGAGAATCTCTGGAAACAGCCTGTTCGGTAAAGGAGCAGACATCCGCACATTCACGGTCGATTCGGATGCACGCTTCCATCATCTTAACGTCGTCTTCCTTTAAGCATTCATCAAAACATCTGTTGCAGGCTTCCATACAGTCATGCAATGCTTTCATCAGTTCATCTTTTTGAATCTCATTCATGAAGCATTCCTCCTCTTAATGGTTTCATTACTGCTTCTATTTCCTTTCCCTTCTTTTTCCTAAACACGATTATTTTAAAAGGGATCTGGGAAAAGAGCTGTACACTACATTCTGAAGGAGTGACCTCCATGCCATGGAATATGCAGGATTACCCAAGCTCTCTGAAAAATTTAGATACTGCCGTCCGCAAAAAAGCAATTGATATCGCGAATACGATGCTCGAAGAAGGCTATAAGGAAGGGGAAGCAATCCCGATTGCGACCGAACAAGCTAAGGAATGGCAGAAAAATGCATCTGACAAGGAAATCGAGCAGCTTAAGCAAGCATCCCAAAAGGAAATCGAGTCCGCAGACGGTGATGATTCCGCGCGCCCTGAGTTAACGGATAAGGATGTTTACGTAAAACCCCACGAAAACGGCTGGGCGGTTCAATCAAAAAGTGCGAAACAGCCTTCAGACACCTTTTCGGAAAAACAGGAGGCCGTCTCCCGGGCCGAGGAGATTGCTCGGAATAAAGAAACGTCGGTTATCGTCCAGAAACAGGACGGCTCTACCCAAAAAACCTACAAGCCTTCTTGATAATACCTGCATTTCATAACAAAGAGCCTGCTGTGCACCTTCACAGCAGGCTTTTTTTGAATTACGTTGATTACATACAGACAAAGGGATCGCCTCTGCCTAGCTCTGTTTATTCCAGAGATCGTCCCAATTCATTTCTGGTACGAGACCTTCGTCAGCTGCACGGGTAAGCAGCTGTTCGACTGCTTCCCGGCCGATACTGCCAAGCGCGAATGAAAATTCGTTCACGTAGAGATCAATGTGCGATTTTGCGACTTCCTCGGACATTTCCTGCGCGTGCTCCATCACGTAAGGCATAACCTTCTCCGGATTCTCCCACGCTGCGGTGAGTGACGTTCGAATCCCGGCTGCCAACATGTCTGTGTCCGTTCCCTTTTTAGCAATAATCGCCCCGAGCGGAATAGGTGTGCCGGTATCCTGTTCCCACCAGTCTCCAAGATCCACCAGCTTTTTCAGGCCGAAGTTCTGATACGTAAATCGCGCTTCATGGATGACAAGACCTGCATCTACATCACCGCGCTCCACTGCCGGCATGATGTCTTCAAACGGCATCACCGTTACTGCTGCCTTAACACCTGAGAATTGCTGCTTCTGCCAGAGGCGGAAGAGCAGATAGGCAGTGGACTTGTCACTCGGCACGGCAATCGTTTTTTCGTGCCAGTCAGATGTATCTTCCTGCTTCATCAGCAAAAGCGGCCCGCAGCCACGGCCGAGCGCGCCGCCGCATTGCAGCAGGTCATAGTCCGACGCCGCATACGGGAGTGCGGCAAATGATATCTTCATGACAGATGGACCTTCTCCTTCAGCAGCCCATCCATTCGTTTGATCGATATCAGCGTAAGTGACTTTAACATCATCGAACCCCGGTACAGATCCATTGACCAGGCTGTGAAAAATAAATGTGTCGTTAGGGCATGGTGAAAATGCAATTTTCATTCTACTCTCTCCTTCCATTGCTGCAGAACGAGCGAGAGCTGTTTAAGCGCTTGCTCGATATCCCATTTTTGTAAGCTTCTCGGCCCAGTTATATTTGAAACCGCACGAATTTCAACAAATGGAATCCCACAGATTAACGCGGCATGAGCAGCTCCTGCACCTTCCATCGCTTCTCCTCCGGCTTCAGGATACCTCACCATAAGTTCTGAGACTCGGGACTCTGTTCCAGCAGCAGTAGAAACTGTTAGGATAGGGAGATAGTGTGCTTGAAGCTCCGCAAATTGAGCGGCAGCCTCTGAAGAAAAAGCAGACGTTCCAAATCCTAATTCATCCGTACTTAAAAATCCAGCTTCTGATTCCGCTCCTAAATCCGCAAAAATACTGTGTGTGCCAACGATGACGTCACCGATTACGGCTCTTCCGGGAAATGCTCCGGCTATACCTGCATTGATGATCACGTCTGGTTTATGTGTCAGTGCAGCCTTCATGGTTCTCGCTGCTGATTCTGCCGGTCCAAAGCCGCACAGTTCCACTGCAGCTTCTGATTCCGCAAACACTCGTCTTACTGCTTCACGTTCTTTTTCAACCGCTGTCACAATTAAAATCGACTTCATGAATATTAAGCTCCTTTTACAGTTCGACGAAATAATAGATTTTTCATTAGGATTCCTGTATAAGTGTATCAGGTACAGCGTATAATAGAAATGCTTGAAGCTTACTCCCGCCTGCCTCATGGTAAATATTTCATGTGAATTCAGCGGTTAGGGGCATGCTTTCAAGGGAATAGTTCTAAGGATAGTGTCTTTTCCGTTCTATTTTCCAGTCTGACACAGCTGACGTCCTTACTATAAGAAACTTTCTCTGTTGAGTGAAACATAACAGGATGGTTGGCGTTCTTATAATTGGGGAACGTCCGCTTACTGGACAGAACAGAAGGTGCAAGTTATTTCAGGAGGTAGCAGGAATGGCCGAATTAATGTATCTCGGAGTCATTGCAGCAGTCATTTTTTACATTGGCATCAAGGAACGCCGAAAAATGGATCGGCAGCTGCAAAAGATTCCGACACGAATTCTTGTAAATGGAATTCGAGGAAAATCAACCGTCACCCGACTCTTAATGGGAATCGCGAAAGAAGATGGACAGCGAACTGCTGGTAAAACAACCGGCACCTCTCCCCGTTTGTTTTACTGGGATTCTGAAGAGGAAGAACCGATTATGCGGAGCCTGCAGGGTGCTAACATTTCTGAGCAGAAAATCATCAATGATCAAGTAGCTGACCGCAACGTTTCCACGTTTGTTGCAGAGTGTATGGCAGTTAACCCGGAGTATCAGAAGGTATTCGAAGACCGATTTGTTCGTCCGCACATTACGGTTATCACGAATATTGTGGAAGATCATCTTGATGTCATGGGTCCTACCCTCGATCAGATTGCTGAAGCCTTTTCCCGTACGATTCCGAAAAACGGATATGTCGTCATGCCGGAAACAGACTATAATGATTTTTTTGAGGATATCGCAGAAAACCGCGGCTCTGAAGTGGTCTACTATTCTACGAAGGGCATTGATGAGTCGTACTTGAAGAAATTCCCTTACATGATGTTTGCGGAAAATGCGGCGATTGGTTTAGCCGTTGCCGGCATTCTTGGAATAGACCGTGACACAGCGATGCGGGGGATGCTGAATGCACCGGTAGATCCGGGTGCGATGAAAATTCATTCCTTCGGTACAGCATCTGAACCGAGCTATTTCTTTAATGGTTTCGCTGCAAATGATGCTACTTCCACGCGGAATATATGGAATAAAATTCTTGCCTCTGGCTACCGTCACAGGCACAAGGCAGTTATCATGAATTGCCGGGATGACCGTGTTGACAGAACGATTCAGTTTGCTGAAGAAGTGCTTCCCGAGCTGAAAATGGACACATTGATCGTAGCTGGTAAAGCCGTCCAGCCCATTGTCCGCGCTTATGAGGAAGGCAGCATCCAGGTGAATAAGCTGATTAACCTGGAAAAAGCAGACACAGAGGAAGTTATTGATGAACTGAAAAAGCTCCCGGATGAGACGCTGCTCTATGGGATTGGAAATATTCACGGCGGCGGTCAGGAAATTGCTGACGCCATGGAAGAACTCGGTGCCGAACGGAAAGATCCTGGCAAGCAGTCAGGTGCAGCTTACTTTCCGAAACGACGGGACCGCGTATTGGCCGAGCAGCATTAATCGGCAAGTCGTGGAAGGCTGTTCTTTTACGGGGCAGCCTTCTCGGCATGCATATTTCACTTATTTTAAAGGAGTTGGCTGAGCTTGTTTGGTACGGATTTATACATTGCGATTGTTGTCGGGGTTTTGCTATCCCTTCTTTATGCAGAGAAAACAGGAATTGTTCCTGCAGGACTTGTTGTACCGGGCTATCTGGCCCTCGTATTTGATCAGATTATGTACTTAGTGATTGTTGCCGCAATCAGTCTGCTTACATATTTAATCGTCACGCAGGTGATCGGACGCATGACAGTTTTATACGGCAGACGAAAGTTTGGTGCGATGCTGACGGTAGGGATTTTATTAAAAATGGCCGTTGACTTTTCTTATCCGCTTGTCGGGTTCGAGATATTTGAGCTCCGGGGCATAGGTGTTATCGTGCCGGGGCTGATAGCAAATTCTATTCAAAAGCAGGGCGTTCTGCCCACCTTCTCGTCCACCTTTGTCATAGCCTTTGCTACCTTTGTTATTATCACAGTGTTTCATTTATTTTAAAGCAGGTGAGAATAGTTTATGGAAAGAAAGTTTACCTTTCAGGAGCGCATGAAGCTGCTCCAAATCAAACATAAAAAAACAGCCCTGCGTGATTCCCTCATTGCCATGGCTGTCATCTCTGTCCCCCTATTTGGGTACAGCTGGTTCATTCCTGCTGAGGAAGCAGAGGATACGAGACCGGATAACGTTGATTACCGCATATCCATGGTCGGAGACATGATGATGGGCCGGCACGTGCTGGAGGCCGCAAACCAGGCAAATGAACCAATTGATCGCGTATTTGACTACGTGACACCGTTCTTTCACGAATCTGACTACACAACGGGAAATTTTGAGAATCCGGTGATGGACCCCGATGATCCGGAAATTGCCCCGCAAATAGAAGACGCCGAGCTTCACAATAAGGATATTCATTTCTTTGCGGAGCCGGACTCCGTTGATGCCTTGATCGATGCCGGCTTTGATTCTGTGAACTTGGCGAACAACCATATGCTCGACTACGGTGACTTATCATTAAATCAAACGCTTGACCACATGCGCGATGCAGATATTGAGTTGGTTGGCATTGGGGATGCTTTGAACATTGATGAAGAGGATACAGGGGATCTCGATGCTTCACGCATTGAAACATTTGAAAATGAAGACGGCGTCCGCTTTGGCATTATCGGTTTCACCGACGTTTTCGTACAAGGCTTCAGCGCCTCTGATTACGTCGGCGGGGTCTTTACATCTGAATATGTCGGACTGACCATCCTGCGGGAACAGCTGCAGGAGGCAAAACTTCCTGAAGAAGACGGCGGTCTTGGCATTGATGTGATGATGGTGCACGTGCACTGGGGCGATGAGTATCAGGTAGGCTACAACGAGACCCAGGAAGCGCTGGCCCAGTTTATGAACAACTACGGCGCCGATATTATCATCGGTCACCACAGCCACGTGCTGGAGCCGTTAACAGTTGTTGAAAATAACGATGGCCACCGCACGTTTGTGATGAACAGCCTCGGGAACTTTGTATTTGACCAGGGCTGGTCCCGTACGAAGGAATCGGTCATTGCCCAGCTCGACTTTCTGGATGACGGCTCAACGGAAATGTCCTTTGTGCCGATCCGGATTGGAGATACAAAACCGTATGAAACGGCCGGACCGTTAAAAAGCTATCACGATTTCCGCATTTTCCGTACGCTGCGTAAAGAACTTGATTCCGACTTGTGGACAGTCGAGGATGGCCGCCTCAAGGTGGATCTGGACGCTGCTGGAGTGCTTGAAGGAGTTGGACCATCATGAATTACAAACCATATCTCCGCTGGACCTATGCAGCAGCATCCGTCATTTTTGTAGGACTCGTCGCATGGAACCTTTATTTTGCGGACGAATTCGATCCGTTCCGCGAACCATACTCCGGTGCCTTTCAGGATCGGCAGACAGACTCTGTTGAGGTATCCGGAAGCAATGAGACTGAAGAGCCGAACAATGAACAGAACACTTCGAATACAAATCATTCAGAAGAAACGCAGCCGTCAATCGGCGTGTACGGCGTCAGCTCCGTACATCCTCTCGCTGCAGATGTTGGTATGGAAGTTATGGAAAACGGCGGGAATGCAGTTGATGCCGCCGTTGCGATCTCCTTCATGCTGAACGTCGTCGAGCCATACGGCTCCGGGATTGGCGGAGGTGGGCTTATGCTCGTCCACGATCCCGAAGAAGGCATTTTGAGCTACGATTACCGGGAGGCTGCCGCTGAAAGTATTGACGTGGACATGGTAGAGAACAGCGAAGGTACGCCGCGAGGCATCGCTGTGCCAGGCCTCGTAAAAGGGATGGAAATGATCCATGAGAACCATTCTGAGCTATCGTGGGAGGAACTGCTTGATCCCGCGATCGAAACAGCCCGTGAAGGCTTTGACGTTGGAAACGTGCTCAATCAAACGACTGGTAACGCGGCTCGCCGCCTGAATACGCTCACGCCTGATGAACGGGAAATCTTTTTCCCGGGCGGTCAGCCGTTCGAAGTAAACTCCACGCTCGTTCAGGATGAACTTGCAAATACCCTGGAAACGATTCAGGCAGAAGGAGCGGACGGGTTCTATACCGGCGAGATTGCGGAAGCAATCGTCGCAGAAATGGAACGCGTTATCGATAACCCGGATTTTGGAGCCAACAATAGTTCTCCCTTTGAGCTGAGCGATTTAGCAAATTATGAAGCACAGGAAAACGATCCGGTTTCAGCTGAGGTTGGCGAACAGGTCGTTCACGGCGGTGCATCCCCATCTTCCGGTGCTGTAGTTGTACAGGCGCTTCAGATGGCTGAGCGCATTGCAGAAGAAAGTGACGTGACACTTGAGGAGTTGGCCAGCGAACCCGAGCATGCAGCTGCCTACACGCACATGATTAATGAAATCACGCGTATCACGTATGCAAGCAGACTTGATACGCTTGGTGATCCGGCCTATACAAATGTCGACAACGATCAGCTGACAGCTGACAGCTACATCGATACGCTCGTCGACAATTTCTCTGCAGAAGAGATCGGCGAAACTGATACAGACTTGTTTGACACTCCTTCTGAGACAGCGGATGCCCGGCATACGACTCATTTTGTCATTGTTGACTCCGATGGTCGGATGGTATCTGCAACGCACTCTCTTGGGGAGTTTTACGGATCTGGTATATACACGAACGGCTTTTTCTTAAACAACCAGGTAGATAACTTCAGCTTCGATGAGGAATCTCCTAACTATTATGAGGCAGGTAAACGTCCGCGTACGTTTGTTGCACCGATGATCTTTGAAGAGCAGGGACGTCCTGTTCTCGGAATGGGCTCACCTGGCGGACGTCGTATTCCCGCTATGGTGCTGCAGACGATTATGCGCTACCAGCACGGAGTAAATGACGACGGTGAATCGATGTCTCTGCAGGAAGCGATTGAACATCCTCGCTTCTATAATGAAGATAACGTCATTTATGTAGAGGATACCGATTTTGATCCGGAAGCGGTTCAGGAGCTGCAGGCAATGAACTACTCTGTTGTTGAGCACACCTCCCCACTTTTCTACGGCGGCATTCAAGGCCTTGGCCTGACGCTTGATGAAGATGGAAATGTGTCCGGCATGTACGGCGGCGGTGACCCGCGCCGTAACGGTTCATGGCAGATCGAATCAGCTGAATAACTTGTTAAAAGAAGCACAGTCCGCAACGACGGACTGTGCTTTTAATTTATGCTTATGCGCGTGATTCTTCTGTTTTTCTCGGTTTAAGAAGAATGACGCCCACGGCAGCTGCAACAAGCCCCAGCAATCCATACAGCGGCATATTAGTCGCTGTAGCTGGCAGCTCATCTCCGTGTTCTACCACGTCTACTGGTTCAACGCCTGCTTCCATTTCTGCTTCTGTCGCCGGTTCATCGCTCATCATTGCCCAGTATGCAGGCTTCACGTTTTTGTCGACATCAAATACAAATGGAGCGTCTTTTCCGATGCCGTCATTAAACTCCTCCGCACGATCATCAAGCCACGTATGGTCATCTGCAATGCCCCAGAACGTCACGTTCGTGATCATCTCATCCAGCGACTCGTAAAGCGTGAAGAGCTGATGATACCGCTCCGCCTGAACCTCAAACGCCTCATCCGGAATATCAGCGTACGTATCAAACGCCGGGGTCGGCGGATAGCCGTAAAGACTGACATCTAATTCCGTGATATGCGTTTCAAGCCCAAGGCCATCGAACAAGCGGATCGACTCTTCAATTTCTTCAAGCGTCGGCCAGTCAAGCTGAATATGAGACTGATGGCCGATGCCGTCAATTGGTACTCCCTCATCGAGAAGTTCCTCCACGAGGGCATATAAATCGTCGCGCTTCGGATTGATTTCTGTATTGTAATCATTGATAAACAGCTTCGCATCTTCCCCGCCGTATTCACGAGCGGTATGGAATGCACGCTTAATGTATTCGTCTCCGGTGATTTGATACCACTCTGATTCGCGTAATCCGCCTTCATCATCAATGACTTCATTCACCACGTCCCAAGCATCTATGTCATCTTTGTATCGCTCAACTACTGTGCTAACATGCGTTTCCAGCCTCTCCAGCAGCAGTTCTTTATTTGCTTCCTGCTGATCCGGATCTTCTTCGTCTACCATTTCATTGCCT
The DNA here is from genome assembly GCF_052061695.1 of Alkalicoccus luteus. NCBI lineage: Bacteria > Bacillati > Bacillota > Bacilli > Caryophanales > Bacillaceae > Alkalicoccus > Alkalicoccus luteus. The sequence goes on from NZ_JBPZEY010000004.1 coordinate 117,326, forward strand.
TCTTCATCGATAAAAAACCACTCTGGAACCTGACTGTGCCAGATGAGTGTATGATACCTGAGATCCAGATCATGCTCATTAGCAAATGCGACCAGCTGGTCTGCTTCATCCCAGTAGAACTCCCCTTCTTCAGGCTGTATATAAAGCGGCTTCATCACATTTTCTGCGACTACACTTCCATAATGGTGCTTCAATATATCTCCATGCTCACCTTCCAGCTGATAAAGCTCTACGGCTGCACCAATATCAAAAGAGTCTGCAAACCGTTCCTGCATGGAGTCTGCATCGAGCGCATGAGGACTGTGGCTGTCGGCAAATGCTGTTGCTCCAAATGGTGCCGTAAGCGATAAAGCGGCTACAGCTGCGATCGTTCGTTTTACCTGTCTCAAAAAACCCTCTCCTTTTATGAGATGCTGAGTTTGTTATTCATGTGCTGTTTGTTGATCACACCTTCTGCTTTTCACCAGCCTTCCCGGATCATGACAGCGCTATCATTCTCTTTCAGCATACGCACGAAAGTTAGTAAGTTCAATGAATTAACTAAAATTTCAGAAATAGTGTAAGTATCTCCTATTTTTTTGCTGTCCAATCGACCTATTATTGATATAAATTGGAATCGACCCGCTGTGTCTTCCGGTACTTCTTTTTCGACACGCTGCATTATACAGATGTGCACGTTCAGATTGGGGCCAATCAACGTCCCGCATGAAAGAAAATCGCTTTACAAAAAAGCCTGTCAGTTGTCTGACAGGCCGAAGATGCTGCTCGGTTCGTGAATACAGTTGCTATAGTTAACCATGCTGTTTGATGAGTGCCTCGGCAGCTGCAATGCCGGAAAGCACGGCGCTTTCAACACGGGTTCTTCCACTTGCATCATCTCTGTGTAAAAAGGCGTCTCCCGCAAAGTACAGCGGCAGTGACTCTGCCTGCAGCCATGCACCTGCGTGTGTCTGTTCTGCTTCTGAATAGCGCCAGCGTTTAACCTGCAAGTCCTTTACTTCAAGCTGTTTCCATTCAGCGAGTGAGTTATTGAGCGCTTCGGCTGCCTTCTCATCCGGTTCATCCAGGTAGCGCCTGCTCCAGTCTGCTGTCATGTAAACAGATAAAATCGGTTCAGACGTCAGTCCTTTTTGATCGGCGGCAATGATTTTCTCAATCCCTTCAGGTAAATCCCGGTCCAACATTCCATGTGAACCGGCTTCTGCCGGCTGCTTTAGCGTCACCAGTCCAACAATGGCAGGGCGGAAGGTTAACGTTTCCAACGTTTTCACCGTTTCTTTGGTGCCCGGAATAGCAGAACGGTGCATGAGCTCTGCGGTCTGCGGAGGGGGGAACGTGACGATTCCGGCATCTGCCGGGAAAATGCTGCCGGAATCTGCTGCGAGCAGAATACTGTCCGCCTCCGCTTCCATTCGGACAATCTTTTCTTCCAAGTGGAGGTCAAAAGCAGAAGCCATCTGCTTTACTAACGTATTCATTCCGTCAGGTGCCATGTATCGCGGATGGTCGTCACCAAACCACTTTTTAACCTGGCCTCGCTCAAGCCAGCGGTCCACTTCCTTCTGAAAGATTTCTGTCCGGACTGTAAAAAACTGAGCTCCATGATCGGCCCTGCCCTGCCCAATTCGTCTCGTTGCCATCCGGCCGCCGGCACTTCTGCCTTTATCGATTAAAAACGGTTCGTGACCAGCAGCGGCAAGTGTCTGTGCTGCGAACACGCCTGCCAGTCCTGCTCCAGCTATTGCAATTTGCATTCGACTATCACCCTTTGCTAAACGACTTAATCTTATCGACAGCCTTATTGTAGCACGCCTACCGCCAAAACCCCCGTTGTTTGCTGTTCAAGCAGCATGACCATTTCGTCTGCTGAAAAAAACCAAAAAGTATGTTTTGCTTTTTCTCATAGCGGGTATTGTAAAGTAGCTCCACTTTATAAGAGACTCAGCCTCGTCATTCCGTGTGAATAGATCGTGTACGAATTTTGTTTGTACTGCGATAATGGATAAGGCGCTGAGTAATCTAACGTGATACCACGGAATAACACTCTGCGGATCCGTTCCAACGATGAGAATCGACGGAAAAGCCTATGTTGAGCCGGGAAGCAGGAAAGCAGAGACGGTTGGGTCCCTTATGAAGTGGAACAGAAGAAGGCTGGTTTTCCAGTCTTCTTCTTTTTGTCTTTTTAATCTCCTGGGGCGGCATCGGATCATCTGACGGCTGACTATCCACAAAAGAGCCCTTCCCTCAGGAAGAGCTCTTTTCTTCTGCATTGTTTTTTCGCCTCGAAACGATTTGAACGATAAAGGCCGCAAATGCCAGGGCAATGGCCCCGTAGACAAATCCCTGAGAGCCGAACAGAACAGCTGGAACGATGCACATCAGCGCAAGCACTGCGAGTACCCCTTGTAAAGCTTGAAGCACCAGACTTCCCTCCCTGTCTTAAAGAATAATCATAAACAAAATAATATACGATGCTGTAATAGCAGCAACCCCGATGCCGATCAGCCTGCGTGTCCAGGCTTGTGACAAGGGCTCCCGGGCAGGAAGCTGCAGTTTTGAACGCGGGAGCAGTCTGTTTCGGTAATAAACGGTAATCAGAGCAAGTACGCCGCCTGTCTGCAGCAGGAAAAAGACGGTGAACAGCCCACTCGCTTCCAGCGCCTCCATACCTCCAGCTGCTTCAAGCAGCAGGGCATTAACCACGCTGTAGATGAGCAGTGCCACAAACATGACGCCCGCAAGCTTTGTCAGCTCCCATACCCAGATGCCAGCTTTTTTCATTTCGTTTTCCTCCTGTGAAGCTCATCGCGGAGTTCCTGCGTTTGCTTTTCGAGCTTTTGCAGCTTTTGCTTTTCCTTCAGCACCGCTGCTGTAAGCAGAATAAGGACGGCGACTACAGCTGTGATGCCGATCCATGTCCAGATCATCCTAACACCTCCGCCACACGTATTGTAGCATAGAATGCACAGCACGGGTCAGCAACCAGCCGATTCTGTATAATGAAAACAGAAGGAGGAATGATGATGAATTATTTTCAGGAATTTATCGACCGTCGCGAGACGTATTCCGTAAAGTGGGATAAAGTAAAGCAGCTTTATCATGCAGAAAATGAACTGCTGCCAATGTGGGTGGCTGACATGGATTTTCACCCTCCCGAATCTGTCAGGCAGGCCGTGAGCGAGCGTGCTGGCCATGGACTATTTGGGTATACATACATTGCCGACAGCGTAAAGCAGGCGATTGTGGACTGGATGCAGCGGCGCATGGATTGGACGATTCAACCGGAATGGATCCAGTTCAGTCACGGCGTCGTTCCATCGATCGGTAAGGCTGTACAGGCGCTAACAGAGCGTGGAGACGGTGTTCTCCTGCAGTCCCCGGTCTATCCGCCGTTCTTCTCTATGATAAAAGATAACGATAGAACCGTTATTGATTCTCCTCTCGTAGAATCCGGAGGAACGTATACGATTGATTTTGACGATTTTGAAGAAAAGCTGAAGCAGTCGCGCATGTTTTTAATGTGCTCGCCGCACAATCCTGTCGGCCGGGTCTGGTCGCACTATGAGCTGACCCGGATCGCAGAGTTATGCGAGAAGCATGATGTCATCATTGTCTCTGACGAAATACATGGTGATCTCGTTTTTGGTCCATATAAACAAATTCCGACCGCTTCGATCGCCGGAGCCTCTGCACGCACCATCACGCTCGCAGCGCCGAGTAAAACGTTTAATCTGGCGGGACTGCAGGCCTCCTTTATCGTGACGGAAAACGAATCGTTTCGAAAAAAAATGGAGCAGATCGATAAGAAAAATGGATTTTTCACGTTGAACACGTTCGGTATTCTTGCGATGGAAGCTGCCTATGAAAAGGGAGAACGGTGGCTGGAAGAGCTGCTTGATTATCTCCAGGACAATATGAAGCTCGTTGATTCCTATCTGCAGGCGGAGCTACCGGACTTAAGACTCGTTCCGGCTGAAGCAACCTATCTCATGTGGATTGACTGCCGCAAAACCGGTCTGTCCGATGCTGAAATAAACAAAGCGTTAAAGGAGAAGGGACGGCTTGCCCTGAATCCTGGTAAAAGCTTCGGGGAAGCCGGATCCGGCTTTGTCCGCATGAATATCGCCTGTCCGCGGGATACAGTCAAGGAAGGCTTAAAGCGTCTGAAAAAGGCGTTTGCTTAGAAAGGAGCGGTTCACATGAAGGAATTCTGGCGCAGATTTCAAGATCATCAGCTGATAAATCTCGGTGCGCAGTGCGCCTATTTCCTGCTCCTGTCACTGTTTCCCTTCCTGCTTGTTGTGATCGCTTTTTTATCCTACCTGCCGTTTCGGCCCTCTGACGTGTTTTTGCTGCTTCAGAATGCTTATGTCCCTCCAGGAGCGCTTGAGGTCGTAGAGAGCCAGTGGAATGTGCTGACAGCAGATACGCAGCCTGCCCTTTTATCAGTTGGGGCGCTCTTGACGCTATGGACAGCTTCTCTTGCTCTGAACTCCATTATCAGCTCCTTAAATCTGGCTTACAACACGACGGAAACCCGCCCCTTTTTGAAGGAAAGAGGGATTGCCCTGCTCCTCACGATTGCTATGTTTTTTGTTATTATTGCAGCACTTGTTCTCCAAGTGGTCGGGGTGCATATACGGGACTGGCTGCAGCTTGAACTGATGCTGTTTAACATGGATCTCGTCCGCTGGAGTCTGACGTCCCTTATGCTCTTTGCTGTATTTATGCTGCTGTATTGGACTGGTCCAAGCCGAATGCTGCGGTTTCGGGATGTGTATATCGGTGCACTCACTGCAACTGTCGGATGGCAGGTAGCCTCGTACTTTTTTTCTGCGTTTGTATCGCGTTTTGCCGACTTCTCTGCTACTTACGGGACGATTGGAGCCGTCATTGCCCTGATGGTCTGGTTTCATCTCATTTCCCTTATCCTGCTTATCGGCGGAGAAATTAATGCCATGCGCAAGGAAAAAAACTTCGAAAAAGAAGCGGGATAAAGCAAGCCTTTCACAAAAGAACCCCTTTCCGGATAAGCGATTCGGAAAGGGGTTCTACTCGTTTTAAATCATGAGCAGATGTGCGACGGCAGCGATATGGGAAATCGTTCCGGCAAGCACAAACAGATGCCAGACGGCGTGATGGTATTTGAAGCCGCGCCACATATAAAAGACCGCGCCTCCGGTATACAATATTCCTCCAAGCACAAGCAGCTGCAGTCCGGCCGCCGGAAGCACAGCTGATATGCTGCTCCAGGCGAAAACAATCTGCCAGCCGAGAATAACATAGCCGAGCGTTGACAAAAACATGTATTTTTTAACAAAGAAGATTTTCAGCACCGTACCAAGCAGAGCAAAGCCCCAAACAATGCCGAAGAGCGCCCATCCGAGCCAGCCCTGTACGGCGATGAAGAGAAACGGTGTATAGGTGCCTGCTATAAAGAAATAAATGGAGGCATGGTCTGCGATTTCAAATATATCCTTCGCTCGCCCTTCCGGCAGAGCGTGCAGCAGCGTGGAAGATGTGTACAAAAGCAGCATAGACACGCCAAACAAGGCGAAGCTGACTACGTGTGCCGTCGTTCCATGCTCTACCGCGTAACCGGTGAGCAGAATTAAGGAAAGAAGGCTGATCACGATGCCGACCCCGTGTGTGGCGGCGTTAACCTTCTCCTCTTCTCTCGTAAATGTGAATGTACTCATTCGCAACCTCCATAAACCATAACGTAGTTTCGATAACTACATAATACCATGCCTCTATGATGAAATCCAGTTTTTCCTTTCGCTTTTTTTACCGTTTGGCCTGCTTCACGCAAAAGTAAGGTACAATAACACGTAGATGCAAACAGGAGGAGTGACGAACAATGTCATTGGGAAAACAAGTAGAGGCAATGATGCTGGACCGGCACGTACACGTTGAGCAGCTGCCGGATCTGGATTTGTATATGGACCAGGTCATTCAGCTGTTCGAACTTGCTTTTCAGGATTTAAAGCGGGATGAAAAAGAAAAAATCATGACGAAAACAATGATTAACAATTATGCCAAAGGGCACCTTCTGCTGCCTGCTAAAAACAAGCGGTATACGAAGGAGCATGTCATGATGATCAGCATGATTTACGAAATGAAAGGCGCGCTTTCTTTAAAGGATATTAAGAAGGTTCTCGACACAGCCGGCGTGACAGCACAGGAGCCTAAAAACGGAAGTGCTGCTTCGCTTTATCGCAGCTATTTGAACTGTGCAGATGAAAAAACAGAGCTCGTCCGCAGTGAGATGATTAAACAGGCAGCAGACATGGAGAAAAAAGAGGCAGATCCTTACGTGCAGCAGGTACTGTTGATTTTAAGCTTTATTCATCAAAGTAATTTATACCGGCGTGCTGCAGAAAAAATGATTGATTCCCTGTCATAGCAAGCTTCCCGGCAGTTTTTTACCTTTTCAGGTTTTAATTTCCTCTATTGATGGTATTAATACGAATAGGACGTCACCAGGATGTTCTTTACCATTAAAATTGAACTGGAGGAATGAATACGCATGAATCCACTTTACAAAGAGTTTTATAACGATCAGGAAGTAGTAGATGCTGTAACAGGAATTAAAGAAAAAGGTGTAAATGAAGATGATATTTACATTCTGACGCACGATGACGACCGCACGGAGCGTGTTGCTGATAATGCAGATGCAAATACGGTCAGCACTGGCGACATGGACTTCGGTACTGCGGCTAAAAATATTTTCCGTAAGCCCGGCGATGAGCTTCGCGCAAAGTTTGAGGAGCTTGGATTCTCCAAAGACATGGCCGGCGAGCTGGAAGAAAAGCTTGACCACGGAAAAGTAATTATTGTTGTCACGAATGCTCCGGACGGAATGGCGCTGTAAGCACCATCCCACTTATAAAAAGGCGCTGCGGATAATCCGCAGCGCCTTTTGTTATGCAGCTTTCTCCGGCTCCCGACTTGGGAGTGACCATTCGAAATAAACGGAGCACAGCCTCATGATGACGACGAGTGCAACGATACCAAGCACCTCTGCCCCGCCGGTAACCCAGTTCATGCCGATGACCACGCCTGGAATCAGCGTCCAGGCAATGTAAATATCCTTTTGCAAGAATAACGGTTTGCGGCCGGCCAGTATATCCCGGATCATGCCGCCTCCTGTTCCGGTGAGCGCTGCAGCTGCTATCGATGCGCTTAACGGCAGCCCCATCGATGCGGCAAAGAGTGCGCCCTGAGCAGAAAAGGCCCCAAGCCCAATCGCATCAAAGAAAACGCCTCTTCGCAGCAGCGTCCAGCGTACGAGCCGAGGAAACAGAAAAGCAAACGTCATGACGACGAACGCCACGGTAAAGAGCCAGCCCTGGTCCCACAGCGCAGAGACGGGGAGTCCGATCAGCAGATTGCGGACTGCACCTCCTCCAAACGCCGTAATAAAACCAAGTATATACACCCCCATCAGATCATACCGCTCTTCAAGCGCCACATTGACACCGCTCAGCGCGAAAGCAATCGTCCCGATGATATTTAAAGTTTCCCACATGGTAAAACGTCCTTCTTTCCAGATAATTTCAGCACAGCTCCATCTATTCTACGAGATGTCCTGTGCGCTGGCAAGCTAGATTTTTACCTTCCGGGCTAACTGCTCCGCACGCTGCTGCGCACGCTGAGCAGCAGCTGTTTCATCAGCATGCACTAGCTTACGCTGCTTCATCACGAAGCGGCCGTCCACGATTACATCTTCTACTTCCTCACCAGAAGCCGCATACACCAAATTCGGGGTAATGGTATCAACTGGTTTCGTCAATGCCGGTGTCAGGGCCGGCGTTTCTAAGTTAACAACGATCAAATCCGCTTTTTTACCGGTGCGCAGGCTTCCTATTTCATGGTCCAGTCCGTGGACTTCTGCTGCTCCCAGCGTCGCCATATGGAGAGCCTGCTGTGCGGGAAAGACTTTCGGATCGCGAGCCTTTACTTTATTGAGCACTGCTGCTGCTTTTATTTCCTGAAACATACTGCTGCTGTTGTTGCCCGGCGCTTGATCGGTCCCAATCGCAGCCTTGCCCCCGGCTTCCAAAAACGCCTGCACCGGCGGGACGATGCCATCGATAATGCCAATGCTGCCGGGACAGTGAATCATATTCACGCCTTTTGAAGCAGCGTAAGCGGTCTCCTCCTCGTCTGCCTCGGTCAAATGCACAGCTGTTAACCGCTCATTTAATAAACCTTGTTCCTCCAGAAAAGCAATCGACCGTTTACCGTACCGCTTTTCAAGCTGGTACAGCTCGCGGTCCCCCTGACAGACGTGCATATGCAGACGGATTCCTCGTTTATCTGCTTCAGCCTTTGTTTGCTGGAGCAACTCAAGGCTCATCATGTCAGGTCCCTGTGGTCCGAGCAGCACAGTGATGCGTCCATTCTCTGCACCGTGCCATTTATCATAAAGGTCTGTACCTGCAAGCAACCGGCGCTTTCCCGCTTCTCTGTCCAACGGATACAGCTCTGATACCGGCAGGTCTCCAATATCATCCGGCAGTTCGTTAATCATTTCTGCTGCATGAAAGCGGACACCGAGTGAGGCATTTTGTTCAAGCAGACTGTCCATTTTTCTGTCGTAATCAGCAAACGTTGTCGTGCCGGCGCGGATGCCTTCGATAATGTTCATATAGGACCCGGCGAGCCGATCTTCCATCGTCATGTATTTCATCCATGGCCAAATACCCTTCTGCATCCAGTGATCCATATCCTGAGCGACTCCGCGGATTACCGCATAGCTGGAATGAATATGAGCATCGATCAGTCCCGGCATGATCAGCTTCCCTCGTGCATCGATTATTTTGGCTGCTTCTACGGTCTGTCTCAATGCTTCACTCGTACCGACGCCTGCTATGCGATTATCCTTTACAGCTACTGCACCATCGACAATTATTTCTTCACCGGGTTCCATCGTCAATACGCGGGCCCCTACCCATATTCGATCTGCCTGTATCATCGAACTCCTCCTTTTTATACATAGCGAAACAGGCTTCAGAAAAGACGAATTCTGAAGCCTGTCTTGTATCAGGTACTATAGCAGCAGCTGTTATTGAAGCTGCGCTTTTGATTCACGGTTAAATGCTTCCAAATCATTCGGGGTGCGGCTTGTGACAAGGTTGCCACAGACGACCACTTCTTCGTCAAACAAATTCGCTCCAGCGTGACGCAGATCCATGTGAATGGATTTAAATCCGGTTACTTTGCGCCCTTGTAAAACATCAGCTGTAATAAGCAGCTGCGGCCCGTGGCAAATAGCAAAGACGGGTTTATCGTGAAGCATAAAATGCTTGGAAAACGTAACAAAATCTTCATTTCCCCGTAAAATATCCGGCGAGAACCCGCCTGGAATAAACAACGCATCATAGTCAGCGGGGTCAGCCTGATCAATGCCAAGGTCCACCTCTGCTGTAGCATCCCCGTTTTTACCGGTGACCTTTTTGCCCTTCTCATCGCCAATGACTGTTACCTCATGACCGTCCTTTTGGAAAGCTTCCAGCGGCGACGTGTACTCAGAATCCTCAAACATATCTGTCATCACACAAGCGATTTTACTCATAGATAACCTGCACTCCTTTACTTGTTTACTAGCCTATTTTTTACGCAGTCTCTGCACGAGCTGCCACGCTACAACAACTAACTGGACGATGGCGATCAGTCTTCTGAATTTAGCCATATCCTTCACCTTCTTTCCAAAATTGCTTACAGAAATGGTTTTACCCGTTATCCGACTTTGAGAAACGAAATAAGGTATTTTTTACAAATTTCCGCGTATTTCTGCTTGATTGTGCTATGGTAAGGGAACATGTAACTGCATGTAACGATAGATCAAGACCGATAGGAGTGAAGCAGATGATTAAAGGCATTGCACATACAGCGTTTGTTACTGGAAATATGGACAAATCACTTCAGTTTTACTGCGAAGATCTCGGACTCGAACACGCTTTTCAAATAAAAAACGATAAAGACGAACCGTGGATAGAGTATATAAAAGTCGCTCCTCGTCAATACATTGAGCTGTTTTATGGAGGCAGCGGCGTTTACGAGCCCCAGAAGCAGGAAATCGGGCCGCATCACTTTTGTCTGCTTGTGGACAGCGTGGATGACGTCGCAGAGCGCTTGAAAAGCCGGGGCCTTCACCTGGATACAGAGCCAAAAAGGGGTGTTGGACAAAACCGTCAGTGCTGGGTCCGGGACCCGGACGGCAACCGGATTGAATTTCTGGAGCCTGATGAAGATTCTCCGCACAACCGCTGAAGCTGCACCCTGCGTACCGGCCTTTACCGGACGAAGGGTGTTTTTTATCAGAATAACTTACCGTGCCGGTACAGCAGCGTAAAGAGCCGCTTCAATGCATGCATGTAGCACGTGTTCCGGATGCCTGACAGCCCTTCTCTAAAATAAGAGTCAAACACTTTTTCGCAGCTTTTCGACATATGATCGGTCATATCTTTAAGCACTTCTTCTTCAGAATACAAATAGGTGACGCGATCCTGCTTCCACTCGATATAGGAGACCATGACACCGCCGGCATTTGCAAGAACGTCAGGGATTACCACTTTTCCCTGCTCGTGCAAATAACGATCGGCCTCTTTATCAATAGGGGCGTTCGCTCCTTCAACGAAAATATCCGCGTGAATCAGTTCTTTGTTATCCGCCGTGATCTGATCCTCCACCGCTGCAAGGAATAACACATCCACTTTTTGATAGACAAGCTCTTCAGGAGGAAGAATGTCTGCTTTGACGCCGATGCGGCTCAGAAGCTCTTCTGACACCGGCAGTTCCCGATGCTTCTCCTGATATTTAATCAGCCGGTCAACGTCAAGTCCGCTTTCATTAACAAGCGTCACCTGATGATCGCTGACAGCGGTGATGCGGTGATTCAGCCTGCTGCAGCTGTCTGCCATCTGCGCGGCCACACTGCCTACGTTACCAAACCCTTGAACGGCTGCTGTAATCGGCTCGCCTGATTCATTTTTATTCCGTACTCTGTGCAGCGACCGAAGCTGCTGACGGTGAACGCCTTCAGGCACCTCTTCCTCTTTCACATTCGAGGCCCAGCTGTCAGCAAGCCACAGGTAGCTGTGATAAACACCTCTCCCGGTCGCTTCCCGTCTTCCCTGTGCTCCGCCATTCGCGACGCTTTTACCTGTAAAAGCTCCCATGTAGTTGTTACCTGGATGGATTGTTTTAAATTCGCCGACCATCCAGTCCATCGTTTCTTCATTTGTTCCCATGTCCGGAGCCGGAATATCGTGTGTCGGACCAATATCCGGTGCAAAGCGCTGGACGTACTTTTTGCTGATCATATTCAGTTCCCGCGTCGAATACTGGTTAGGTGAAACGACTACGCCTCCCTTTGCTCCGCCATAGGGTAGATCATGCAGAGCATTTTTCAGCGTCATGAGCACTGCCAGATTTTCTACTTCTTCTTCATTCACATGCTCGTTGAAACGGATTCCGCCTTTATAAAAACCGGCAATGTTATTGTGCTGTACGCGGTAAGCGGGGATGCGTTCAATCTCTCTGTTATCTCGCGATACCCGAATGTAGCTTTTAATCACTTTATCGGTTGTTGTCAGTATTTCGGTGCCGCTTTGGAAAAATCGTTCTCGTGCATCGCCGTTTTCCTCCGGCAGAAACGTATCATCCTCATAGAGCCGCTTCATCATATCCTTGATCAGCATTTGTGTATCCTTTACAGTCACTGCGTCCCATCCCCTTTCCAATATACGCCTTTCATAGGCTTATTATACTAGACATCTTCCCTGTTCAACCGCATTCAAACGTTACAGCGACACTAAAATTGCGCTGTTTTTTATGGACGACATAATCAGGCGCTCTCAACTGATATGCGGAGAAGGAAACAGGCTCCGCATACGTTTCGTTCAGGGTATGAAGCTGCTTTCTGTTTTTCCGATTAAAAATCCGCTCCTGATTTCAGGAGCGGTTTCCAGAGTGTCGATAAAGTCATTTTAGGTGAATAAGATTACATCTGCCTGTATCTGCGGACACTCGCTTTCCGGAGGGAACAGGCTCAGCTAATCGCTTCTTCCGTCGAAAGCGCTGGATCTTCGCCTCGTTCTGATCCAAGGTCCTTCGATGTCGGCAGCTGACAGTGCGTTTCACGTACCTGATTAGGCCTGCACGATCGGCTTCCGTACAGATAGAACCTTCCGGAAGAGACGTTTCGATATTGAATAGGGATGCCAGTCCTTCATCGAATTTATGATAAATGTAAAAAAAGTAGTCGCGTCTGCCTATCGTGACGTCGTTCTCCAACAAGCAGACCCGTTTTCCTGATGTGTCCGGCGGAGGCGCAACAAGCAGTCTGAAGATTTCGTGCCGTTCAGTTCTGTGAACGGCATCCACGCACGAGCGGAGCCGGATCGGCTCTTGAAGGCTTCTTGTGAGAAGCCTGTGTCCGAGTGAAGCCGCGCCATCCTCCCGAGTCATTCTCCCTGCTAAAAGGGGTCACCCTGAGAAATAGCTGAAGGCAAGCCCGCGGCAGGCTAGGTAAGCAGAGGGGAAAGACAACCAAACGAATAACATGTAAGTGGAAAGACTTTTCTAACAGCCTGAAAACCGCTCGTGATTTCAGGAGCGGTTTCGGTGAATAACAGGATAGATTTATTTTTCCAGCCAGCGTTTTGTAAGGTTGTTCGGAATATCCAGCTGATCGAGAAGCCTTGCTACCGTATGATCCACCATATCCATAATCGTCTCAGGCTGGTTGTAAAACGCCGGCATTGGAGGAACGATATGCACACCCATTCTGCTGAGCTTCAGCATATTTTCCAAATGGATATCATGCAGCGGTGTCTCCCTCGGTACAAGAATCAGCTTCCTGCGCTCTTTCATCACCACGTCAGCTGAGCGCGCAATCAGGTTATCGGCAAAACCGTGAGCAACCGCACTTAAGGTTTTCATGCTGCACGGTACGATGACCATCGCATCCGTCTGAAAGGATCCGCTGGAAATACGGGCAGCCTGGTTTTCAGGCGGATGCACGACGTCTGCCAGCTGCTTCACTTCTTCTGCTGTCCAGTCTGTTTCAATCCGGATCGTCTTTTCCGCCCATGAGCTGACGATCAGATGTGTTTCAATATCGTTCATTTGCTGAAGTGCCTGTAACAGACGGATACCGTATATTGGTCCGGTCGAGCCGGAAATGCCTACAATAATTCGTTTCGTCATACATGTCTTCCTTCCTTATAGTTCTTCATGATGCCCGGCCTCTTTTGGATTGACGATACCACTGCCGAGACGTTTTCGTTTAGGGAGTGATCCGAGCATATACCAGCCCAGCACACCAAACAGGGAAAAGCCAATCGCATTGACTGCACCATGCCAGACAAACATCATACTGTACGAAATAATGTCCACCTGAAACGTCACGCCGAACGCATACAGAAACGTGACGCCCATCGATACGAGCAGCGATGTACACGCAAGCAGCAGACACGCTCTCGTGCGAAGAGTCATCTTCGGCAGCAGCATCAGCCACCAGATGCTGAGCCAGTAAAGGAGTCCTGCATAAATCGTAACATAAACCAGCTCCAGCGGCGGACCTTGGATAACACCCAATGCAATCAATGGGGAACCGATCGCCGCACCGATTGCAAGAAACCGGTATGCCGTGCCGGTATCGCCGCGCAGCGACACGAGAAGCCGGCCGAAGGCCCCTGTTAATACAGGAATAACGACCGCCGAATAATGATAGTGCACCGTCGTCAGCGACATCGTCAGTTCATCATATGGAAGAACTTGATCAATTCCAGCCTGCCAAAGAATCAGCCAGATACCTCCGACCCCGGTAAAAAGCAGGCCAACATCAATAATCGTTTCCTCAGCCGGATAAAGCCCCCTGCGGTAGATTCTCCATGCGCCGCATAGCGCAACGACGAGCATGAACAAAAACCAGATGGATGCCAGCACGATCGACAGCACCAGCGGCTCAAACGTGACCGAGGCCAGACCGAAAATGCCTGCTAAAAAGGAGCGCTGGGAGAGCCAGCGCAATATGAACTCTGCTTTCATATTCGGCCGCTTCGGAACAGCGATATGCAGGAGAAGCGGAATCAATATGAGAAACGACAGCACGAGGGCAGCTGACACGATATCGACATCTGCTATGTACAGCCAAATTACAATAACTACGGCTCCAAGGCCTACGTTCAGTTTTGCGGTCATCGCGAATCCCTGCCCTTCTTCAACCCGTGCCATGCTTCCCCTTCCCTTTCCCGTTTTCATGCTCTGTTAAGCTGTTATTTAACCGAATGCTGTACCGTGGTTCGTATTCTGAGCGCAAGAGCCGGGTCGTCCGTGATGACAGCCGTGCATCCGGTGCGGCAAAGCTTTTCCAGATCGTCCGGGTGATTAACGGTGTACACACGGACTGCCATGCCGCGTTTCTCCAGCTCACAGATTTCTGCCGGTGTCATCATGGTGTACTGAATGTGCAGCCCTGTGATGCCGTGCTCTTTTTTGTACCGATCCGGTTCCAAAACCGCCCCCAGGCTGAGCAATGCTGTATCAGCTTCTGCTCCTTTCAGCATGGGCAGCACGGGGTGGTCGAAAGAGGAGAATACGGGTCTTCTTCTCTGCGGATATTTTTGCAGCAGATTGACCGCTTCCATTGCCGTTCGTTCTCGATCCTCGGGTAAATGCTTTAGTTCTATATTCAGCTGGATATTCTGCGGCTGAGCCCATTTCAGCACCTCTTGAAGAGCTGGAACCCGTTCAGATGCAAATTTATGGTCAAACCAGCTGCCTGCAGACAGGCCCGACAATTGCTTGAGAGTAGATTGGTTGACTGCTCCATGACCGTCTGTTGTCCGGTCAAGCGTGTGATCATGAATGATAACGAGTTCGTCATCTGCTGTCAGCTGGACGTCTAATTCAATCCCCTCTGCGCCAGCAGCAACTGCTTCCCGAAAAGCGATCATGGTATTTTCCGGAAACGCGCGTGAGAATCCTCGATGTGCAACGATAGCTGGTTTCATCTGTCACCCTCCTCTTTTTCT
Source organism: Alkalicoccus luteus (assembly GCF_052061695.1). Lineage (NCBI taxonomy): Bacteria > Bacillati > Bacillota > Bacilli > Caryophanales > Bacillaceae > Alkalicoccus > Alkalicoccus luteus. Next base: position 132,373 of record NZ_JBPZEY010000004.1, read on the forward strand.
CTATCGTACCGCATCACCAGCCTGAACTCCTATTAACGTCTTGTAAAGATCATATATCAACTGTAAACAACAGCTCGGATTCATGTGGAAAAGCGGCAAATCAGACGTGGAACCTTGTTTTTTTGGAAAACGACAAAAACCACCCACCTGCTAAAGGTGAGTGGTCGAGAGAAACTGCCGAAAGCGCCTTACGGCTTCATCGTTTTCCAGCTGTCGACGTGATGGATCGCTGTTCCTCCATAGTAGGGACCCGCGTACCGGGCCGATACCAGGTCAAGCTGCTGCTTCATGTATGCTTCGCCTTCTTCAAAGAACGTTACATGATTGCCTTCGTGAGACTGCATGGTTTCCACTCCGACGGTGACCGGCGTTTTGTGCTTTGCTGCGAAGGCCATTTCATTTTTTACGATTTCATTGATTGCAGAAGCTGTATCCCGGTAAGCCATAAGTGTCACGCCATCAAGCTGCTGAATCACCCATTCTGCGAGATTCCCGCTTCCGTTTTTGTTTTTAAAGCTGATTTCGTCAAACCAGAATGGCAGATCTGCTTCCAGCGGCAGTCCTGCCGCAGCACTCTTTCTTTTCGCTGTCAGCAGAAGTGATTGAAAATCGGCGATCGTCTTCGCCCGATTGCTGTTCCAGCTGCTAAGCAGGTACGGCTCTACATCTAAGTGAACGCCTTGAAAGCGTTCTGCTGCTCCCGCACGCTTCTGGTAGTCTCCCAGCCAGTTCATCATTGTCGTCAAATGACGATCTCCTTTTGGTGCCGCCCATTCCGGTGCGCCATCGAGGGCATAGACGCTGATTCCTTCCGTTCCTGCACGACGGATAAAACTTCTGTAGGAAGCCTGTGGGACACTGCGATCAATTTGTACAAATACACGCTCGACATTCTTTTCTTTTAGAAAGGCAATGGTTCCACTCTCATCTTCGACAAACATCCACGGGTTCCAGAGCCAAGTTGCGTTCGGAGCTGAAGCTGCTCCAGCGGGAGCCGCCCAAATTCCAGCTGCCATAGCAGTCACCACCAGCAGTAACAGGACTTTTTTCATCGCAAAAAACCCCTTTCTGTGCCAGCCGAGGCTCACAGAAACGGGCCCGGCAACCTGACGACCATACGCTATTCAGCGGTTAGGCTCACGGCTTTGCGTCCCATCTTTTCAGATTGGTTTGCCTTTGTCACATGTTATTTTTGTTACTATTATACCCCTTAGCCGATTCGTTCATATGAGTAATAGGAACTAAATCTGTCGTGATTTTTTATGAATAACACGAGACTTTCTCATCTCTCCTTCCCTTTTCGGCTTCAAAACAAAGATCCACGCTTATGAAGCGTCAAAAACCGGAAGCATGAACTGCTTCCGGTTTTCCATCCTCATTACTCAGTTGTTCTCATGCAGCCACAGGTCATCTGGATTGCCGAATTCGCTGTAAATGTGATTACGGGCCTCCACAGCTTGTCTGCGCAGGTTTTTATAATCGAGTCCAACCATTTTTCCGTCTCGCTTTACTGCTTCGCCGCCGACAAACACGGAGTCTACGTTGCCGGTATGCGTACTTGTAACGACAGCACCGATCGGATCGTTGACGGGGAAGAGGTTCAGGTCATCTGTTCGAATCATGATGATGTCGGCTTCTTTTCCTGGAGTGAGACTGCCCGTTTTGTGATCCAGCTTCAGCGCCTTCGCACTTTCAATTGTAGCCATTTCCAGCACTTGATGCGCATGAATATTCAAAGGTGGTCCAGGCATTTCTCCTTTTGCAAGCAGCTGATCATTGATGCGGGAGCGCTCTGCCTGGAGCGCGAACTTCATTTGGGCAAACATGTCCCCGCCTGTTGAAGTAACAACATCGACACCGAGCGCAGGCTTTACGCCGTTTTCCAGACAGAGCCCTGTTGCCGGATACCCGTGTCCCATCGCCATTTCAACTTCAGGCGTGACTGAAATCGATCCGCCGTGCTCTGCCAAGAGCTTCATTTCTTCCGGACTGACGGCATTTGCATGAGCAAAGTTGAGGTCTGATCCGAGCAAGCCTGCCTGATGCAGCTTTTCGATCGATCTGTCAATCGCCCCCCACGTTCCAAATCCGAGGTGCATGCTCGCTACGCCGTTTAGTTCTCTTGCCAGCTTTATCTCTTCCACTGACGTATCCCAGGAACAAAACTCAGGACCGCGGATCGCAAGTCCCATCGTCAGCCGCTGATCGCCTGAGGAAAAATATTGATTGGCAATCGAACGTGCGTCATCTCCGTTGGTCAACGTGCTTTCCCTGTTCCAATAATCCCCGTCACCAGGGCATCCGTAAGCAAACACGCCGCGAATTTTGGATTCCTGCAGGCCGCGGATCATCTCTTCAGCGTGATCCTTGGAGATGACCATCGTCCAATCCAAAATCGTCGTCACACCGGCTTCAAGTGCCTCCAGTGCGCCAAGCAGGTTGCCGATATAGTCGTCCTGCGGCCGCCTTTTAGAACCAATGTTGCCGTAATAAATGCTGCCCAGATATTTCTGCAGGGACCAGTCTGCTCCTGTATTGCGAATGACTGATTCCCACGTATGCCGGTGGCTGTCGACAAGGCCTGGCATAACAATCATGTTCTCAGCATCGATAACTTCACAGTCCTCTGCCTGAATGTCGTGGTGAACATCTACAATCTTCCCGTCTTCAATGAGAATGTCCCCTTTTTTAAAATCCCCTTTTGCCGGATCCATTGTCAGGATCATACCGCCTTTAATCAACTTTTTACTCATACATACCGCTCCTCTCTAAGCATGATCGATCATGATTTTTTTCCACTTTATGTGCACCGTGCAAATCATACCGAGCTGTGTGCGCACTGCTTGTTCGAGATGCTTTTTCCATGATGCTATATCTGCGATCGTGATTTCCGGGCTAGTTGAAATCTGAACGGCAATCTGCTCGAAGCCTGTCTGAATCTGATCAAGCCGGATCCCGGGCTGTTCATGAATTCTTGTCATATCCTTTAAACACTTCGGAGAAATGACGATACGATCTTTTCCGGTGTAAACAGGCTTGACGACAAGCACTTCCTGATCCCTTCTGCGAAGCCGTATCAGCAGTTTTCTAAACCAGCTGCCGGCGAAGGCTGTGCCCGCTTCTTCCGGCAGGACAGGGATGACGTGCAGGTTCCGGTTCCGCTGCTGTCCGGCATAAAGCGTTTCATCTTCTGACTGTACATCCTGAATCGCAATCCATTCGGATGGTTCAGGAAGATCGAGCGCTCGGACGATCGTACGCACCATCCGCTTCGACGTTCCGATCACGAGCAGGGAGTGCAGCTGGTGCTCGGCCAGGGCCTGCTTCACTTCATCGCGGTGCGCTTCTGCATGAAACACGGCCCGCTTGACGGCCGCAAGCAGAAGCTGCTCGTTTTTAGCGGATCGTCCTGCAAGTCTTCTGCCTTCCCTGATCAGCAAACCATCGTCAATGATCGCCGCAGCTCCCGTCTGTTCAGCAATCTCTGTCGCACGGTGGCTTTTCCCGGTACCGCTCTTTCCGTGAAGACCGTAGACCTTCACGAACGCCTTCTCCTTGACGGGAAATCCGGAACCCGCTTTTCCATAAAGGCTCTGCAGCCTTCCCGAAAATCGGTTTCATCCGCATAGTGGAATGTTCCGTAGGCCTCAGGTGCAAAAAGAGCGTCCACTGACCCTTTCGACAACTTCGTAATGCTTCCTGCCAGTTCCAGCACTTCTTTATCAAGTGCTTCCCGTTCAACGATCCGGTTGAGCAGTCCGAGTCTTGCGGCTGTTTCATGTCCGTAAATTTCACTCATCAGCAGAAGCTCCTTCGTGCGGTGGGAGCCGAGAAAGCGGTCGATTCTTTCGAGAAATTCCGGTCCGAGGCGGATACCCAGCTTTGCAACCGGTATGCCCATTTTTGTGTGCTTAGTCCCGAGGCGGAGCGAGAAGGTAAGAGACAAGATAAACCCGGCTCCGTACACCGGTCCGTCAATCGCTCCAATCACCGGCATTTTCAAGTTTTCAAAGGCTGCTATCGTCTTTTCCATTGTTCGAAATGCATTGTCTGCCTCTTCTGTTGTCATCCCGGCAAATTCCTTGATGTCCGAGCCGGCGGTGAAGTTCCCTGGTACACCACGGACGACAACCACTTTATTTTTTGGGTTTTCCTGTATTTCTGCTGCTGTTCTGCCGAGCTCTTTCCACATAGCGGTGGTCAGTGCATTTCTCGCTTCAGGCCGGCTGATCGTGATGACGGCGATTCCGGCGCCTTCCTGCAGCGTAATCTTTCCATCAGGTGCTCGCTTAATTACGATACGCACGGTGGGCCTCCTAGCTTAAAAACGTTACGCGGTTCGTCTGCTTTCCCAGATCGATGCTGCCGTCTCTGCTTCTGATTTCACTGGTGATGATGTCTCCGTCCTGCAAATAATGCTCATTCTTTTCCTGACTTTTATTTAACGTTGCCATTTTTTTATCCATTTTTTCAAACGGGTTCAGCAGCTCATTCATTTCATCCGGCGAAAGCTTTAACGCGACGCCTCCCGGGGTGCCAGTCATGAGCAGATCTCCCGGCCAGAAGTCCATCATACCTGAGAGCTCGACCAGCGTTTCCTCCGGCTTATACAAAAGCTGAAAGGAGTTGGCCTGCTGGCGTGTTTCTCCGTTCACTTTCAGGGTCAGCTCCAGGTCGTGCACGTGCTGTGCTTCATCTTTATCAAACAGATACAGAACAGGGCCGGTCGGACAGAAGGTACGGAAGCTTTTCCCCTTATACCACTGGTTTTCTGCAAATTGTATGTCACGTGAAGAAATGTCGTTGGTGATGACAAAGCCTGCGATGTAGTCACCGAGTGCACTGAAGTCGTCCGGCAGCTTTTGATCAAGCTTCTTCCCGAACACAAGCCCAAGCTCGATTTCATAATCCAATAGCGTGACGTGCGCAGGGCTTTCGATCTCGGTGTCCGGCGGTGCGATCGAGCTTGCTGCTTTCGTGAAGATCAAATTAAACGGAGGACGTCCGGCATCCAGCCCCCCTTCTTCACGATGCGAAGAGTAGTTGGCCCCCTGGCAGACGATTTGCGCAGGCGTTGTTACCGGACTGAGCAAGGTTACATGCTCCGGATTAATCGGATTGCCGGCCGGCTCCGCCTGTTTGGCTCCGTGCTCCAGAAAGGCTGCCAGCGTATCGAACTGCCCTGCCGGATAAATCCCTTCCTCCGTCAGAAGCCCCCAATGAATTCCATCATGTTCATAACGTACAATTCGCTTACCCATGCTGTATCCGCCTCCATTCATGTTGTTGAGCCGTTACAATGCTGGCTCTGTTTTTGCAAATGTTTCGAAGTTTTTCATCACGGTATCGAGAAAATCAACGGTTCCGGTGTCGGTAATCGAACCGTCTTCAGCTAATTTCTGATGCACGCCGCCGATAAACACTTCATTCCCAGGCAGTACTCGTGCACTCATGCCTGGAGCTGCAAGAATCTGCCGCAGATGCATCTGACAGCGGACTGTTCCGAGGAAGCCGGGGCTTGCCCCAACGATCAGCACTGGCTTGCCGGTCAATACTTTATCGACTCTGGAAAGCCAGTCCAGTGCATTTTTCAGCATGCCCGGAACGGAATGATTGTACTCGGGTGTGACAATGATCACCGCGTCGCTGTCTTTAATCTGCTGCTTGAATGCCGTCACTTCTTCTGCAGGAGATTCCTCTGCATCCTGATCGAAATACGGCAGGTTGACGAGATCGGGCATGTCCATTTGAAACGTATCACCGTAGCGTTTCTTCATAAAATCCGCGATCTTTCTGTTATAAGAATTCTTGCGGATGCTGCCTACAAGTACAGTTGTTTTCATATCATAAGTGCTCCTTTCGTTCCTCAAGCCAGCTGAGAATCGCCTCTGCCGTTTCCTCCGGCTTTTCCAGCATCACGTAGTGTCCGCTCTCTTCAATCACTTTCACGTCAGCTTGCGGTTTTACTCCGCGGACCTTTTCCACAGCCTGCTCCGGCAAAAGCCGGTCTTCGCTGCCATATACAAACAAAATCGGAGCCTTCAGCTGATCCAGCCGGTTCCAGCCGTTCCGGTAATCAGCGCATGCTTTGAAATCAATATATGCCTGCTCCGTTGATCCACCGTACGTATCTGTTTTTTCTTCCTCCAGCAGCTCAGCATCTACCTTTTTTCCATAGGATGCATGAAAAAGGCCAGCCGGATACGTACCTTCCTTCAGTTTTTTCAACACATGCTCGTGTACCGGCAGTTCGGGGTGTCCGGCTACGATAATAACAGCTGCCGGCTGCTGTATGCCAGAAGCCTCCAACGCGCACAGGCTTCCCATGGAATGACCGATCAGGACGGTGCTGGTATCTACTGAAAGAGCTGCACTCTTTTTCTGAATCGTATCGCCTTGAGACAAGTCAGCTGCCTGAACGTCGTATTCCTCCAGCTTAGGAGAAAGCCGGCGCCACTTAGCGGGGCTGCCCCCTGCACCGTGCAGGAGCATGAGCTTGTATCCGTTCATTTTGGCGCCTCCTTTTTCACTTCCGCTTCGTATTCTTTCAGGAGACGGCTTACTGTATGGAGCAGCGTTTCCATCCGCATCCTTGCCTCATCTTCCTTTCCTTCAATCACCGCTGTCATCACATCCCGGTGCAGATCCAGAGCCATCCTTCTGCTGCTGTCCCCTGCGCGCTGGAGAATTCTCATCGTTGTATGCCTGCTCTGGTAAAGCCCTTCCTGCAGCGTCTGAATCAAACTTTGCATCAGCTCGTTGTGGGAAGCGTGCAGAATCGCTTCGTGAAAGGCCGCGTCTGCTGCTACCCACTCGTCCTCGCTGTTTACCGACTTCTCCAGCAGATCGTACCGGTGCCGGATCGCGGCAATGTCTTCTTCGTCTGCATTTTTCGCAGCCAGTTTGACAGCTGCAGGCTCCATCGCCAGGCGGACTTCTGTCAGCTGCATGAGAAACGACTGATTTTCTTCTGCGGCTGCAGCCCAAGAGATAATGTCCGGGTCCCACCAAAGCCACGCTTCGCGAGGGCGCACGACCGTCCCAGTCCGCGTGGACGACTCGATCAGCCGCCTTGCACTAAGTCCTTTCATAGCCTCACGCACCACCGTGCGGCTGACACCTTTCATTTCGCTCAGTGTTTCTACTTTAGGAAGCAGCTCCCCTGGCTGGCGCTTTCCCTGGACAATGCTGCTCCCAAGCTCATGCAGCAGCTGTTCACTCAAATTTTTAGGCATAGACTCCACTCTCCTCCTGAATCGGTACGTTCAGCATAAGCTGAAAGACGCAGTCTGTGAAGTCCTGAAGTTAAACGAGCGCTTTTTCGAAATCAACGCCCCAAAGAGACAAGCATTCTTCCGTGCTCCAAACTTTCGGCTTTTGCGGAAAATCCCGGTGCCATGGTCGAGGATCAAAAATGCCCAGCTCTTTAATGAATACATCGCCATCCGTAAACAGCTCAATCAGGTTGCCTTCCGGATCGTAATGATAGCAGGCAATGTTATGGCCCGCCCCATGTCTGGAAGGACCCCATTCCAGATGAACGCCGTTCAGACGCATAAAATCGAGCGTTTCAACGAGGTGGCTGTAGTTTCGAAGCTCAAGCGCCAAGTGATGCATGCCCTTCTTCTCCGACGTAAAGAAGTTAAGTACGTGGTGATCCCGGTTGCACGTCATAAATCCGAAAAAGTCTTCGATCCAGTCCGTGTTGTAAAACCCGAGCTTTTCGTAAAACGCTACCTGCTTTTTCGCGTCAGATACACGAATCGACAGGTGACCTACCTTATTCGGACGGATCCCCTCTTTTTGGAATCCTCGTTCTTCCGCCAGATCCATCGTTGGATAAAGCTCTACGGTGTAGCCGTCCGGATCCTTGAACTGCAGCGCCTCTTTTACTCCAGGGGCCGGATCGTGCAACAGTTCTGCCTCAATCTCAAGCGACTGAAGATGATTTTTTACGTCGTGAATGTCTCCCTCTGCCGTATACTGAAAGCCAAACTTGCTGATTCCGCTCTCAGCGCCTTCTTTCAGGATGATGTTATGGTGATCCGTCGAACTGCTGAAGTAAGCGCTTCCATTTCTCTCGTCCGTTAAGCGAAAGCCGACAATGGACTCATAATACGTTTTCATCGCCTGAAGATCCTGAACATTGAACTCCACATAACCGAGCTTAAATACATTCAGCATGGATATGTTCCTCCTCTTCTTAAGTTGTATTAATAATATAATATTATTAATTGCTCGTCAATGATTGTGCCCTTCGATTATTTCGTTGCACCAAGGAGGCGGCGTTACCTCCAGCCGCCAAAAAAAGGACGCCGGCAGCAAAGGCCGTGCGTCCCGTTCTTCGTTTTACGCATGTTTAAAAATAGTTGTCCATTCACTGCGCCGCTCAAGCATCCCGGAAGCAATTTCCTTTGCTCCTTCCAGCGAGTGAGAAGCTGCCCATCCGCACTGCACCTCGTTGCAGGCAGGAACCTCTTCAGCTTCGAGAACATCCTTCAGCGTTTTTTCTACCAGCTCCAGCACACCTTCATAATGGTCATCGTTAATCAGGCTCAAGTAAAAGCCCGTCTGACAGCCCATCGGTGAAACATCAACGATGCGCTCGTGATGATTGCGGCTGAACTCGGCCATCATGTGCTCCAGTGAATGAAGCCCCGGCATATCCATATGCTCCTCATTCGGCTGGCAGAAGCGGATGTCGTACTTATAAATCGTATCGTTCGTTCCTTCCACCTTGCCTGCCAGGCGAATATACGGTGCGTCCACCTTCGTATGATCCAGGTTGAAGCTTTCTACGTTCATTTTTTGTGCCATCGTACCGCCTCCTTCAAACAGTCATTGGTGACAGTGTATCATGTTTTGCAGTTTGTCTCGACTTCCCCGTCCCAGCTCAGCCGGCGAGGATCAGCCACAGCACTGTCAGCAGGATCGCCTGGAAAAATGTCAGTTGTAAATCTTTTTTCCAGGGCCGTTTCGTCACAAATACCATTGCCCGGAGCAGTGCAAACAAAATCAGCCAGAAAATCAAAACAAGCAGGATATAATTCAGGATCATTTGTCTCCCCCCTGTTCTTTATTTTACACAGGAAGCCGTCCCTCTGCGAGGAGAACGTGATATGCCGCCAGGCAGACTGCTGCTGTACATCCCGAGGAAGACTGTTACCACTCCATTTGTTTTTAAGGCTTTTTTCGCTTCACGAGCCCGTGCCAGACGTAATCTACCGTTTCGGCTGCCTTTACAAGCTTTTGAGCAAGTCTGCCGTTTTCATCACGCAGCCGGCGGTCGCCGGCGTCAGCCGGTACGATGCCGTTTCCCATTTCTTCGATAATGACAACGACGCAGGTTTGATCGGAAAGCGTCTCAAGCCAGTCGATTACGTCTGCTGATGTATGTCCGCTCCGCAGCCATGCTGAGCAGCCGGTTACGATCGTGACATCTGCTTTCGGCGGACGTTTCCCGCCTGCATTTATCCATTCTGCTTCGGGGTAGCTTCGATCGGCATGCTCCCTTTTTCCAGCGTAGGCACCGCCGATAATGATGTGCATATCCACCCTTCTTTCTGCCGGCTTATCGTTAGACGGAAGGCGCCTCCGTGCCGGACTTTATACTGCCAGAGATGATTAGCGGCCCCTGTCAGCATGAGCAGCGTTCGTATAACGCCTCCATGGGTTACAACGACTACCCGCTCCGGCGCTCGTTCAAGCATGTCTGCGTACCAGTCTCCAACTCGCTCATTCAAATCATTCCATGATTCGCCTCCCGGGGGCCTTCTTGTGACGGGATCGTCCACCCACCTCCGGTAAGCCTCCTCATGCTTCAGCTCCTCATACGTGCGCATTTCCCATTTTCCAAAATGCATTTCGCGGAGCCGCTCATCAAACTGAGGCGTCAGGTCTAGTGCTGCAGCGGTCTGCCGGCAGCGCAGCAGGTCGCTTGCGTGCACCTCCTGCCACTCTGCCGGAACGAGCAGCCGCTTCAATTCCTTTAATGCCGGTGCGGACTGTGGCGATATCGGCTCATCCGTCCACCCCAAATACTGCTTGGCCAAGTTCGCTTCCGTTACGCCATGACGAACAATGTCCAGATAAATAGTGTCGTTAGAATCCATAGCTCTCCTCCTTCTATTGAAGCTCCTGCCAAATCCCCGTTTATGCCCCTAAACTGCTTAAGATACCAGCTGCGAATGCCCGCACAGAACAAAACCAACGCCAGTCCGGCCAGCACTCCCGGTGTTCCTGCTGCGATGCAGACAGCCGCCAAAGGCAAAGCAGCGATCCAGGCGTCTGCAGGCTTGGTGTACTGTTTCCACACTGCTGCCAAACCGTCCGAATGCGCTGTTTTCGTAAACACGAGTAAATAAACAGCCGTCATTCGTCCTGCTGCAGGAACTAGTAAAAAGAGCCACGGGCTGATGTCTGCGGAAAGCAGTTCATGGATTAGAATCAGCTTCCAGAGCAAAAGCACGATAACGCTTACCATGCCGAAGCTTCCAACCCGAGGATCCTGCATGATCTCCCACTTGCGCTCCAAGGGGGCATTGGATCCTATCGCATCAAAAGTATCCATCCAGCCATCCAGATGCAGCGCTCCGCTGATCCAGATGAAATAGGTGAGAATAAGCGCAGCTGTGACCGCTGATGAGGTGATAGTCTGCGCAGCAAGCGCGGCTGCCGGCAGACCGATCAGCAACCCGATTAATGGATAAAAGCGGAGGGCCCACCTGGCTGACGTCTTATTCCAGTCAGCCTGAATCGGCATCGGTACTCTTGTTAAAAACTGCATCGTTAAGATAAATCCGTAGCCGGCCTGCTTCACAATGGGCTCCCCTTCCAGCAGACGGGCATGCCCGCCTGCACCTGATAAACATGATCGGCGCGCTTTACAAGCTGCCAGTGGGCAGCTTCCAGCACCCGCACATAGCGGTGTACCTCCTCTGCACGTGGCAGCACCGATTCATTTACGTCATTAGACACGATCGTAAGCATCAGCTCCCTCCGCCGGGCTTCATCCAGAAGAGCCTTGACCGCATCTATGACATCATGCTCTGAATTATGCTGCTGATACAATAAATTTGCCGTCCAGATTGTCAAACAATCCAGCAGGACAGCTCCTTGTTTCGGAAGCGCCTTGATCAGATCTGTCTGTTCCTCAATCAGACGAAACCGGCTGTTCCGATCCTCACGGTGCTTGCTTATGCGTGCTTCCATTTCCGCGTCTGTCACGCTGGCCGTCGCCAAATATACGGGATGCTCTGCCTGGGTAAGAACGAGATGTTCTGCCCAGGCACTTTTGCCGGATCGCGCGCCTCCGCTGATAAACGTCAACTCGGATCTGCCCATTGCTGGAGCACCTCCATCAGTCGCTTGTTTTCTTTCCTCTGACGCACAGCCAGCCGAAGCGCACGTCCCTCAATTCCTCGAAAGCCGTATGTATGCCGGGCAGCGATTCCGCTTTCGGCCAAATGTGCCAGCAATGGTTCATGATCAGAAAGCGATGCCTCCTGAAGCAGATAATAGTTCACGCTCGTATCCGACATCGTCATACTCGTTGGAAGCTGTGTTTGAATCCATTCCAGTTCCTCCTGCAGCCACAGCCTTGTTTGACGAATAAATGCATGTTCCTGCATCATGCTGCCGAGCAGGATTTCACTGATCGTATTAACGCTCCACGGAATTTGATTGTTTCTCATCCGGCCGGCCAGTTCTTCCCCTGCAAGAGCAAACCCGCAGCGAAGTCCCGGAACGGCAAACATTTTTGTCATCGAACGCAGTAAAATCAGGTGATCATGCTGAACCAGCAGATCATTCAGCTTTTCATATTCGGGCAGAAAATCAACGAATGCTTCGTCCACCACTATGGTAGTAGTTGGAAGCTGCTCCAATAGCTGGCGAACGTCCCGTTTAGGCAGTACAACTCCGCTCGGATTGTGCGGGCGGTTTAAAAACAGCAAGTCTGCTCCGGTTCTTTCCACTTCCTGCACCAGTTTTTCGCAGATTCCGTGGTCAACCGCCCCGTCAACTGCATAGACGTTAATACCGTAGTGACGACAAGCCCGCCGGTATTCACTAAATGACGGCTCTGCCATCACCGCTGTTTTACCGGCAGAAAGCGAGGCTGCGAGAAATATGGCCTCCGCTCCACCGTTAGTGACACAGACCTGCTCCCGGTCTACCTGCTCTGCCGCTGCGATTTGGCCGCGGCAGCTTGTATAGGCCGGATCCGGATAACGGTCCGTTTCGTATAACGCATTGGCAGCGAGCTCCAGCATCCCTTTCGGAGGACCGAGCGGATTAATATTTGCACTGAAATCAAGCCACTGCGTCTTGCCGGATGTGTACGCTTTTAGATAATCCGGCTGGCCGCCGTGATCAGGCCATTGCACCATTTACATTCCTCCTATCAAAACAAACAGAGTGACGCCAGCCGCTGCACCGAGCAGCGAAGCGCCATACAGCATCCGGACAGCAGAGATAATGTGGGTTCGTTCAAGCACCTTCGCCCCCGGTCCCATTTCCGCACGACGGGAAACTACCCCGTGATAATAGTTGGTTCCGCCGAGCTTGACCCCTAAAAATCCAGCAATAAATGCCTCGGACCAGCCACTGTTCGGGCTGGGATGTTTTCCTGCATCCTGCCAGGCCCAGCGAAACCCTTGACCTGCCTGCTTTGGATTCATTATCAGTGCTGCTCCTGTCATGAGCAGCAGCGTCAGCCTCGCCGGGAGCCAGTTTACAACATCATCGAGCCTTGCAGAAGCCCAGCCAAAGGCAGCGTATGGTTCACTGCGGTACCCGACCATGGAATCGAGCGTATTGACAGCGCGGTAGGCCATCGCAAGCGGCGGTCCGCCGATAAACGCATAAAACAGTGGAGCGGTCACGCCGTCCACTGTGTTCTCTGCAACTGTTTCCACCGTACCCCGTACAATCTCCGACTCGCTCAGCTGGGCCGTATCCCGACCGACGATCATCGAAAGCGCACCTCTGGCTGCTGGTAAATCTCCTTTTGCGAGCGGCGTCATGACCGCATAGGCCGCTTCCTTTAAACCGCGGCAGGCAATCGTTGACGCGGTCATGAGAACCCCTGCTGCCATGGAGGCAGCCGGATGAAGCACCCATGCTGCATAAAGCAGCAAAGCGGAGACACACCAGACGAAGCCTGGTACGAAAGCAGCGAGCAAAACACCTTTCCATCTTCTGGCTCGGTTCGACCCATGATTCAGATGCCGGGTGCCGAATGCGATCAAACGTCCCATCCCAGAAACCGGGTGCGGGAGACGTTTCGGATCCCCAATTACCCAGTCAACGATGAGAGCCGCCGCAGCTGTCCATCCCGGAATGATCATGTGTGCGTCTCCTTCCAGCGCCTGTCTGCCCGCACCGCTTCTCTCGTCGCTTCATAGACGATACGGCCTATCCCCCGCCCGACCGGGGTTCCAGACCCTGCGTAAGGCGTCCGTTTTCCCTGCTGGGTCGCGGCAATAACGAGCGCATCCGTAGAAGTGCTTGTGGCGGGAGTTCCAGTTTGAGGATCACGAACATCTTCATCCCGCAGTGCCTGCACCTTCGCTTCTACTGCAGACATACACGCGTTCACGAGCGCCCCGTCCGTCAGGTTCGCATCCACCGCCAGGAACGTATTAATCGTACCGATTTTTTCCCGCTCCAATTCAGGACCGTCATAAGTGATATCAACCGCGTTTCCGGTGCCTGCAGTCACGACAGCGGTAAACGCGATGCCATTGATGGTTTCTTTTCGGACAACGGCCATTTCTGTTTTCACAGCGGTCATCAAGCCGATCGACTGTTCAACCGGCAGACTGCGTTTTTCCAGCCACGCTTTCATATCAGCTTCCGGAGTACGGCTGCTGTATTGTTTGTCGACGTGAAAATTGGCAATGTGGCGAATCCACTGAATTCCCTCACCGGCCACCCCGTTGGAAATTGTCCGGAGCGGCTTTGGACTCGAAATTTGGACCAGATTTCGATCAGCTTCTACGGTGACACTGTCGTGAAGAGACATGGCAGATTCATCCTGCTTTTTCGGGTTCATGAGCAGCTGCGGCCGCGGCAATGTCGGATGCGACTGCGTCCACGTTTCTACTCCGTAAATACTGGACAGCCGCTCTGAACGGCGCATAATATCGACCGGACCCGTTTCCTGAAGCTTTCCTTCATGAAGAAGTCCGACGCGGTCACAGTAAAGGGCCGCAATATTTAAATCATGCAAAATGGCAAAGACGGTTAGTCCCTGCGTTTCCTGCCGCTCTTTCAATACGTTCAGCATGTCAAACGTATGACGAATATCAAGATGATTCGTCGGTTCATCCAGCAGAAGCACCTCCGGCTCCTGCACAAGTGCCTTTGCGAGCAGTACCCGCTGCTTTTCACCTCCGCTTAACCGGAAGAACGACGTATCGCGAAATTTTTCTGTGTCGGTCAGCGCCATAATTTCATCGATGAGCGCCCTGTCTTCCCGGCTCAGCATTTTAAACAGGCCTTTTTGAAAAGCATAGCGGCCGAGCCGGATCACTTCCTCGACAGTAAAATCGAAGGAGACATTTGTTTCTTGTGTGAGAACGGCTATTTTTCTGGCACGCTGCACTGGAGACATCGTTAACAGCGAAGCACCCTGAAGCGATACGTCTCCATGGTCCGGCTTAAGGGAACCGCTGACAAGCTTAAACAGCGTCGTTTTTCCGCTGCCATTCGGACCGAGCAGGCCGAAAAATTCTCCCTGTTTTATATGAAGGTCCATCGATTCAATGATTGGAGGGCCGCCGTAGCCGCCGCTCAGTCCGGTGATGTTCATGCCAGCTTCTTCCCCTTTCCGATGCGGTTTCTAATAAGCAGAAACGCAAACATTGGTGCGCCGATCAGCGCCGTGATCACACCGATTGGCAGTTCCTTTGGTGCAATAATCGTTCTTGCCGTGATATCTGCAAAGATTAAGAAGGCCCCTCCGATGATCATGGAAATTGGCAGCACATGCCGGTGATCTGGTCCCGTAACAAGCCTTACAAGGTGCGGGATAACTAGACCAACAAAGCCAATCGTACCCGATACAGCAACGGCCGCACCAGTCAGCAGCGACGCGCCGCCAAGAATAAACACTTTCCCGCGGCCGACATTTACACCAATATGACCGGCAGCTTCTTCTCCGAGCGCAAGTGCATTCAGGTCCCGGTAGCGGGTGACGAGCATAATGGAACCGATAATCAGAAACGGTACGATCAGCTGCACGTAGCTCCAGCCTCTCATACCAACACTCCCATACAGCCAGTAAATAATCTGCGTCATTTCATCCTGGCTGCCGAGCGAGATAATCAGTGAAATGATTGATCCGATAAATGCACTGACGATAATTCCCGCAAGGATAATCGTTTCGATCGCCAAACTTCTGCTGCTGAGCTTTACAAGCCCGAACACAAGCATGAGCGTGAGAAACCCGCTCACAATCGATACAGCCGGGAGCGTAAATGCACCAAGTCCTACGATCGTGAGCTGGAAAAAGATAACGAAAACAGCGCCGAGGGCCGCACCGGAGGAAACGCCGATCGTATATGGGTCCGCAAGCGGGTTTCTCAGCAACCCCTGAAATGCTGCTCCGGCAAGCGCGAGAGACGCGCCAACACATAGAGCCAGCAGCACTCTCGGCAGCCTGATTTCCCAAATAATCGAGTACTGGTTGGACGGAACGTCATCCAGCAGCTGAGCGCCGATTGTTTTATCCAGAATAATATGCAAAATATGCGGAACCGGGACCGTTACGCTTGAATAAAACAGTCCAAGTGTTATCGCAGCAGCAAGAAGACCGAGGCTCCCTGCATAGTACAGCCATGCTTTATTCGAAAACATCCGGATATACAGCCTCAGCTACGGCACGGGTTCCTTCTACAAGGCGCGGACCGGAGCGCGTCACGATATCACTTTGCACATCGTGTACGTCCTCGTTTGCCACAGCAGGAACATCACTCCAGCCATCGCGGTTCATTACTTCTTCTTGAGGATCCTCCACATAGTATCCGTAGGTAGTGACAATCGTGTCCGGCTCGAGCGTGACAATTTCTTCTTCGGTCAAATTCACCCAGCCTTCATGCTCTTCCGCTGCGTTTTCCGCCCCGATCGTCTCCAGCATCTCATGCATGAAGGTGCCGGTACCAGTAGTGAAAATATCCGGAGATGGTGCTACTTCCACCCAGACGCGCTTGCGCTCTTCTTCGTCGATCGTTTCTCCAAGCTCCGCGAGCTCTTCCATGCCGCTCTCCATCTCCGCTATGAGTTCTTCTGCATTTTCTTCTGTTCCGGTGAGCATGCCGAGTGTTTCAATCGTGTCATAAGTGCCTTCAAACGATTCGGCATTCCGCACAACAACGACATCAATTCCGGCATCACGCAACTGCTCTAAACTATCATCATGACTGGAGGCGTGATAATCCGAAACGAGTGCCATGTCAGGCTCTAAAGAGAGAATGCGTTCCAAATCCATGTCCTGCGCCCCGACATTTTCAATTTCGAGCGCTTCTTCCGGATAATTGCAATACTCCGAAACCCCTACGAGTCTGTCGCCTGCGCCGATTTCAAATAATATTTCTGTATCGCTTGGCTGCAGCGTAACAATAGTTTCCGGTTCTTCGTCGATCGTCACTTCATTGCCTGCGTTATCCGTTATCGTTACCGGGAACTCTCCGGCTGTTTCATTATCCTCATCATTTTGCTCCTCGTTTGATACATTGTTCTCTGTGTTATTTGCAGCTCCTTCTTCATCTTCCGCTGCCTCATTGTTGCCAGTCGTGTCTTCGTTTGCTTCCTGATTGTCCGTGTTCGTATTCCCGTTCTCATTGTTTCCCTCTGTCCCGCATGCGCTGATGATGAGCGCGGCTGATAGCAGAAGCGGTGCCGTCATTTTTTTCATCGTTACTCCCCCATGATTATGTAGTGGAACATAAAAAAACGCCGCCCTTCGAAGGACTGCGCTGAATAAAATGCATGAAGAGAGCCGTTTCAGATTCCCGGAAATCTCCTCGTCTGCACTTCAAACAACCTTTTTCCCGAAGGTGTTTAAATCGACAGAGAGGCAGGTCTCCTGACTTACGCATAAACGGCAGCCTCACCCTTCCCGCGGAATGCAGTGGATTGTGAAATGCCTGTGCGTTTACAGTGGCGGGTCCGTGCCGGATTCACACCGGCTTCCCTTTTCATCGGCTGATGCCGACACCTCTCTGCTGACGAGCGTTACGTTTTTCAGTTCTACTTTGTATTATAGTATGGACTGCTGGAAAAAGTCTACATCTGTTCTGTCAGGCAAGGCCGATATCGGCAAACGTCGCCATTTCTTCCGTCAGCGCCTGTGCCATTTTTAGCAGCGGATAAGCAGCGGCCGCCCCGGTCCCTTCGCCGAGACGCATCCCTAAATCAAGCAGCGGTTTTCCGCCAGCTGCTTCCAGCGCCGCTGCATGACCTGCTTCTGCAGATTTGTGTCCGTAAAGAAAAAAGCGCTCTGCTCCTGGTGCAAGTTTTGCTGCAGCTATTGCTGCAACAGTTGCAATAAACCCGTCTACGAGAACCGGCTTCCGCATTGAAGCCGCGCGAACCATGGCTCCGGCCATAGCCGCGATCTCCAAACCGCCTAAATCAGCTAATATGTGAAGCGGTTCCTTCGCATCAGACCGCTTCACCGCTCGCCCGATCACCTCGATTTTATGCTTGAGCTGCGGCCCCTCTACACCTGTCCCACTGCCCGCTGCCGCTTCCGGAGAAAGTCCCGTGTACGCACACAGCAGCGCGCTGCTTGCCGTTGTATTGCCGATGCCCATGTCCCCGGGGATGATAATATCTGCCTTTGAAGCTTCAACGGCGTCGGCTCCAATTTGAAGTGCCTGCTTTACTTCTGCTGCAGTCATCGCCGGTTCCTTTGCTATATTTCCGGTACCGCGACGAACGTTGCGGTTGATAGCTGCCGTATCAGCTGCATCAATCCCCACGTTATACACATAAACATCTGCTCCGATCTGTCTCGCGAGAACGTTAACCGCTGCTTTGCCGGTCACAAAATTCTGCGCCATCAGAGCGGTGACTTCTGACCCGTAAAGCGAGACCCTTTCAGCTGTCACCCCGTGGTCACCTGCAAATACAAGCACCGCAGGCTTTCCCGTCTGCAAATCTCCCTGCATGCCGGAGAGCGTTACGGCCAATTCCTCCAGCCTGCCGAGACTGCCCTGCGGCTTTGTCAGCGAATCCAGATGCATCCGCATCTGTTCAGCTGCTGTTTGATCGATCTCAGGTATGTTCTCTGCCGCTTCACGCCAGTTCATCTGTCTGTCTCCCTTCGTTCATCAGCCGTTCAATCAGCTCCATATCAAGATGTGCTTCGACTGCATCGGCCAGGCGGTCAAATGCCTTCGTTTTCTCTTCTGCAACGCTCACCCTGCGGACAGGCGGGAGCGCTTTTTGACGTCTCAAGCTGTCCAGCAGTGCGTGGCGGAATGTATCGTTATGAAAAATGTCATGCATATACGTGCCGTACACGTTGTTCACTGCCGCGCTGCTGCCATGAATCCCGCCGGATAACCACTCCGGAGCTTCGTGAACGGTCTGCCCCATGTGCAATTCATATCCAGTGAGCGAATGCACTTCACGCTCCCAGTTAACGCTCGCTGAGATACGCACTGTCGTTTTCACTGGATCCATCACCGTCTTCATATCCGGAATCACATTCAGCCCCTGACACTCTCTCAGCTCTGTATCCGCAGCTGCCGGGTCCTCGACTGTTCTGCCAAGCAGTTGATAGCCGCCGCAAATTCCGATGATTGGCATCTCTCCCGCTTTTTCTGCAATCGCTTCGTTCAATCCGTTTCTGATCAAAAACTGTCCATCGGCAACCGTCGTTTTGCTGCCTGGCAGAATAAGCAAATCAGGTTCGCCTAGCTGCTCAGGCCGCTCGACGAATCGAACAGCGCAGTCCGGTTCAAACCGGAACGGGTCCAGATCCGTGTAATTGGATAGATAAGGAAAGCGAATAACCGCAATATCGAGATCCCTGCCGGCCGTTCCCCTTCCGTATGTCTCCAAGCCAAGCGAATCCTCTTCTTCCAGGCGGAGATCCGGCAGATAGGGCATCACCCCTGCGACCGGCTTTCCGGTATACTCCTCCAGCCAGTCAAGTCCCGGCTGAAGCAAAGACTGATCTCCGCGAAATTTATTGATGATGAAGCCCTTCACACGCTTTCTGTCTGCTCTACTCAACAGTTCAAGCGTGCCAACAATCGATGCAAAAACGCCGCCACGGTCGATATCTGCTGCAAGCAGGACAGGTGCCTCGGCCATGCGGGCAATGCGCATATTCACGATTTCCCGGTCCTGTAAATTAATTTCTGCCGGGCTCCCTGCTCCTTCTATCACGATCCGCTCTGTTCTGGAGGCTAGGCGGTTATAGGCATTCGTCACCGTCTGAAGGCCTTTCTCAAAGTACTGCTCCCGATATTCCGTTGCTTCCATGGCGCGAAGAACCTTGCCGTTTACAACGACCTGCGACCGGTTATAGCCGGATGGCTTAAGTAGAATCGGATTCATGTCCGTGTCCGCTTCCATTCCGCACGCTTCGGCCTGCATGCCCTGTGCCCGGCCGATTTCAAGACCATCCGCCGTGATATACGAATTAAGTGCCATGTTTTGTGACTTAAACGGCGCTGTCTTAAAGCCCTGACGCGCAAATACACGGCAGAGGCCGGCAGTCAGCACGCTTTTTCCTGCATCGGAATGCGTACCCTGAATCATCAGCGGCGCTGCTTTCATTAAAATTCAATCCCTTTAATCGCCGGAATGCCCTCATCGTAATAATGCTTCTCGGCTTCTGTGACTGAAACGAGATCAGCGGCTTCTTTTATTTTTTCGTGTGCGTTTCGACCTGTTACGAGAACGTGGACGTGCTTCGGACGATTGGTCAGTGCCGAGAGAACATCATCGAGCGGAAGCACATCGTCAATTGGAAAGGAATCAATGGCAAGCGCGTTGTTCAGCTCATCCAGAATGACGACATCGTAGCTCCCATCCAGTGCTTCTACTGCTTTTGGCCAGGCCTTACGCAGCGCTTCACGGTGTTCTTCCGGCGTTTTTGTCCACGTAAAGCCGATGCCAAGCTGCTCTACTTCAACCCCCAGCTTTCGCAGCGATATTGTTTCCCCGTATGTACGCTCCGGCGATTTGATAAACTGCAGCATTTTAACGCTCATCCCTCGTCCGGCTGCCCGAACCGCCGTTCCAACAGCCGACGTCGTCTTCCCTTTCCCGTTACCTGTCTGCACCAGCATCATGCCTCGCTGTTCTGCCATGTCAATTCCTCCTTTTATTCAGGCAGGCTGAACACCTGCATCTGCTGCGTCCTAGTATATGCGAGTTAACGGAATTTGCAAAGCTCGATGCAGAGCCTGCAAATCGAATCATGCCGGTTAAGACCTCCTTGTAAGCAACCCTGTTGTAAAAACGAACTTGAGCGGCCTAACAAAATCGTTATAACGAATAAAACGGCACAAGCGCCACGAAAGCGAAAACAGCCTGAGGCAAATACAACATAAAGCGGCTCAGATAAGTATAAGCCCGCCGGTTGCCCGTGCTAATCGATAAAAAAGAAGGCGGACCGATGTTGATCGGTCCGCCTTTCAGGCTGTTGAAAAAGTCTATCAACTTACATGTTTATTCGTATGATTGTATTTTCCTTCTGCTTACCTAGCCTGCCGTGGGCTGGCCTTCAGCTCTTCTCAGGGTGACCCCTGTATGAAGAGAAGAAAGGAACGGGAGGATGACGCGGCTTCACTCGGACTCAGGCTTCTCACAAGAAGCCTTCAAGACCCAGTCCGGCTCCGCTCGCGCTTTTCATGCCGTTCGCAGATCTGAACGGCACGGCATCTTCAGACTGCGCTGTTTCCACGTGTACGCCGGACACATCGGGAAAACGGCTCTGATTCGTGGAGAACAACGTCACGACAGGCAGACGCAGCTGCTTTTTTACGTTTATCATGAATTCGATGAAGGACGGACTTCCCTACTTAACATCGAAACGTTTCATCGGGAAGGTTTACCTGTATGGAAGCCGATTGTGTATGCATAGCCAGGCACGTGAAACGCACTGCCAGCTGCCGACGTCGAAGGAACTCGACTCCGGGAGGATCAGAACGAGGCGAAGATCCAGCGCTTCCGACAGCAGGAGGAAGCGGTTAGCTGAGCCCGTTCCCTCCGGAAAGCGAGTGTCCGCAGATACAGGCAGATGCAATCTTATTCACTTAAAATGACTTTATCAACCCTCTGGAAGGCGGACCGATGTTGATCGGTCCGCCTTTTCAGCAGCCGTATTCCTGAATCAGGAATACGGTGGCTGCGGTGATTTTTTCTGTTCGAGTGCCCGCTTCAGTTCTCGCTTATAGCGGGAAGCAACGAGAATATAAAGAAAATCCCCGTTTTGAATTTCTGTTTCTCCGTAAGGAGTGATTAACGTTTCATCCCTTACGATCGCGCTGATCGATGCTTTACGCGGAAAGTCAACGTCTTTTAGCTTCTGTCCTGCAATCAGTGCGTCGCCGTCCACTTTAAACTGCACCATTTCTGCATTTGCTTTCCCCATCGATATCAATTCAATGGAGTGGTGCGGGTTGTCCTTCTTCGGTCCCATGAGACCAAGCCTTTTCGCGAGCGGCGAAATCGTCGTTCCCTGCACGAGAGCGGATGTGAGCACAACGAAGAAAACGATGTTGAAGAAAAATTCACTGTTCTCCACACCTGCCACGATCGGGAAGGTTGCCAAAATAATCGGAACCGCCCCCCGAAGACCTGCCCACGACAGAAACAGCTTTTCATTGTTTTTATAGCCCATGCCGAGTGTGGACAAATAAACGGCTGCCGGCCTCGCGATAAAGATCAGCGCTGCAGAAAGAAGCAGTCCGCCGATGATAATGTCAAGGCTGAACAAGTCTGCCGGAAAGACGAGCAGGCCGAGTAAAATAAACATCAGAATTTGCGCCATCCAGGCAAATCCTTCGTTAAATTGGAAAATAGAGTACCGGTACGTAAGCTCTGAGTTCCCGATCACGAGGGCCGCAATGTAAACCGCCAGAAATCCGCTTGCGCCCGCTGCGGATGCTGCCCCGTATGTAAGCAGCGCAAACGCTACCGAAAAGATCGGGTACAGACCACTTGAATCCAGCTTCACCCGGTTAATCGCGATCGAGGCAATTTTACCGACAGCGATACCAACGATGAGACCGATCCCCATCTGCCAGACAAATTCCGGCAGAAGCGCCCACCAGGCCGTTTCCGGAATGATAATCAGCTCGATAAAGCCAATTGTTAAAAAGACCGCCATCGGATCGTTTGTCCCTGATTCAGCCTCCAGCGTCGCGCCCATCTTCGCCTTAATGTTCCGTTCCTTTAGGGCAGCAAATACGGCAGCGGCATCGGTCGAACCGACAATTGCACCGAGAAGCAGTGCCTGCATCATTGTAATGTCAAATATGAGATACGCCGCCAGACCGACGATCCCTGATGTTAAAATCACTCCAACTGTCGCGAGGGAAATCGAAGGAAGCGCTACGGCGCGAACGGTCGCAAATTTCGTCTGCAGACCACCTTCAAACAAGATGATGACGAGGGCAAAAACACCGACAAGCTGTGCAAGCTCCGGACTGTCAAAATACACGATACCGAGGCCGTCACTGCCAACGAGCATGCCGAGAAGAATAAACAACACGAGAGACGGCAGTCCCACTCTGTTGGAAAACTTTGCCGCGAGAACACCGCTGATTAAAATAAAGGCGCTTAAAATCAAATACGTATCAATTTGAGTTGTATCAACCAAGCCGGCTTCTCCTTTCGCAGTATATATATTGCTTTATTATACCGCACCTCACCAGCTTCTGCACGGCATGAGGCCAGGCAGTCTGACAGGCTTCCTCCTACAAAAGCGGACACCCTGTAAGAAGGGTGCCCGCTTTAAACGCTTCTATTTCCCGGGAAATAGTTCTTTTAACGGATCCGTATAAACGATATCGCTCTGCATTTCTGATTTTGTCAGCAGGCAAGCATCAAGCTGCGTTTGCAGCTTCGCCTGATTCATGTGCAGTCCGATCAGCACAAATTCTGTTTTCCGGTCACCGATTCCCTCCATCCACTCGTCACGCAGATCTTTATTTTCCCGAAGATAATGAGCCTGCTCCTCCTCATCCAGCGCTGCCACCCAATAAGCAACAGGATGCAGATAAGCGGACGGACCAGCCTGAGCAAGCGAGAGCGCCATATCGCCGTAGGCGGCGCTCCAGACGATCCCCTTCATTCGCACCACCTCTTCCGGGAGCTCCTGCATCCAGTCAACGAAGCGCTGCGGATGAAACGGAGTACGACTTCTGTAAACGAAGCTCGATATGCCATATTCTTCTGTTTCCGGCGTATGTTCCTCCTGCTGAAGCTCTTTCATCCATCCGGCCGACATACTGGCTTGATCAAAATCAAACCTGCGTTCAGCCAGAAGGACATCTGCGTCTATTTTTCCATGCGTTGTACGGATCAGCTCCGCATCCGGCTGCAGCTTCCGAAGCACCTGCTCGATTTCGGTCAGCTTCTCTTCGGATACTAGGTCCGTTTTGTTCAAAATCAGCACGTTGCAAAATTCAATTTGGTCGATTAACAAGTCCGCAATATCCCGTTCGTCGTCTTCTGAAGCACCCTGCTGCCGTTCAAGCAGCGATTCTCCTGAACGAAAGTCATGCCAGAACCGGTTGGCATCCACGACGGTTACCATCGATTGAATCGCACAGAACTCGGTAAGGTCGATGCCGGTTTCCTCGTCAACGTACGTAAATGTCTGGGCAACCGGGACTGGTTCGCTGATTCCAGATGATTCGATCAAGATGTGATCTATGCCGCCCGCTTCCGCCAGCTGCTTCACTTCCTCCAGCAAATCTTCGCGCAGTGTGCAGCAAATACAACCGTTTGACATCTCAACAAGCTTTTCTTCAGTCCGTTTGAAACCACCCTGCTCAATCAGCCCCGCATCAACGTTAATTTCACTCATGTCATTGACGATAACCGCGGTGCGCCGCGCTCCCCGCTCTGCAAGCAGGTTGTTCAGCATCGTCGTTTTTCCCGCTCCTAAATAACCGCTCAGCACGGTAACCGGTATTTTATTCATTCTGACCTCTCCTCAAATCGTAATCATTACTATTTAAACATAATTTTCTCTCCCTTTCAATGGCTGAGCAAAATAAAAGACCGTTGCGAACAGCTTCAGCTATACTGACATTGAATCTACGATGATGAAAGGAGCAGGTAACAAATGGCTGAGACTGTTTATGATTTTACGATGATCACTTCTGCAGGGGAGGAAATGCCGCTTGATACATATCGCGGACGCCCGATGCTGATCGTAAATACAGCAACAAAATGCGGGCTCGCTCCTCAATTTGAAGAGCTGGAGGAGCTTTATCAGGATTATCAGGAGCGCGGATTAGTTGTTCTTGGCTTCCCATCTGACCAATTTATGAATCAGGAGCCGGTCCAAGATGAAGAAATGGTTGCCGTTTGCAGCCGCGACTTCGGTGTTTCGTTTCCGCTTGCTAAAAAAACAAAGGTAAATGGGTCGGACGCGCATCCTTTGTACCAGCACTTGAAACTTCAGCAGAAGGGGATGCTCGGATCTGAAATAAAGTGGAACTTTACGAAGTTTCTTGTCGATGCCGACGGGCGCGTCGTCAAACGCTATTCGCCTCAAACAGCTCCGCGCAAGATTCGAGAGGATATTGAACCGCTTTTAACAAGCTGAAGCTGGTTCAAATGAAAAACACGGGACCGCAGATACAGGCCGATGCAAGGCTATTCACCTGAACGAACGTTATCCACACATTGAAGCTCCGCCGCTCGATGACGAGCGACGGAGCTTTTAGCCGATCTGTGTCAAACAGGCCGGGAAAATAGGAGGCGGACATCCAGCGTCAGCTGGTCCGGTCCATCTGTTTCATGCAGCTTATGCCGGTGCTTCCACGTGAGCGGTGTCATTCGCAGCACGTCTTGTTTCAAGTTAGCCGGAACAGACCATTCGGCTTGCAGATGGTCGGCTTCTCCTGTCGGAAAAGCCGTGAAAAAGCCTTCCTCCACCTCTTCGCTGCTGTAGGCTTTTTCTCCGGTAAGCTGGCGAATCTCCTTCAGATACCTCGGCCCGGGAATCGCTTTGACAACAAGGCCGCTTTCTCCAGCTGCCCGCTTAAATTCCTGATACGAAGCAGGAGAAAACAAATTCAGCAGCAGATCCACTGTATTGTTCCGCAGCGGAATAGAGGTGATGTCGCCTGTCACCCACATCAAGCTGCTGTCAGTGGCTGCGGCCTGCTCAATACCAGGCTTCGCATTATCCATGCCAATTCCTGCGAATGTCCTCCGGTTTCGCAGCATCATTAAATGAGATCCCTCTCCGCAGCCTGCATCCAGCACCAGCCCATGCTCCGGCAGAACGGCCTCGAGCGCATCATGCATCGGTTTGTAAAAACCAGCATGAATCACGCGCTGCCTAGCGGCAAAAAGCTCCTGTTCATAGCCTCCTGATGCTGGACGTCGCAGCATAAACAGCTGGCCCTTTTTCGCCATATCAAATCGGTGTCCGCGGCTGCAGACAATCGCTCCCTGCTCAGCTGCAGCAGATTCCTTGCAAAATGGACACTGTAACGTATTCGTTATTTCCTGCCACATAGCGGATCGTAGCTGTCGTTTGGACTTCACAAGGCATCACTCTCCTTATATGGTAGGTTTACTGTTAATTTCCAACCGGGTATAGAACCGCAAGAAAGGGAGGTGACCCGGTTGGCTTTTGACTACGATGCTGATTTTGAGAACATTGATTTTCGCGAAGAGCCCCATAAATACCGCGTCGGCAGAGGCGAACAAGGTGTCCTGATGGTCGAGCCTTATAAAAGCGAAATTCTTCCGCATTGGCGGTTCAAGACGCCGGATATTGCAGAAGAGTCATCTGAGGCAATTTACGATATGTACCTCGATTATAAAAAAAAGAACGATTTTGTCGGGATGGACATGGCACGAAAATTTATTCAGATGGGCTATACGCGCGCACGACGCTACGCTAATTATAAGGGCGGAAAAAAGTATGATAAAGAGGGGAATATAAATAAACGGCAGATCGACGATGAAAAGGCAGCGTCCGCGAAGATTTTCGAAAAGAAATGGATTCAAATCCGCGAAGATGAGACATACTTAAAAATGAAAAAGGAGCATCAGAAAAAGTACGGCTGATGCTCCACGCAACAGCCCGGTGCTGCTCCACAGCCCGGGCTGTTTCAGTTACCTTTGCTGCCAGCTTCGTCCTGCAAAGGCTTTTTTCATTTTTAACAGCTTCTGAAACTCTGATTCCAGCTCGGCATCAGGCTCCAAGCTGAGCCGGCCGATGACCTCTGCCAGCCTCGTTTCAATTCGCATCAGTTCTTCATCTGCTTCCGTCTGAGCATTTCCCTGCATATCCGGCCGCCAAAGCCGGCCCGCCTCGATATTAATTTCCAGATTTGTCGTTCTGCTTCTAAAGCGCCTGTCGTGGGAAACGATAATCAGTGTGCCCGGATAGTCTGCCAGAAGTCTTTCCAATGCTTCTACTGCCTCGATGTCGAGAAAACTCGTTGGTTCATCCAAAACCAGCCCTGTATAGCTGCCCGTCATCAGCATCGCAAGAGACAGCTTCACTCGCTCTCCTCCACTAAGCACTGCTGCCTTTTTCTCTGCATCCCGTCCGCGGAAACCCAGCCTGGCGAGAATCGTTCGAATGACTTCTCTTGGCTGAACAGCCTCGCGTTCCGTGTTTTCCAGTACCGT
Organism: Alkalicoccus luteus; assembly: GCF_052061695.1. NCBI lineage: Bacteria > Bacillati > Bacillota > Bacilli > Caryophanales > Bacillaceae > Alkalicoccus > Alkalicoccus luteus. The sequence goes on from NZ_JBPZEY010000004.1 coordinate 159,229, forward strand.
GTCGTCTAAGCGGAGCATGGTTAAATCCTGTTGAAAAAAGCCGAGTCTGCTCCAGCCTGCTTTCGTGACCCCGTCTCCCTGCTGCAGCTTCTTTAGAAACGTCGTTTTTCCAGATCCATTGCTGCCCGTCAGCGCCAGCCTTTCGCCGTGCCTCACAGGAAAAGGCATCACGGTCCAAAGCCTTTTTCCGCCAGCCTCAGCCGTCATATGCTTAACAAACACTTCTTCCTGACGATCCCTGCCCTTGCCGTGTGGAAGCGTCATTCTCAACGGTTTTTCCTCCCAAGGTTTGTCTACCTCTTCCAGCTGTTCCATCCGTTTTTCCATCGCTTTTGCTGTTTGCTGCATTTTTTTCTGCTTTTTAGCGAAGTACGGCTTTGCTCCAGTGATGGAGGCTTCTGACCGGCTGACGTTTTTCGTGCTTGTCAGCTGATTTGCACGCTCTTCGCGCCTGCGTGCAGCTTCCTCCAGTGAACGTTTTTGTCTGACATACGATTCATACGCCTGCTGCTGTTCACGCGTTTCCCGCCGCTTTTGCTCCTCGTAAAGATGATACTGCCCAGAAAACGTGTGAATGGCGTTTTGTTCGATTATCCAAAGGGACGAACAAGTCCGATCCAGAAAAGCACGATCGTGGGATACGATAATATAGGCGCCTTTCCAATGCTGAAGCTTGTCCTCCAGCCATTTAATGTGAGCCTCGTCCAGGCTTGTGGTCGGTTCATCTGCCAGCAGCAAGCCTCCCTGCTCTGCGAAAGCTTTCTGAATCCAGGCCTGTGTCAGCTCACCTCCGCTCTTCGCCTCTGCTTCTTTCAGCTGCGGCAAATAAACGATATTGCTTTCAACGTGACAGCTGCCGTGATCAGGGGGCCGCTGGCCTGCCAATAGTTGCAGAAGCGTTGATTTGCCGCTTCCATTTGCTCCGATTAATCCAATGCGGTCCCCTTCCTGCACCGTTAATGTCTGATCTGTAAACAGCTCTCTTCCGTTGACTTCCGCCGATAATTGTTGTGCATGCAGCATCATGCTGCATCCCTCCTTTAATACGGGAAAGACAAAAAACCTCTCCCAGCGCTGTCGTTCGACCAGGAGAGGTAAAAAGGGTGCATGAAAGTATACGCCGCCTGATATCCAGGTTCGACGCAGCCGGCAATCTGCCGGTCATTTTTCATACAAAACACCCGTTTATGGACTCTGCAGAGCCGTTCCCTATCCTGATCTGAACATAAAGGGGCCTTGTATGCCCGTCCTTTCGTGTTCAGCTTCTGCTCAGGATAGATTACTTCATCGGCCTGCTTCACCCTTTCCGTTTTTATTCTTCTTCAGCATATAGTCACCCGCTCTATTTGTCAACGCTGTGCGTATCATATGCTACAATGACGAACGGAGATGATCATAGTGACACACACCTATTCAACCAGGCTGATTGCAGTCGTTTTTATATGTGCTATCGCACCGCTTATGACCGCAGCTGCGTTTGAGCTTCCGCTCGGTCCGGCGATGCTTCCCGGTCTGGCTGCCGCTGCCGCTGCGATTCTTTACAAAGGCGCATCCGTTTCCTTTGTTTCACGAACCATTCTAAAAGGCATGAGCCGCAGCCGGGCGATCGCATGGCTGCTTGTCTTCATCGGACTTCTGCTCCCTGCCTGGACCTATGCCGGCATTGTAGATGATTTGAATCAGCTGTTTCTTGCCGGCGTTCATCCCGGATTTTTCCTGACCGCCTCGTTTCTGATCGCTACCGTCATGTCTCTCACTGTCGGAAGCGCTGTCGGCTCCCTCAGCATCGTCGGGATCCCATTGATTGGGGCTGGCACGGCTCTTGGCGTCTCACCTGTCCTGCTAGGCGGAGCGCTTGTTTCCGGTGCTTTTGTCGGCGACAGAACTTCTCCCCTTTCGAGCTCGTTTCAGCTTCTGGCATTTGCTTCGGGGCTGACAACAAGAGATCACTTGCGCACGATTACGCCAACGCTTTTGATTTCCGTACCGCTTACAGCATGTCTTTTTCTTGTCATTGACCTCCTTTCAGCACCAAGAACCGGTCTTGCAGATGAGGCCATGCCTGCAGCCGGTCCGCTTTTCCTCTCCCTCCTGCCGCCGCTTTTATTGCTTGGCCTGATTGTACGGGGAAAAAGCATGTACACCTGTTTTACTGCCGCGATTGCAGCAGGATCTGCGATTGCTTTCCTGCGAGGCGGCGACCCTATATCCTGGATAATCGTGCTTTGGAGGGGTACCGAGAGGGTTAACGGCCTGATGGATATGCTCCCCTTTGTTTTGTTTATTCTCATCGTCGGGGCCTTCTGTCAGCTGCTGGAAGATACAGACATGCTGCAGCCTCTGTTGAAGAAAGTCTTTCACGGCTCTGAATCATTAAGCACCGCCACGCTGAAAACGACGGGGGCTGCAGCTTCCGTTGCGCTCGTTTCGCCTAATCAGTCTTTCCCGATTTTACTGGCAGGCCGAACGATGCTGCCCTATTGGCGGCAGTCGTACGGAGCGTCTCATCTGGCACGAATTCTTGCCGACTCCACTGTTGTCTTCGCCGGGCTCGTCCCTTGGAGCCTGCTTGCTATTTTATGCAGCACGATTATACAAGTGCCCGTTACAGCCTACGCACCGGCAGCGGTCTTTTTGTGGCTGTCTCCTTTTGTCACGGCTGCGTACAGCAGCTGGCTGTCTGCAAGCACCAGACACAGCTGAAGCACTGCCGCTCTTTTCATGGCAGCAGCGTCTTGAAGCGGAAGGAAAATTCAACCATACGCATAGCGGTTCCTTTTCTCGCGTATTAAACTGACGAAGAGCAGAAGCCCAAAACAGGCTTCTGCTCTTATCGTACGCTACAATTTTTTTAATGCCTCTGCAGGGGTGTCGTCACCGGAAACAAGGTCAAAGCCTTTATGGTAAGTATTTTCTTCATCCAGTGCTGCATACAAGACGGCTGCGACGTCTTCACGGGGGATATCTGCCCGCTCCAGATTCTCGGCTGCTTTTACTTTACCGCTTCCGCTGTCATTTGTCAGACCGCCGGGACGAACAATCGTGTATGTCAGGCTGCTGTTCATCAGCATTCGATCCGCATAATGCTTCGCCGAAAAGTAATGTCGGATCTTCTCGCTCCAGTTGCTGCGGTTATGCGCCTGAATCGCGCTTACCATCAGGAACCGTGCAGCTCCTGCTTCTTCGGCCGCTTCTACAGACTTTACGGCGCCGTCCAGATCAATCAGCAGAGTCTTATCTGCTCCGGTGCTTCCGCCTGAACCGGCTGTAAAGACAACGGCATCACAACCATCTGCTGCTGCAGCGATGTCGCTCACCGGCCCTTCGAGGTCTGCGAGAACCGCTTTAATGCCATCTGCTTTGAATTCATCCGCCTGTTCCTGTTTGCGGACCATTGCCCTGACCTCATGCTTGTCGCTGTCTTTTAACAGCTTGACCAGATGACGGCCGATCTGTCCGTTCGCTCCAATAACGAGTACGCGCATCCTTATCCTCTCCTTTTGGAAGCCGGGCTGCGGTACCAGCGCAGTGCGCGGCATTCCAGTTCTTTGACGTAATCATGTTTGCCTTCCGCATAGGCACTCATATTAAAAGGATATTCCCAGGCGAGGGACTTTTTCAAACCTGCGTAGGCTTTTCTCCGCGCCGGATGCGCCCGCAGATAGTCCCGGAGCGCGAGGTGCCGGATAATGTCTTTGCTCCCTTCTGGAAAGATGTGCAGATGAAAAGCTGCGGGCGTGCGCTTTCTGAAAAAGAGCCTGCCCGGACTGCTTGTCGACGTGCATCTGCTGTATCCTACAGCTCTCAGAAGTTCTTCACTTGCGTCAGAATCATCGATGGAAGTGAAGACCGCCATGATATCAATCACCGGTTTGGCGTCACTTCCAGGCACTGCCGTGCTGCCGATATGATGCAGCTCCTTTAAGCGGGACTGGAATACAGACCGCAGCTGAGCCGCCTCCTCTTCATACAGCCGGGGCCATGCTGGATCATAAGCTGCGATTGTTACTCTGCTCATCCGCGCCGCCTCCTCTGCTGTTGGTGCATTTATCATAATCCAGCCGGCAAGCTTCGTAAAGGAGGAACCACGCTTTGTACAAGCTTTTTTTGTCGCTCTTTACTGCTGCAAAATCTCAAGACGAAACAACCTCCCGCCGCAGCTGGCAGGAGGTGTTACCCGCTTCTTTTTTTACTGTCATGCCGGTAGCTTCAGTACTTGTCCGACTCGAATAAGGTTAGGATTTGATATACCGTTCAATGACGTGAGCTTCTGTACGGTTGTGTTGTTTTTGACAGCAATCGCATAAAGCGTGTCGCCTGACTTAACCGTATAGGTGGAGGCTTGCGGAATCGAAGCAGCTGCTTTAATCTGCAGCACCTGTCCGATTTTTAAGGCGTTCGGGTCACTTAATTTATTCAAAGAGGTCAGTGCCGCAACCGTCGTATTATACTTGCGGGCAATCGCATAGAGCGTATCACCTGATTTAACCGTATAGGTTGTTCCAGACGTGCCTGCAGGCTTCGTCTCCAGCTTCAACAGCTCTGATACGGTCACAAACTTATATCCTTTCGCCTTCAGCTGCTTAATGATTTCCGGGAGAGCACCTGGTGTTCCCGATGCTCCTGCACCGGTATGCATCAGGACGATGGACCCTGGCTTCACATTGTTCACTACTTTATTGACGATCTGCGTTTTCGAAACACCTTTCCAGTCGACAGTATCAACATCCCAGTGAAGCGTGTGCGGATAGCCTGCTGCTCCGGCAGCCTGCAGCACTGCGTTATTTACCGCTCCGTACGGGGCTCTGAATATCGGCTTTGTCGATTTCCCTGTAACCTGCTTCGCAAGCGCCTCTGTTTTTTCCAGCTCTCGTTTCATCTGTGTAGCTGTAAGCTTGGTGAAATCCGGATGGGAGTAGGAGTGGTTGCCAATCTGATGTCCATGATCAGTGATTCGTTTTACCGTTTTAGGGTGATGGTTCATACCCGTACCTGTTAAAAAGAAAGTGCTCTTCACATTATGATCCTGAAGCGTATTCAGTATGTTGGATAGGTTCGTTCCATCCGCACCGTCATCAAAGGTCAAAGCCACAACTTTACTCGTCGTGTTTCCTTTTGTGATCCACTTGGAAGCAGCCGCATCAGCAGTTTCTGGAAAAGCTGCAAAGGCAGTAACGAACAGCAGCACAAAGGACAGCATCAGTTTAACAAGCTTTCTTCCCATCTTATTCACCTCTTTCATTCAGCCATGCCAAAAATACCGGCATATGTATGAAAAAAGCGTCTGCATCAGCATATATACACCTTTAGTATACTCCTGTTACTGCTTAAATGGTCGCCGTTTTCTGTGTAGTATTTTCTAACATTTCGGCAAAATACAGTATTTTTTTGACGAAAAAGAACAGCCTGCTTCTTATCAATATAAGAGGCAGGCTGTTCATGATGACATACTGTTAAGATGTTGTTTCAGCTCCCTGTCTGCTTCCTGCCTGCCGGAACGGTTTTAACGCTCTCGACAGTTCTTCAGTGGCACGGTATACCTTCTGATAGATCGGAAACAGACCGGCGTAAACAGCTGCCGCCTCAGGGTCTGGTTCGCAGCGGTCTGCTGATTTCGTGAACCGGTCTGATAACTCTTTGTAGCTGTCTGTCCAGCCAAGGCCGTAAGCCGCAATCATCGCCGCTCCGAGTCCCGGTCCCTGCTCGCTTTCCAGCCTCTCTGTCGCTGCACCAAAAATATCGGCCTGCATCTGCAGCCACAGCCGGCTTTTCGCTCCTCCTCCCGAAGCGATAATCGTGTGAACCTGCTTCCCCTGCTCACGGAAAAGCTGAAGCGATTCATTCAGGGAAAAGGTAATGCCTTCTAAAACAGCCCGCGTCATATCTCCGAGCGTATGCGAGGTGTGCAGGCCGATGAAGCTTCCGCGAATGTCTGCATCCGGATGCGGGGTCCGCTCTCCGGATATATACGGAGTAAACAGCAGTCCCCGGGATCCCGCGGGCGATGCTTCTGCAAGCGCAAGCAGCTCTTCAAATGAACGATCAGGGGCCAGCTGCTCTTTAAACCAGCTGAGGCTGTGACCCGCAGCGAGCGTTACGCCCATCGTGTAGTAGGCGTTTGGCACCGCATGGTTAAAGTAATGAACGGATCCGCTAAAATCCTTGCTGCCGTCTTCTTCAAAGGCAAGCATGACACCGGAAGTACCCGTGCTGCTCAGCACACTTCCTTCCTGTAAAATGCCCGTTCCGAGTGCCCCGCACGCATTGTCTGCCCCGCCGGCAAACAGCGGAACGCTGCCAAGACCCGTCTGCTCCTGCATCTCAGGGAGCAGGGTTCCGGCTTCGGCATGACTTTCTAATAGCGGCGGGAAAAGCGACGTATCGAGCTGGAACGCATCTGCTACTGTGCGGCTCCATTCCCGGTCTGCTACATCCAGCAGAAGCGTGCCGGCTGCGTCCGAGTAATCCATTCCTAGTTCACCGGTGAGCCTGAAGCGTACATAGTCCTTCGGAAGAAGAAAGGCTGCTGCTTGTTTAAACAAATCAGGCTCGTATTCCTGGACCCAAAGCAGCTTCGGCAGCGTAAACCCTTCCAGCGCAGGATTCTTCGTAATGCGGTGCAGTGTATCAATCGTCAGCTCTGTTTCAATTTTTCGGCACTGCTCTGACGTCCGCGTATCGTTCCATAGTATCGCACGGCGCAGCGGAGCACCCGCTTCATCGATCAGAACGAGACCGTGCATCTGACCGGAAAAGCTGATCCCTTTCACCTGTTCCGGGTCGACATCCCGCACTGCTTCTGCGACCGCCTCAATCGTTTTTTCCACCCAGTCTTCGGGCTCCTGTTCACTCCAACCCGGCTCGTCATGGTACAGCGGATAACCTCTTGAAGCTTCTGACGCAACTGTTCCCTGTTCATCTACGAGCAGCACCTTAACAGCACTCGTTCCTAAATCAACACCAAGTACGTAAGCCATATACGATCTCCTCTCTTGTGTACTATTTCCGTTTCTGCCGTTTCCTCCTGTTAAAAAAGGCCGCCTCAGAAGGGGGACTGAGACGGCCCGTATCAACCCGATTAAAGGGAATTGACAGAAAGAATGTATTGATTGATCCCTGCTTTGATCCGCTCCAGATGGCCGGAGGCGTGGTCAATCTGCTTTTGATCAAGGGCATATGCTTCCAGCTCCGCGAACGACGTAGTACCTTCGCGAATCTTTTTCCCGATGCCATCGTTAAACGTTTCATAGCGCTTTTCCACAATCGATTCAAAGAAACGGTCATCGATCATTTTCTGCGCCACTTTCAGGCCGACTGCAAAGCTGTCCATGCCTGCAATATGAGAATAGAAGAGATCCTCCGGCTTAAAGGAGCCTCGGCGGATCTTGGCATCGAAGTTCAGGCCGCCACGTCCAAGCCCGTCGTTTTTCAAAATTTCATACATCGCAAGGACCGCGGAATAAAGATCTGTTGGAAATTCATCCGTATCCCATCCGAGCAGCGGATCACCCTGGTTCGCGTCAACGGAACCGAGCATTCCGCTGATGCGTGCAGTGCGAAGCTCATGCTCGAACGTGTGGCCGGCAAGCGTTGCATGGTTTGCTTCAATATTAAACTTGAAGTGATCCTGCAGACCGTACTGGTAAAGAAAAGAGGTCGCCGTTGCTACATCAAAGTCATACTGATGCGTGGTCGGCTCTTTCGGCTTCGGTTCAATCAGAAACTGCGGATCAAAACCGATTTCCTTCGCATAGTCGATAGCCATATGATAAAACGATGCAAGGTTATCAAGCTCCAGCTTCATGTCTGTATTTAGAAGTGATTCGTAGCCTTCACGGCCACCCCAGAACACGTAGTTTTCAGCTCCGAGCTCTTTACCAGTTTCAAGTCCTTTCTTCACTTTTGCAGCCGCATGCGCGTAAACATCCGCGTTGCTTGACGTCCCTGCACCGGAAACGAAGCGAGGGTGTGTGAACATGTTCGCTGTGTTCCAGAGCAGCTTCGTCTCTGACGTTTTCATATACTCTTTGATCATTGCCACGATCGTATCTAGATTTTGATTTGTTTCGCGGAGCGTATCTCCTTCCGGCGCGATATCAATATCATGGAAGCAGAAAAAAGGCGCTTTGATTTTGTCGATAAATTCGAACGCTGCTTCAACGCGAGCTTTTGCCAAATCCATTCCGCTGTAGTGATCCCATGGACGCTGAGCGGTGCCTGCTCCAAATGGGTCAGATGCATCCTGCGTCAACGTATGCCAATAAGCGACTGAAAAGCGAAGCTGCTCCTCCATCGTCTTGCCGCCAACCTTCTCTTGCGGATTATAATACTTAAATGCATACGGATTTGCTGATTGCGGACCTTCGTAAGCGATTTCAGGAATATTCGAAAAGTACGTCGTTCTTGTTTCTGCCATGATCATGACCTCCTAAGTTATAGATAACTTCTTGATATTTGTATTGTAGCAGGGTAAACTTAGTTTGTCCATTGAATTAACTAATAAAAAAAGAGAACTTTTTTTAGGTTCTTCTTTCGTTCTTGCTAGGTAACAGCCGGCAAGGTGCGGTAGAATGGTAATAAGAGCAATGCAAAGCCGACAATTTGCTATAACTAAACTATGTTAACCGGTTCATCAATTGATTAAATCGAAGAACCCGTGCACTTCATTAAACAATGTAGGAGGAATCGATATGGCTGCCTATCAGCAAACGGTTAAACTGGCGAACAAATCTATCATCTTAAATACGATCCGGGAGCAGGAACCTATTTCACGTGCAGCCCTCGCCCAGACACTCGGCCTTACAAAAGCTACTGTTTCTTCATTAGTAGAAGAATTGATCAATGAACAATACTGTTACCAAACGGGTCTTGGCAAATCAAGCGGCGGCAGACGTCCGCTCATGCTGCAGTTTAACGAAAAGGCCGGCTATTCTCTCAGCTGTGACATCGGTGTCAATTACATTTTGACCGTGCTGACCGATCTCCGCGGCTCTGTCATTCATGAAATCTCGCGTTCCTTCGATACAAATGATTTCACTCGTACCGTGATGGAAATAAAAGTTATGCTGGATGAATGTCTCGCTAAAGCTGAAGATACTGCGTTCGGACTTGTCGGGATCGGCTTTGGTGTACCCGGCCTCGTCGATAAAAACGGGACTATTCTGACGACACCCAATTTGGACTGGACGCAGTCCAATGTAAAGGAAATCTTTGAGGATCAGTACGGCGTTCCTGTCGTCGTCACAAATGAAGCAAACGCAGGCGCATACGGTGAAAAGACGTTCGGAAGCGCCAGGCACACAAGCTCCTTCGTCTATGTAAGCGCCGGAATCGGAATCGGCGCCGGCATTGTGCTCGATGATCGTCTTATGATGGGAGCCGGTGGATTAAGCGGTGAGATCGGTCATACGACGATTAAGGATGAAGGGCGTTCCTGCCGCTGCGGCAGCAAGGGCTGCTGGGAAATGTATGCCTCTGAAATGGCGCTGCTCCGTTCTTTCCCTGAAAACGGACACGATCTTGAAAACCTGCTGAGCAAGGCTGAAACAGATGCAGCTGTCCGCAATGCCTTTGAAGAAATTGGCTACTATTTGGGTGTCGGACTGACAAATATCATTCATACGTTTAATCCCGAAAAAATCGTGATCGGCAACCGCCTCGCTAAAGCTGAACGGTTTATTGCGGAAGCGATGTATAAGTCCGTGAAGGAACGGACGCTTCCACAGCTGTATAACCAGACAGATATCAGCTTCAGCCGTTCCTATTACTACGCTGCTCCTTACGGCCTGACTGCCTTTAACATTGAAACATTTTTGCAAAAGCAGTTTCTCCCTCCTGCAGCAACAGGCTCTACTCCATCATAGTTCATACAAGCGCCCCGGTGTCGTAAAGCCGGAGGCGTTTTTTAGTATAAGCTTTTCTTTTTGTCCTTCAGCGCTTTAAGCTGCCTTCCAGATTCAGAACAAGGGAACACATGAAAGGAACTAAAGCGCTTTCTTGTTTTCTCATGCTAAAACAACTATCATAAGTTTAATGAAAAAACTATTACTGATTATATCTGCTGTTCGTCTCCAGCCTGATTTCCGATACAATGAAAGAAGACTTGATTGAGACAGGAGGAGGCTTTCCGGTGCGATTCTCGTTTTTAAAGCCGGCTAACACGATGCGGAATCAAATATTAGCTGTTTTTGCTGCCGTGATGGTTATCGTGCTCGGTGCAGTCGGCCTGCTCGCCTATAACCTGGTGACCGAAATCATTAAAGAAAATGCGGAAGGCCAGATCGAGCAGACGGCTGTGCAGGCACTCGGACGCATCGATACGCAGTATGAAACGATCGATTTGATTACGAGTCAAATCGCAACTGATCCCGCTGTCCAGCAGCTTCTGCAGCAGGAAACTGCCGGGATGCAGGCTAACTTTGCGGAACGCCAGTCGATGAATGAAATCATCAACAGCTACCAGGCCTATACGACTGGCCTGCAGTCATTCGAACTGTATTTTATCGATGAGCGCCGGCTGTTTCCGTTAAATGAACTTCCCCTTTCCATCCGTGTATCCCCGGAATGGATTGACGCTGCTGAAGAAGCACGCGGCCGGCTCCTCTGGGCCGGTGAAGATCCGCTTGATGCTCAGGCTTTTCTTGCGATTAAGCAAATCAATATGCCGGAGGAGGATTTCCAGCGCGGCGGCTACCTGATCACCGTCGTTCAGGACACGTACTTTAATCTTGCCGGTGCGGCTGAGCAGCTTGATATCCAGGAAGAGTATGCGCTGCTTCTAGATCAGAACGGACAGGAAATTGCAGGAAACATGCCGGAAGAACTGCGAGATGACAGCTTGAACGGAAGCGAAACCGTCCTCTATAACGATGAGGAGTTTGTCCGGGCTGAGGCGATTTCCGACAACACGGGCTGGACGCTCGTGATTTTGAGTCCCGTTTCCCTCCTGCTGGAAGGCCTGCCCGGTATCGGCACGGCGATCATAATCGCCGGCGGAACCGGCCTGATCCTGTTTATTCCTGCTTCCTGGATCGTTTCAAGCTATTTGTCGAGACCGATTCGGCAGCTGACTCATGCGATGCGCTTTGGGACGCTTGGTGCTCTGCGTAAAAGCCGGCGGATTTCCTCTACTGTCGAAATGAATGAACTAAATGACACGTACAACGAAATGGTAGAAACAACCAATCACCTTATTAAAGCCGTCTATGAGAAGGAACTGCTGAAAACAAAGGCAGAGCTTCGAGCACTTCAGGCGCAGATTAACCCTCATTTCCTGTTTAATACGCTGGAAGCGATTCACTGGACCCTTGATGAGCGGGATGAAGAAATGGCAGAAGTGATCATTTCGTTATCCGACCTGTTCCGCTATACCATTTCGGAAACAGATGATGATCTCGTGACACTCGAAGAAGAGCTTCAGCACGCAGAGCGGTACCTGCAGATTATGCAGCTCCGCTTTGAGGACCGTCTCAGCTGGCGTGTGGAGATCGATCCCCTTTACCGGGAACAGCGTATTCCAAAGCTGCTGATTCAGCCGCTGATCGAAAACGCGCTGCTGCACGGCATCGAAACGTGCCGCGGCGGCGGCACCGTAACCGTTACAGCCAGTCAGGCAAAAGTAGAAGGCTATCTTGAAATCAGCGTAGCTGATGACGGCTGCGGCATGAGCAAAGAGGTACTGGAGCGCGTGCGGGCTTCTCTCGATAACCGGGAGAAGGTGGATACAAAAGGTACGGGCCTGGCGCTGCGCAACGTCTGGCAGCGGCTGGAATTCGTTTATCCGGACGATGATCCGCAGCTATTGATTGACAGCATCGAGCATACAGGAACGACGATCACGCTCTTAATTCCGATTAAAGGAGGTCTTCCTCATGCGCACGAAACAAGTACTGATCGTAGATGATGAGCCCCGCTCCCGCAACGGTCTGAAGCGGAGATTGGAAACATGGGAGCATGATCTGCTTCATGTCTATACCGCTTCCGACGGACCTGAGGCGCTGCACTTGCTTCAGGAACATGACATTGACGTGCTGATCACCGATATACGTATGCCGGAAATGACGGGGCTTGAGCTGATTGCGGAAACGAAATCCTTTCAGCGTCGACCGGTGTTCATTGTGATTTCCGCTTACTCGGAGTTTTCCTATGCACAGGAGGCCCTTCACATGGGCGTCGTTAACTATCTGCTGAAACCGGTGAAAAAGGAGGCATTTCTTCAGGCGGTGCAGGAGGCACTTGAAACCAGGTCCCGCCTGGATCAGATCGAGCGGGTCGACCGGGCGTTCCAGGAGCCGGATGTGGTCCCGGCTGATCAGCTGCCGGAGCCCCTTCAAGAAGCTGCCGTTTACATTGACAGCCGTCTCAGCGAGAAATTCAGCTTAAAAGAGGTAGCTCAGCAGGTGCACTTAAATCCTAGCTATCTCAGCGTCTTGTTCAAGGAGCACATGACGATGACCTTCAGCGAATACGTCACGAAAAAACGTCTCCAGCTCGCAAAACGGCTGCTTCTTACTACCCCTATGCCGATCGCCGACATTGCCGAGCAGACAGGATACCAGACGTCTAAGTATTTTATCCGCATTTTCCGTGAACACGAAGGCGTGACGCCCAGCCGCTACAGGCGTGAGAGCAGCACAGATGTCGAAAAATGATAGTTCAATCATATAAATAAAGTGGTACTTTACCTAATCACCGTTACCTTATAAAGCGCTTTCATCCTTGCTATACTTGGCTTACACCAAATCGCTGAGGGGGAAATAAATTGAAAAAGAAATCATTTTTGTCACTGATGGCCCTTTCCACTGCTGGACTGATTGCACTGAGCGCATGTGGAGCCGATGACTCGGAAGACGCAGCAAGCGCTGACGAGAACAACAACAGCGGCGACACGAACGAAGCTGCTGAGCAGGAAGAAGTCACGCTCGACTTTATGCATCTGTGGCCGCAGGGAAGCTCCCCTGACCACTACCGGATCGTAACAGAAATCATTGAAGAGTTTGAAGAAATGCATCCGCACGTCACGGTTGAAATGGAAGTACTGGAAAATGAGCAGTATAAGAACAAGCTGCAAGTTGTTTCTTCTTCCAATCAGCTCCCTGATGTTGGAATGACTTGGCCGGCAGGCTTCCTTGAGCCCTACGTCAACGGTGACTTGTTTGCTCCGCTTGATGATGTGCTTGAAGAAGACAACATGCGTGACGACTTCGTAGCCGGAACGATCGAAGCATACTCCGTGGATGATGAAGCTTACGCGCTCCCGCTCGAATTGAACATAGCGCCTGTCTTCTACAACCAGGCAATCTTTGATGAGTACGGGGTGGAAGTACCGGAAACATATGATGACTTAATTGAAGTGATTGATACATTGTCAGAAGGCGGCATGACGCCGATCGCCCTCGGAAACCGCGATCGCTGGACAGGCTCCCTCTGGTACATGTACCTTGCTGACCGCATCGGCGGATCAGAAGCACTGAACTCAGCTATTGACCGCAGCGGAAGCTTCACCGATGAGCGCCTTGTAGAAGCAGCTGACCGAATTCAGGAAATGGTGGACCATGATGCCTTCATCTCCGGATTTAATGGGCTTTCTGACCAGGAAGCAAAAGCAGAGTTCATGAATGGCAACGCAGCGATGTACCTGATCGGTTCATGGGATCTGCCTAACTACACGACAAATGAAGAAGTACCGCAGGAATTCCGTGACAGCATCGACTTCTTTAAGTTCCCTGAAGTTGACGGCGGCGACGGCGATATTAACAGCTGGGTCGGCGGACCTGGGGTCGGACTTTTCGTAGCGGAGAACTCCGACGTGAAAGACGAAGCCAAAGCATTCGTCAAGCACTTCACAGAAGAATGGGGCAAGCAGTCTGTGGAAGATGCAGGCGTGATTCCGGGCACACAGGTAAACACAGACGAAGTAGATCTTCCAGACCTGTTCATTGATGTGCTGGATGAGCTGAACAACGCGTCAGATATTACGCTCTTTGCAGATGTTCAGATGAGCTCAGGCGTAGCAGAAACACATCTGAATATGATTCAGTCCCTCTTCGGAGAGGATGTAACACCGGAAGAATTTGCAGAGACGCATGAGGAAGCGCTCCAGGAAGACGAATAAACACGCACGTCCGCCCCGTAAGTTCCTCCGTGAATTTACGGGGCATTTTTAATCCAGCTGACCGTAACGAAAGGGGTTCGTCTTTATGAATCAGATCATGTCGGATAAGCGCGTGATCGCACTATACACGCTGCCTGCCCTGCTTCTTATACTTACGTTAATCTATGTTCCGATCGTCCTGACGGGCTATTACGGCCTGATGGACTGGGACGGGATTGGCGGCATGGAGTTTATCGGGCTTGAAAACTATGCAAATTTAATCGGAGATACGATGTTCTGGCGCAGTGCCTGGCATTCGCTGCTGCTCGCGCTTTTCTCGGTTGGAAGCCTCGCGCTTTATTTAACGGTTTCCCTCGTATTGGCAGGCAATATCAAAGGCGCCGATATGTTCCGTAAAATTTTTCTCATTCCGATGCTGCTCTCAAGCGTCGCGATCGCCCAGCTGTGGATCCGTATTTATCATCCATCCAACGGGGTGATGAACCGGTTTTTAACATCGATCGGAATTGAAAATCCACCGATGTGGCTTGCCGATACGAGTCTCGTTCTATTCGCGATTTTTGTTCCAATCATCTGGCAGTATGCCGGTTTCTACATCATAATTTATTACGCAGCGCTGAAAAACATTCCGAAGGAGCTTGAGGAAGCTGCGAAGATCGACGGCGCCTCCCCGCTGCAGATCGCCTATAAAATTAAGCTCCCGCTTATTTCCGGGATCATTAAGGTGACTATTGTGCTTGCCGTGATCGGTTCATTGAAATACTTTGACCTGATTTATGTTATGACTGACGGCGGCCCGAACGGAGCCAGTGAAGTAATGGCCTCCTACATGTACAAGCTTGCGTTTCGATCCAATGACTTCGGCTATGGAAGTGCCGTCGGCTTCTTCCTGCTCGTGCTCATTTTGATCGTGACCTATCTCATTCGCAAAGCAACGGCTTCCAAAGATGAAGTTCAATATTAATTAAAGGAGGAACTGCAGATGCCTTCTAATACTGCTGCTGTTGAAAAAACAGAAGGGCTTCGCCTCGGATCGCTGCGGATTCGTCCGGGAAAGCTGCTGCTTTATGTCATTCTCGGCCTTGTTGCGGTGCTTCAGATCCTTCCGCTGATCTGGCTCGTGCTCTTTTCACTAAAAGATAACCAGGAAGTGTTTAACCTCGCTCCGTTCGCTCTCCCTGCTGATCCGCAGTGGAGCAACTACGCAAGAGTGTGGACGGATGGCAATATCGGACTGTACTTTTTTAACAGCGTCATCGTGACCGGTACCGCTGTGATTCTGACGGTTCTGCTTGCAAGCCTTGTGACGTTTGCGATCACAAGAATGCAGTGGAAGCTGAATAAACTTGTCCTCGGACTGTTTATGGTCGGCCTGATGATCCCGGTCCATTCCACTTTGATTCCGCTGTTCAGCTTTTTCAATACGATTGGCCTGATGGACCATCACTTGTCGATTATCTTAACGTATACGGCGTTTAACCTGCCGCTGACGATGATGATTCTGCTCGGCTTTTATTACACGCTCCCTCGTGAGCTTGAAGAGGCAGCTATTATGGATGGATGCTCGATTCACCGGATGTTCTTCCGGATCATCCTGCCAATTACGGCACCGGTGGTCGCAACAACGGCCATCATCAATATGATTTACAACTGGAACGAATTTGTGTTTGTTAACACGTTTATCAGCTCGGACAGCCTGAAAACACTTACGGTCGGTATTCAGAACTTTATCGGCCAGTACTCAACAGATTGGGGCGCCATCGGTGCTACCCTCGTCATCAGCATGCTGCCGATTCTGATCGCGTTTCTTATTTTGAGCAATAAAATTGTAGAAGGAATGACGAGCGGATCTGTAAAAGGATAGCCGCATGGAGGGAGGATTCTCCTCTCTCCTCCCTTACATAGGTGCTGTTTATTTTAGCTGAAGGAGTGTTTGTTTATGTCCACCATTCAAAATCCAATTCTCCCGGGCTTTCATGCCGACCCTTCCATTTTGCGTGTTGAAGACGAATTTTATATCGCTACTTCGACGTTTGAGTGGTTTCCCGGCGTCCGGATTCACCGCTCTAAAGATTTGCAAAATTGGCAGTTTGCTGCTTCTCCGCTGACGCGTCGTTCCCAGCTCGATATGAAAGGAAACATGAATTCCGGCGGCGTCTGGGCTCCGGACCTTTCCTATCACAACGGCACATTTTACTTGATTTACACAGACGTGAAGCAGTGGCACGGCGCCTACAAGGATGCACATAACTATCTTGTGACTGCGCCTGCCATTGAGGGGCCGTGGTCGGAGCCGGTTTATCTGAACAGCAGCGGCTTTGATCCGTCTCTCTTTCACGATGATGACGGACGCAAATGGTTCATGAATATGATCTGGGACTACCGTTCCGGACGAAATCCATTCGCCGGCATCGTCCTGCAGGAGTTTTCCGAAGCGGAGCAAAAGCTCACCGGGCCGGTTAAAACGATTTATACCGGAACGGAGATCAAGCTGACGGAGGGGCCTCATATTTATAAAAAAGATGATTGGTACTACCTGCTCGTCGCAGAAGGCGGAACAGAGTACGATCACGCTGAAACCGTTGCACGCTCCCAGAGCATTGACGGTCCCTATGAGACAGACCCGGACTATCCGCTCATCACCGCTCAGGGAAAGCCTGATTCAGGCCTTCAAAAAGCAGGACACGGCAGCCTCGTCGATACTCCGAACGGTGAGTGGTATTTCGTCCATCTCTGCGGACGGCCGTTAAACGGCTCCTACTGCACGCTCGGAAGAGAAACGGCGATTCAGAAAGTCGAATGGACAGAAGACGGCTGGCTCCGGCTTGCGAATGGCACACGCTATCCCGATATGGAGACACCTGCTCCAGATTTGCCGGTGCAGCCCTACCCGCAAGAGAATGCCAAGGATGATTTTGATGCCGATGAGCTGAGCGGCCACTGGAATTCCCTGCGCGTACCGATGGATAAGTCATGGTGTTCGCTGTCAGCCAACCCGGGCTGGCTGCGTCTCTACGGTCGTGAATCTCTTGGCTCCTTACACAACCAAAGCCTTGTTGCACGCCGGCAGACATCCTTTCGCTGCACGGCAGAAACCTCTGTATCCTTTGACCCGGAATACTATCAGCATAAAGCGGGCCTCGTTATATATTACGACACAGAGGATCATGTATACCTGCACTTAACCGGGCACGAAGAAAAAGGAAGAGTCCTGCAGATCATTCGTACAAAAGGCGGCGAGTATGAAGAGCTGCTGCTGGCACCGGTCCGAACGGCTCAAACAGGAGCCGTGCAGCTTCGCGCAGATATCGATCACGATACGATGACTCTCTCCTATAAAGATGAACGTACGACGGAATGGACACGGATCGGACCAGTTTTGGATACGACTCACATGTCGGACGACTCAGCTGCGCAGGTTCGCTTTACCGGCACCTTTGTCGGCATGGCCTGTCAAGATTACAGCGGCATGAAGCGTGCCGCCGACTTTGATTATTTTTTATATGAGGAGGAATAACCATGCTGATCAGGTGGATGGGAAACCCGGTGTATGCTGCATGCGACTGGATGGTGAAGCTTGCCTATTTAAATTTTCTTTGGGTTCTTTTCACGGCTGCCGGAGGCGTCCTGCTTGGATTATTTCCAGCTTCCGCCGCGCTTTCCCACTGCCTGAGACGGCTGGTGGCAGGTGAAACGCTGAACGATGTCATGCCTACCTTCTGGAACGTGTACCGAAGCAGCTTCCGGCGTGCGAACGTGTACGGACTCTTCTTTTGGGCTGGTGCTGCCATTATCACGCTCAATACCATGCTTGTATTTCAGTTAACCGGTCCGGCTGTTCCGCTGCTGCTTGCAGGCATGATCATCTGTGCCGTGCTGCTTCTGATCGTGCTTCTTTTTTTCTTTCCAGCCCAGGAGGTGCTTTCCGAAAAACGTTTCAGCATTTCGCTGCAGGTCGCTTTGTTTGTCCCATTCAGCAAACCGCTGCTGTTTGTAAAAGCTGCAGGCGGCACAGCTGCTCTGCTTACGCTGTTCTTTTTCGTACCGGGTCTGCTGACTTTCTGGGGCATTTCTTCCTTCGCTCTGCTGGCGGTGTATATCATGCACTCGCGCCTGGCTGCGCCCGCCGCAGCCTGAAAAAGCCGCCCGATTCTGAGAAGAAACGGACGGCATAAGAAGCTGCCTCTCTTAAATAGTTGAACGTTTTTGACGGAAAAGCTAATTTGTTTAATCGCTAAGCCCTTCTATATTGATGCTCGTAACAAGCTGCCGGCCATTGTTAGCGGAAAGCTGAAGCTTTAGGGACTGTGAGGTTCATGCTTTTGCACTGAAAGGTATATACTTTCTTTGTGAGAACAGCCTGCCCTTCGCATTCGCTTCATACTTTAAAAAACCGTTCTGCTTTCCCCTGGCAGAACGGTTTTATTTGCATTCGTGCTGCGATCTGTGTTTAATCCGCAAAAAGCTCGGTTAAAAAGTGAAGATCTTCTGCGATATAGTCCGGCTGCACCGGCACGGACTCAAAAGCTGCTTTATCTCGGCTGATCCACAATGTATCAAATCCAAATGTCTTCGCACCGATGATATCCCATGTATTGGAGGATACGAAAAGAATACTGCTTCTGGAAACGCCCGCCTCTCTCATCGCGTGATAATAGGCGGCTGAGGACGGCTTGTACTGCTTGATATCATCGACGCTCACAATCCGGTCTATTTCCGGTGCGACAGCCGACTGTTCAATCAACGGCTCGAGCATATCTCTGGAGCCGTTAGATACGATCATGTGGAGCGGTCCGTTCAGCTGCTGCAAGACAGGTGCACTTTCAGGAAACAGGCTCAGTTTTTCATAAGCCCGCATGCCCCGGTTCACCGCATCAGCAGCAGTTGAACCAGTTTCCGCATACAGTGCTGTCCGCAGTGCCTCTTCGGTAATAACCGAAAACGGACGATAGCTTCCGCTCATCTGGACGGTAAAGGCGTATTCGATCTGTTTTTTTCGCCAGAGCTGTCCGATGGAAGCGGACTGCTGAGGATAGTATTCTGACAGTGCTCCTTCTACCGAGCGAAGATCAAACAATGTACCATATGCATCATACATGATTGTGCTGTATTTCATCGTGAACCTCCTTCTGTGCTGGCTGATCGGGCAGTCGTTTTTCCATAAGCACGGTGTCGTGCCAGACGCCATCCCTTACTGCTATCCTTTCCCGATAGCCGACAGTCCGGAACCCTGATTTTTGATGTACATGCAGACTTCCTTTATTGGATGAGAAAATAACCGACTGCAGCGTCCAGATTCCGTTTACAGCACCTTCCCGTTCAATTTCCTTAAGAAGACTGGAGCCGATACCTTTACCGCTGAAGTCTGGATCCACATAAACACTGACCTCGGCAACGCCGGCATAAACCAGTCGCGGAGAAACCGGTGACAGGGCAGCCCATCCGGCAAACGTACCGTTCCAGCAGGCTGCAATCCGTGCAAAGGCGTGATGGCTGTGATTCCAGGTTTCCCAGTCTGCCACTTCTGTTTCAAACGTTGCGTCCCCATTATCCATACCAGCTTTATAAACAGCCGCTGCCTGAGGCCAGTTTTCCTTTTGCAGTCGATGCAGCGTGATCATCTAGGTCACCCTTCCGTTCTAAAGGTTTATATGCCTATCGTAACACACACCAGTCGGCTCGTTTAAAGCAGCCGGTACCAGGCTCGCTGCCTGATCTTCCACAGGTCCCTTAAGCTTCAAGTTCGCTCGGTGTTTTATAAGTATAAAGAACCGGTCCATTCACCTCTCTTCATCAATCTGAACAGTTGTGAGTATTGTTCTTCATGAAGAACGAGTATAATGAGTACAAAGGACGGTGATACGAATGAAGGACGCATCTTTAGAAGATTTTGTACAGCAGTCACGCAGAATGTGCGAGGAAGCCGGCATGGATCCTGCTGAGATCCGGATCCCTAAAGAAAAAATGTCTGCTGAAGAGCTTGCAGAGAAGCGGGACGAATACGATGAAATACTGGAAGTTGTCGATTTCTTTGCTAAAAAGGTGCTTCATTCACTCGCTGGCACACCAGTTTTAATTGTAATTTCTGACGAAAAAGGATTTATTTTAAAAATAGATGGAGACGAAACGATCCGCTCAACTATACAGCAGCTTGGGATTGAAACGGGAGTCCGCTTTACACAGGAGGATCTTGGAACGAACGTTATTTCACTTGCGCTGCAGCAGGAGCATCCCGTCGCTTTAATCGGCGACGATCATTATTTCGAATTTCTGCACGGCTCTGCCTGCTATTCTGCCCCGTTTCATTATACAGATCTGGACAACTTGCTCGGAACCGTCTCGATTATGACCGGCATCCAGCTTGAAAACAGCTTGTTTCTGAACATGTTGATGAACGTCGTCGATTCGATCGAACGCGAGCTGCTTTTGCGGAAGCAGAACCGCCGTTTAAACATTTTGAATCAGATTATGCTGCAGCGTACTCGAAACGCTGTCATTATTACGGATACAGAAGGAACGGTGACGGAATACAACGATTTTGCCGAAAAGCTCTCTGGATTTAAGCGGGAGGAGATAATCGGCCGTGATATTTTCAAATCCGATATCACCGGAGACTATTTTTATCAGGTACTGCATCACGAAAAGCAATTCAAGGATGTTGAAATGAAATTTATCAACAATCTGAATCATGAACATATCTGCCTGTTCGATGCCCAGCCGATTTACGATGCGAAAAATGCAAAGATCATTGGCGCTTTTGCGCAGCTGCGTGACATTACAGAGCGCTACCAGCTCCAGGAGCAATACAATTATCTCGCTTACCACGACGAATTGACCACGCTACCGAACAGGCGTTACTTTCAAAATGAGCTGGAAGATTTGATTGCACAAGGTGCAACCGGTACCGCGCTCCTTCTGATTGATTTAGACGGCTTTAAAAATATCAACGATACATTCGGTCATTCCAATGGCGATAAGCTGCTTCAGTCTGTCGCTGAGAGGCTCCAGAATTGTGTGGACAGTTCGCAGCTTCTGGCGCGCATCAGCGGTGATGAGTTTATGGTGCTGCTCACCGATGTAACCAGCGAGACATCTGTCAACCAGTTTGCGAAACATCTGCTGGATCAATTTCAGCAGCCCTTTTACCTTGGAGAACGAAGCTTTTATATGACGGCTAGCATCGGGGCGGCGGTGTATGAAGAGATTCCCCCGAGTCTTGAAGATTATATGGTGCACGTCGATGCGGCAATGTACAAAGCTAAATCTCAGGGGAAAAACGATTACCGTATGTTCTCCCCGGAAATGTACGTGAACTCCAGCGATGAGCTGCTATTAGAAAATGACCTGAGGGCTGCAGTTAGAAACAATGAACTGCGCTTGTTTTACCAGCCGCTTGTGGAAACCAATACCGGACATATTTCCGGCTTCGAAGCACTGATCCGCTGGCAGCATCCGGAAAGAGGGATGCTGAGTCCGTCAGCCTTTATCCCGCTTGCAGAAAAAACCGGACTGATAGTTCCAATTGGCGACTGGGTGATTCAGGAGGCCTGCAGGCAGCATATGCAATGGCTGAGCGAAGGGCTTCCTCCACTCAAAATCAGCCTCAATCTTTCAGCACAGCAGTTTTTAAAGCAGGATTTCACCGAATTTACAGCTGACGTGATCACCCGCTCCGGGATTGATCCGCGCTATCTCGATTTTGAAATCACCGAATCGATGGCGATGGACTTCAACTATGCCGCAAGCGTACTGGAAGAGCTGAAAGGCCTCGGTCTGGCAATTAGCATGGACGATTTCGGAACCGGGTACAGCTCTCTTTTCTATTTAAAGCAGTTTCGCATTGATACGCTGAAGATCGACAAGTTCTTTGTTGATGATCTTGCAGCCGGAAGCAATGGCGCTGCACTGATTAAAACGATCATAGCGATGGCTGGAGCGCTGGAGCTGCACGTAACCGCAGAAGGAGTCGAGGAGTGGTGCCAGTTTAAAACGCTGCGCGACCTCGGCTGCACGTATATTCAAGGCTATTATTTTATGGAGCCGATCTCTCCCGATACGATCTCCACTTCCTATCATGAACTGCAGCAACGTATTGCGGAAAAAACGGCAGGCTGACCAATCTATTGGAAGAGGTGTCATGACGAATGAAACGAACGGCTTTACTGATCGCGGAACAGCTTCACCGCTGGGGAATTCACCACCTGTTCGGCATACCTGGAAAACCTGTCGTCCCGTTCATTCTTGCTGCTGAAGACAGCGGCATCACGTTCGTACTCAGCCGGCATGAAGGCGGCGCAGGCTATGAAGCAGCGGGCTATGCCATGCAGGTAAGAGGACTCGGTGCAGCCGTCGGCACATCCGGTCCCGGGGCCACGAACATGCTGACTGCCGCTGCTCAGGCAAAAGCGTCCGGTCTCCCGGTTCTTTTCTTCACCGGCCACCCGTCGGCAGGAAACACCGGTAAGCCACAGGGACAGGATTCAAGTTTTTTTGGCACCGATACGGAAGCGTTGTTTAAGCCTGTGACAAAATTCAGTGCGCAGGTTGAGCGGGCTGACCAAGTCGGTCCAATGCTGCTTCACGCTGTAAAAACAGCTGTCGAGGGCGTCCCGGGCCCGGTCCATCTCAGCATCCCTGCCGATGTACTGATGGCTGAAGCAGAGCCGTTTTCCTACGATATGCCCGAGCCTGATCTCACCTATTCTCTGCGCATTAAAGAGTTTCCGGCGGCAGCGGTCTCAGCCAGACGCCCGGTTCTTCTGCTCGGGAAAGGCGTCCACACGAGCGGAGCTTATTCAGAGGTGCGGGCATTTGCCGAATTGTATCAGCTGCCTGTCATGACAACACCAGGCGGCAAAGGAACGTTTCCGGATGATCATTCCCTTTCACTCGGTGCATTCGGACTTGGCGGGACTGAACAGGCACATGCTTATATCGAGCAGGGAACGGATCTGCTTATCGTCTGCGGTTCATCGCTCAGTGACATGAGCGTCGCCGGATGGAAGCCGGAACATTATCCGGAGCGGATCATTCACTTTGATGCCCGGCAGCATGTCACCGGAATGTCTTTTCCTCGTCCTTCTCTCACGATCGCCGGAGATCTCCGTTTAAATCTGCAGCAGCTTTTGCGTCTGGAAGCCGTCCCTGCTTCGCCGATTCACCTGCCTGCTGTTCAAAAGCCAGAAGACCGCAGAGGAGGACGCTGGCTTTCAGCAGGTTCCGTCATGGACGTTCTGAACGAGATGCTTCCTGATCGTGCCTTCATTTACGGCGATGATGGAAGCCACACGTTTTATGCCATCCAGCGATATATCGTGCGCGAGCCGGGTCACTTTTTCTTTGATGATGTGTTTGGTGCGATGGGACACGGAATCGGCTACGCTGTTGGGGCAGCGTTTGCTGACCCTGATGCCGATATCGTCTGCCTCACCGGCGACGGCTGTATGTTCATGCACGGCGCTGAAGTATCCACTGCTGTATCCGGAGGAGCCGCACTGCTGTTTATCGTCATCAATAATCAGGCATTGGATATGGTTGATAAAGGTATGAAAGTAAATATTGGCCGGGCTGCCGGCACCACCTATGAAAAACCGCTCCACGCCACTTCGTTTGCAGAATCACTCGGAGCAGACGCGTACAGAATCGATTCCGAGGACGGCCTGCGTTCAGTTATGAAAAACCTGTTCCCCCTAAAACAGACCACGGTTTTGGAAGTCATGACAGACCCGGATGAAATACCGCCTACGATGCGGAGAGGATAATTCTTATTTGGAGGGATGGACGTGAACAATAAGGAGTCATATGAAAAAGGGATTGATGTATTAAAAAAGCTGACAGATGAACATGGTATTTCCATGATTCAAAGCTACAAGGATATCTCCCCTGAATTTACGGAAATGATGATTTCCTTCGGGTTCGGCACTGTATACACGACGGGTTCACTGGAATTAAAGCAGCGCACGATGCTGACGATGGCTTCTCTCGTCAGTCAGGGAGCGTTCGAGCAGCTGCCATTTCATATACGGGCTGCCATCAACCTGGGTATCTCTCCTCAGGAAATTGTCGAAGTTATTCTGCACTGTGCAGCTTACGCCGGTTTTCCGAAAGCAGCGTCCGGCATGCGGATTGCCCGGGACTTATTTCAGGAGCTTGGCGTTGAGCTTCCTGGTGAAAGCAGTTGAACATGCTTTATCATACATAAAAAAGCTGTTCCCGCACGTGAACGTGCAGGAACAGCTTTTTTTGCGTTATCGTTGTTCGAGTCGTGCAATCCGGTCATCCAAATCCGGGTGGGATGAGAACAGCTTGGAGACGCCGCCTTTCCCGCTGATTTTCATCGTTTGAATGGCGGAATCGTCCGTGCGGTCGTTCTTCACGTTCGCCCGCTCCACGTAAGCTTTTAAAGAGCGTAGGGCGTGTGCCATTTTGTCTCTTCCGGCGAGATCTGCCCCGCCTCGGTCCGCATGGTATTCCCGGTAGCGGGAAAAGGCCATAACGACCAGACTTCCGAGAATGGAGAAGAGAATCTGAAAAATAATGATTGCCGCAAATCGAACGACAAACTGCAGCTCCGAACGGACAAGCCGTGAAACAAGAATCGCAGCTACGCGGGAGAAGAACACGACGAACGTGTTAACGACCCCCTGCAGCAACGTCATCGTAACCATATCACCGTTGGCTACGTGCGCCACCTCGTGGGCGATAACGCCTTCTACTGCATTTTCATCCATATTCTGAAGCAGCCCTTCAGAGACAGCTACGAGCGACCGCTTCTTCGACGGCCCGGTTGCGAAGGCGTTCACTTCCGGCGAGCGGTAAATCCCCACCTCCGGCATATGTGCCAAACCTGCTGCCCTTGAGAAACGGTGTACCTTTTCGACTACCGCACGCTCACGCGCAGACAAGTTGCCTTCCGGGTCGAGCACTTCGACCTTCATCATTTTCTTAGCTACCCAGCGCGACATAGCCAGTGAAATAAAGGAGCCTGCAAACCCGACGATGATACTAAACACACCGAGTGCGACTAAATCGATTCCGAGCGCGCCTTCTCCTGTATCGAAGCCGCCCCCGCCGATATCTGTAAAAGTAACGATAAGCGACCAGACAATCATTATTGTCGTTAAGACAAGGATGTTCGTCATGATCCATAACATGATTCGTTTACCCATTTGTCATATCCTCCCCGTCTGTAATCCATATTTATTATACATGATGTACGAACAGGCGCATAGAAGGTTTCAGAAATCTTGCGGGGCCGGACGGGTGTGCTTCACCCAGTAGGAGGACCCGTCACGGCTGCGGTCCAGGAACCCGTACTCGATCAGGTAGCGTCGCAGCGTCACAAAATCGTCATACTTCTGTTTTAAATGCTCATTTATTTCCTTCTCTTCATACGTCCGCTGAGGCTCAAATTGCTCAGCGAGGTGACGCAGAAGAACAAGCTTCCGCTTTTCTTTACGGGGAAATGAGCTGAGCGGCCCCTCTCTGCCTTCTTTTAAATAGGTATCGAGTATTTTTTCTGCTTCTGCTTCAGTTACGGCATAGCGTTCGTCTCTCATAACGGCCCCCTCATGATACGGCACCAGCTTTTCACGCTCCGGCTTTTGCGCCATCAGTGCCAGAAACAGCTTCGCCTGCTTTTCCTTTTCCTTCAATTTAAAGCGGTGACTGCGCACGGTCGCTTCTGCTATTCCCATCTTGGCCGCTGTCTGTTTGTCTGTGCTGCCAGCTTGCAGGTGAACGAGTACCTCCTGCTGTACCTGCGTCAGGCCGGTATAGCGGCGGTCCATCGCGAGCAGCGCTGCGGCAGCTGACTGATGCGCCTCCGTTATGTGTACGCTCATTCGTTTTGCTGCTTCAAACAAGTGACCCTGATGCTGATACACCACTCCGTTCTCCGTCTGAAATCCGCAAAACAGGCATGAGTTCATGCCGTTGCGCGCCAGCCAGCCCTGTGTAATCTCGTCTATTGAAGCCTCATCCATATAGGACATCCACACCACTCCTATTCTACAATTATTATGAACAATTATATGTTTTGTTTGTTTATTTGTAAACAAAAATAGATTATATTACAAATATATGCTTGCCAGAGAGTGTGAAACGCTTCTGTAACTGCCGCTTCATTTTTGCTGAATAAACACCATAAAAAGCTTTCGTCCGGAGTAGAGCCGGACGAAAGCTGTATCGTTACTCGTATTCTTTTTCAATTGTTTTTGTGCTTCTGACCGTATCAATATGGCGTACGTACTGTTCAATTTCCTCCCGCTTCGGCTCCAGCTTTGGCGGAAGAGCCAGCTTTTCCCCTAACGTTTCATACGGCTCATCGTCCATAAATCCTGGACCATCTGTCGCCAGCTCAAACAGGATTTGCGGACCGGTTCGCACGTAAAGCGATTTGAAGTAAAAGCGGTCAACGTATCCCGAAGTCTGAAAGCCGAAGCCATGCAGACGCTCAATCCAGTGCTCAATAGCATCTCGGTCTTCTACGCGGAACGCCATATGGTGCACTGTACCGTACCCCTGCTGGGCTGGCGGCAGGACAACATTTTTCTCAACAATAATCTGGGCGCCGTTCCCGCCTTCGCCTACCTCAAACAAATGGAGAGAACCGTCCGCATCTATTTCCTTAAATTCAAACGCTTTTTCCAGAATTTCTTTAAATCCATCAAATGGTTCGATGCGGATGTGGAGAGGTCCGAGTCCAGTAATCGCATATTCAAGCGGGATCGGTCCATCCTGCCATGGGGTGCCTGCAGGAACGCCCTCATTATGCTCGTCGGACACGAGCATATACTGCTGATCATCAAAATCGGCAAAGGACAACGTCTTCTTCCCAAAAATTTCTTTTATACCGCTGTTCTGCACCTTCAGCCTGTCGAAGCGCTTCTGCCAGTATTCCAGTGCTTCATCGCTCGGCACCCGGAATCCGGTTTTATAGAGCTCATTCGTTCCGTGGCTTCCTTTTGGAATACCCGGGAAATCAAAGAACGTCATATCCGTTCCGGCACTACCTTTATCGTCGGCGAAAAACAGATGATACGTCTGAATGTCATCTTGGTTTACCGTCTTTTTGACGAGCCTCATGCCTAACACAAACGTGAAGAATTCATAGTTTTTTTCTGCACTGCTCGTAATAGCCGTTACGTGGTGCAGGCCTTTTAATCCATTCATAGTTATAAGCCTCCTCTGATTTCTGTACTCTCCGGCATCCTATTCCTTTTCAGCCGAAAATATACACCTGAAAATAGTTTGAATTCGAGATATTTTCATTATATACACTTACTTTTTGTAAGTCAATAACGATGTGCTTCTTTTTTTGCCGCTGCTTCTTCTGCTATGATGAAAACGCAGGATACTATGCTGAAAGGATGTGTTCGTCGTGCAATCACTGGCAGGAAAAAATGTTTTGATTACAGGTGCTGGAAGAGGTATTGGACGGGAAACGGCAAAGGCTCTGGCCGCTGAAGGCTGCAGGATCGGGCTGCTCTCCCGCTCGGAGGGCCCGCTCCATGAAACGGAGCGGCTTGTCGCAGAAGCTGGTGTCCCCTCCGCATCTGCTGCAGCAGATGTGGCAGATGAAGCTGACGTCAAGGAAGCCGTGCGCAAACTTGAAGAAGAGCTTGGTTCGTTCGATATCTTAATCAACAATGCTGGCATTGGCCGCAAAGGGGATTTCATGGAGCTCTCCGCTGACGACTGGCAGAAAGTACTACAGACAAATGTGATGGGAATCGTGCACGTCACGCAGGCCGTTCTTCCCGGTATGCAGAAAAAGCAGCGAGGCGATATCATTAATATTTCCTCTATGTCTGGTTTAAAGGGGACACGCGGCTCCAGTGCTTACAGCGCATCGAAATTTGCCGTGATCGGACTTGGTGAAGCCTTAATGCAGGAAGTCAGACATGACAACATCCGCGTTTCTACACTGACACCGAGTCTCGTGGAAACAGACATGACCCGTCCCGGCGAAGAACGGCAGCCCGATAAGTTTATGCAGCCGGAGGATCTCGCCGAGTATATGGTAGCCGCCTTAAAGCTCGAACAGCGCACCTTCATAAAAACTGCTGCACTTTGGGGAACAAACCCATTTTAATCGCTTCCGTTCTTGATAACGAACTTAAATATTAGTATACTAATATTTATTTTACCGAAGGCGCTTGCTGCTCGTTGAACGAATATATTAAGCTGAATATATTCAACAGGCAGCGGCCTGCCCAGCCGGTAAGCCGGCGGACTTATACCCCCTTTATTCCTGTGTGTATGCAGCTTCTGTCAGCTGACAGTTGGCACTGCCCATGCCATTTTGCTGCAGGTCTCGTTGATAAAAGCAGCCGCTGCCGCTCATGTTGTATATCCTGTCTCACAAAAAACCTCTGTACTGCCCGGCCCGGCAGCACAGAGGTTTTTTCGGCGGAAACATTAGTACCAGGTATAATAGTCTATTGTACACATGAGGGGATAATGGTAAGCTGTGCGCGTCAACGCTTTTACTCAGCACAGCAGTATTACATAAAAGGAGGAAGATCATGCGCGAACTTCATTCATTTGGCTGGTATGCCAAGCAGCTGAAGGAACATCTCCCTAAAAAGGCATTCCGTCCGGACCCGGGCAAGCTTCTCGGCGGTGCAGCTTACCTGCTTATCACGGCAGCTGCCATGCTCAGCATTGTCTTATTGTCCCTGCCGCTTGCCGTTAACCTGCTTCTCTCTCTGATCATCGGCATGAGCTTTGCCGCTATGGGCTTCCTTGGCCACGAGATTTTACATGGAACGATCGTCCGTTCTCCGTTCTTACGCAACACGCTCGGCGGATTGTTTTTCTGGCCTCTTTGCACCGGACCGCGTCTATGGCGCAAATGGCACAACATGAGCCATCACGTTCATACCCAGCATGAAGAAAAAGATCCTGACACATGGCTGACGGAAGCTGCTGTACACAGAAACCCTATGCTGCGTTTCATTTACAGACTGCCGCTTTCGGTTCGTGCTTTCTTTGAATTTGCTACACAGACGGTGATGTTCTCGCTTCACTCCCTGCGCATGTTTAAAACATACGTATCCGAATTCAAGGCAACGTCCGCACCTGCGCTCTGGCTGCAGCTGCTCCTGCCTTGGGCTACCTGGATTTCCCTGTTGTTCATCGCAGGCGTCACCAACTGGATCTACATGTTCCTGATTCCATTACTGATTGCCAATGGAATCGTGATGGCGTATATTTCAACAAATCACCGGCTGAACCCGCAGGTGGAGATCAATGATCCACTTGCAAACAGCCTGACGGTAACGGTGCCTAAATGGGTCGACGTGATCCACTTTCACTTCTCCCACCATACCGAACATCACTTGTTTCCTGCGGTTAACTCTAAGTATTATCCGCTTGTGAAACAAAAAATTAAAGAATACTGGCCTCACTTGTATCATGAAATGCCGATGAGCAAGGCGCTTCTTGCATTATGGAAAACCCCGCGCCCTTACTTCGACGGTGATAACCTGATCGACCCTTCCCGAAACGAGGTTTACGGCACACTCGGCAACGGGCTGCTGGAGTCGGAATCCGCGAAGCCTGCAAAAAAGCATGCACAATAGCTGATGCACAACGAAGGAGGACCCGGCTCAGAATGCGAGCCGGGTCCTTCCCTAATGAGATAACGTTGTTCTAGAGCATACGAATGGCCGCTCACAGCCGCTCACCTTATTCGTTGCGTACGTCCAGCTTTATCGGACGGATGGCGCCCCATGGAGCTACATCAATCGTGACCTGAAGATTCTCTTCCCGCTCAAGCTCCGGTCCCCTGCCCTGCTCTACGTAAAACTGCCCGAGCTGCGGGGCAGTAATCGTCTGATCAAAGGAATATCCTTCAATCGCTCCAAAAAACGGCCGGTCGTCTGCTTGATCAATGACGGCGTAGCCGTCTTCCCCTTCTGTCAGGGTGAAATAGACCTGACCGTGCTGCAAGCCAGCCGGCGTTTCAAGGTCAGGGTACTGCAGCATCACGTACTCGCCAAGAAATGGATCAAACGGATCGTAAGGCTCTGCCCGGAGTGTAAAGGACTCCCCAAACCAGCTGACAGCAAAAAAGCTTGTGATCACCAAAACTGTAAACAGCGTCTGCAATGCCGGCATCACCCAGTTTTTCATGATACGGCCTCCTCCCTGCGATGATTAACCCACCAGGCGACGCCTGAGAGAGCAAACAACAGCACGGCGCCAATCAGGAAGAACAAGGCCATATCGAGGCGTCCCCATGCAAAGATGACGTAAATGACTGCTTGCACAAGCACGAAGTAAACGAATCCCGGTGCCAGCACCATGCCCCGCTTTTGTGCATAAACTAAATAGCCAAGCGCCGTCGCTTCCGCTGTGACAGCAAGCAGAATCGCCGACTGGTCAAACAGCATCAGCCCTACTGCTCCTAATATCGAGGTCCAGACAACCGGGCGCAGCTTCCACAAGCTAATACCGAGTACAACAGCTCCCGCAGCAGCAAGTCCCCATGCTTCGATCCAGCTTAAGTCAGGCAGCATGCCCTCCGTTTCGCCGCGAACCGCCAGATAAACGAGCAGCGTCATGGCGCCGAATATCGGATAGAGCGGCATCAGCATTCGCCGCTGCTCTTTTTGAAGCACGAACAGCAGCATCACGAGGAAAAAGAGTGTCCAGACCGGCCAGAAAGGACTTTCGTATGCCGGCGTTGCCCAGAGCTTAAGACCGGAACCAAACACGAGAATCCAGCTGAAAATGAGCGAAAGCTGCTCGCGGCTGACGACCAGCCAGATCAGTGCTGCCAGTGTAAACAAGCTCCACTCCAGCCAGGTAACGGCCGGAACAGACATTCCGAGCGTGACGCCTCCCATTATAAATGCGGCGACGACGAACGCATTATGGCGCCATATCGCGTAATGGAAGAGCGCTGCAAGAAACACGGCCCAAGGTAATATGGCACCGGATGTCGATAAATGAAACGCCTGGGCTGTAACGATCAAGGAGGCGCCGAACATGGCAAGTCCGATCAGCCGAAACAGCACCGGTTTTCCAAAGCCTCGCTTTTCAGACGCCATGCCCAACCCGTAAAACAGCCACATCAGCGACAGCACGAGTCCGCTTTTCAAGAGAGGCGGCATGACCTGCCAGTTTGCAGCAATAAAGCTGAACACCGCAAGTGTAAAAAAAACGAGACCAACAATCATCAGCAGCGGCATCCTCGCCTTTTTACCGGCAGGATGCTGTTGCTTTTCATATGCTAAGATCGTTGCAGCCGTTTCCTGACTGAGCAGCTTTTCCCGTTCCCATTCCCGCAGCTTGCGCTCCATCTCCACAGCCTTCCACCTCCCTGTCTGATAATCCCAGTATAATCCTGAAACAGGAAAATAACCAGCTGTTTTTCGGCCTATTTTTCGAAGTTCAAAGCCCGTCACAACAGCTTTTTGAACACTAAAAAGCACCTTGCCATGGATAGACGGCAGGTGCTTTGCTGATAAATCAGACGGGTTCCCGGACGAGCGGCATGCTCATGCATCTCGGTCCGCCTCTGCCGCGGACGAGTTCGCTGCTCGGCACCTCCAGCACGGTGATGCCATT
The DNA here is from genome assembly GCF_052061695.1 of Alkalicoccus luteus. NCBI lineage: Bacteria > Bacillati > Bacillota > Bacilli > Caryophanales > Bacillaceae > Alkalicoccus > Alkalicoccus luteus. Next base: position 190,922 of record NZ_JBPZEY010000004.1, read on the forward strand.
CTGCCGCAGGAGCTCGTTGGAGACATAGTTCCGTTCATACGTGACGACCGTTCCCGGAGCAACGGCAAGCGTATTGGAGCCATCATTCCACTGTTCACGGGCAGAAGCAATTTTATCTCCGCCTCCGCACGGGATCAGGTTCACGTCATCCAGCTTGAGCACTTCTTTCAGCGTATCCTTTAAATTCGACCGTTTCGTAATACGCACCGGATCACCTGGTTCCAGGATAAAGATATTCATGCGTCCGTCCTTATCGACCACCTGAGCATGCGTTGTAAACTGATCATGGTCAATCATCGTAAAGACAGTATCCAGGTGCATCGAAGCACGGCGCTTCGGAATTTCCACCGCTACCACCTTTTCAAACCCTGAGCCGGAGGTGAACAGCTCCGTCGCCAGCTTTTCGACTGCCCGGGCAGAAGTGCGCTCACTGACGCCAATTGCAAGCACGGTGTCGCTAAGGACGAGTTCATCTCCCCCTTCAATCGGAAAATCGTAGCCTCTGTTTATCCACGTTGGCACGCGGGCATCACGATAATCCGGATGAAAGGTAATAATATGTTCCATCAAAAGCGATTCGCGGCGCCTCGCCTCCTGACTCATCGGATTCAACGAGATGCCATTCCCAATGACTGCTGCCGGATCTCGGGTGAAGTAAAGGTTCGGCATCGGATCCAAATAAAACGGATAGTGCCGGTCCATCCACTCATATAAGTGCTTTTTCTTACGGTTTGGCAGCTCTTCCTTCAGCACACCGCCGATCATGCTGCGAACGAAGTCGGCTGTGGAAAAGTCAAGCAGGTATTCCTTTAACGCTTCTGAGGAGCCATTTACCGTTAATCGTGATTCTGTCATCATTTTCTCCAGAAACTGCTCCCTTTCCTCGTGTGACTGGAGCGACTGTTCAAGCAGATCGGTTATATATACGATTTCCGTTCCCTGCTCTTGAAGAACTTCTGCAAAGCGGTCATGTTCTTTTTGCATCGCCGGTAAATACGGTATATCGTCAAACAGCAGCTGCCCCATCGCATCAGGTGTCACCTGCTCAATTTCAATTCCGGGCCGGTGGATCAGCACCTTTTTCAGCCGGCCAATTTCAGACGTTACGTTTACTGCCATCGTCATCTCCCACCTCTCTTATTCAACCGTAGCAGACCGCATTGCCCCCACGTGAAAAGCTGTCAGATTATGTATCATGCTTTCCTCTCTATTCCCCTCCTAAATGTGGGAAAAACTCGAATTCAATGCAGCTTCATACTTTCTTCATTTTTAGGAAGTAGGCTTAAACGTAAAGGAGTGATTGGCAAATGAAAAAGACTTGGATCTTAAGTGCTGGTGTGCTGCTGACACTGGCTGCTTGCTCGAATGCAGAGGAAACGAATACGAATAGCAATGCCGAAATTGAAAACAATATGAGCTCTGACGAAACAAACGAACAGAACGAAAATCAGCACTCAGATGAGAACCATATGAATAATGACAACATGAATCACAGCGATAATATGAACCACGATGAAATGGACCATGATAATGAGAATATGAATGAGGATATGAACCACGATAACGAGGACATGGACCACGGCACGAACGGCGGCAGAGATTCCTTCGAAGAGAGCGCAGCCGAGCTTCCAGCTGAAAATGAAGGGGCACCTGAGAACCTTCTTACGACAAATACAAAAAACGTTACTCGAATCGATCAGGAAGAGCCGGAGGACTTCTCGATACAGGTGTCCCAAACGATCTGGCCTGCCACTCATGAAACGAACCAGCCTGGCACAGTGATTCTTGCCAATCCGGACGAATGGCAGCAGACGCTCAGTGCACTTACGCTCGTGCACCATCCTAACGACGGCCCCGTTCTGCTGATGGAGGATGGACTGAGTGACGAACTCCTGACGGAAATCGAACGGTTAGCACCGCTCGGGAATGATGAAGGTTTGGAAGTCCTTGCCGCTGCAGAACTGACAGCTGACGAAGAAGAGATGCTCGCTGATTATGAGTGGTCGGAAATGACTGCTGACTCTCCTGCTGCCTTTGCCCAGGAAGCAGATGCTGCTTTTGCTGATACACTGGGTGAATTTCCCGAGAAAGTATTAATCGCTTCCTCTGAAGAGGAGCATCAGCTGCTTTCCATGACCGCCGGAAGCTGGATTTCCCACATGAATGAACCAGTGCTGTTTGTAGATGATGACGGTATTCCCGCTGAAACGGAAGAAGCATTGGCAGAACGGGATCAAGCAGCGATGTATCTGCTCGGAAGTGAGGAAATTATATCCGGGGAAACCGAACAGGAGCTAAGTGAATTTGGAAACACCTCCAGGATCGACGCCGAAACACCAGCCGAACTGTCTATTGCCTTTGCCCAATTTGAAGAAGACGGATTCGGCTGGGGAATCACAGAGCCGGGACACGGTTTCGTCTTTGCTTCCACGGATCGTCCTGAGTTTGCTCTTGCCGGGGCCCCTTTTGCGCATTTAGGCAAGCATGCTCCTGTCCTTTGGCTTGAAGAGGGAGAGCTGGATGACGAACATCGCGATTATTTAGCAACGATCAAGCCTTCCTATACTGATAACCCGATGGAAGGGCCTTATAATCACAGCTATCTGCTTGGCACAGAAGAGGACATCTCTTTTCATACGCAAGGATTAATTGATACACTAATGGAAATTGAAGCAGAAGACGGGGGCGGCCACGCAGATCATTGATGCCTTCTCCGCCAGGGAGGGATACAAGCATGACGACCATTCTTATCGTCGACGATGAGCCGCAAATGCTGGAGCTTATAACAGACTGCCTGCAGCTGCTGCCAGTCGACATTCAGACTGAGCAAGATTCTGCCACAGCACGAAAGAAGCTGCAAACGGAGACGTTTGATCTTGTCATACTGGACGTCATGATGCCTTCTCCTGACGGGTGGGAGCTGCTGAAAGAGACAGCGGAGCTCCCAGCGCCTCCCTCTATCATCATGCTGACGGCATTAGGTGACAATGATCAGATTGTGCGCGGCCTTCAGAATGGTGCTGACGATTATGTGACGAAGCCTTTTGAGCCTGCTATCCTTGCAGCGAGAGTGGAAGCGGTTCTTCGGAGAAAACACCCGCATACGGGCAGCGTTATAAGCTATAACGGCCTGTCAGTGGACAGCGTGAGACGGGAAGCCGAGTTCGAAGGCTCCTGTCTTACGCTTACCAAAAAAGAATTCGACCTTGTGGCACTTCTCGTAAAGAGGCCAGGTCAAGTATTTACGCGCCAGCAGCTGCTGGACGAGATCGATGACCACGGCAGCGCCGCTTCAGACAGAACAGTGGACACGCACATGAAAAATATACGCGAAAAAGTCCGTCGTGCAGGCGGCTCTTCTTCGCTGATTGAAACCGTCTGGGGAATAGGATACCGCCTGGGTGCCGGGATATGAAACTTTCCTTACGAATTGCCCTGCTGTTTTTCTCCGCTATCCTGCTGCTTTTACTGATCATGGGCGCTGCCTTCTATGAACTTTCCAGGCAGTTTTATGAAGATCGTCTGCTTCATGATGTTTCAGATCGGATGACAGCCCACGGGCGGGTATTGGAACAGGATGATCATGATGGAGCCTTTGCGCACATACAAACAATGGAGGAAGCACAGGGAGAAGTCGTGTTCGTTCAATTTTCAGCTGACGGAGAAGCCCTGAGAAGTTCAGACCGCCTTACTCCAGCTGATACAGCCAGGTATTGGGACTGGATTGAGCAATCCGACTCGGAAGCAGCTATCACGGAAGCTTCGACACATAATGAGCCGCACGTTTATGCATACCACGCGTTTGAAACGGATCGTGCCGAAGGATATCTTTTTGTTGATCAGGCTTCGGGAGAGTTTGCCGCTACGAGGGAAACCCTTATTTATTTGACTGGCATCATCATGCTTCTCGGCCTGCTTCTTGCCGGAGGGTTAACGATCCTGTTAACTCGCTGGATTACCACTCCATTAAACCAAATACGCTCTGTTTCGAGCCGCATCGCAAATGGTGACTTCACTTCTGAGCTGTCCTGGAAGCGCACGGATGAGATAGGGGATTTGAGCCGCAGCATTGATCAAATGGCCGGACGCCTGGCAGCTTATCAGGCCTCCAGAAAACGGCTGCTCGCGAATATATCCCACGATTTGCGCACTCCGTTAACGTATGTAAAAGGCTACTCTTCCCTGCTCAAAGAAAAGCTTGCGGCAGATGAACGCAAACAGGCAGAGGTGATCCATCGGGAAGCTGCAAGGATGGAAAAGCTGGTTACAGATATTGTCGACTTAACAAAAATGGAAGACGGCGCACTGTCTGTTAAGCCGGATACGATTCAACTTTGCTCGTTTTTACATGAAATCGCCCGGCATCATCAGCTTTTAGCCGAAGAAACCGGGCACCGTGTACACGTTATATGTCAGAAGGACAGTACCATATACGCCGACCCAGCCCGACTGGAGCAGGCACTGTTCAATCTGTTTCAAAATGCAGTCCGCTATACTCCCGCCGGCACGGCAATTACATGGGAGATCAACTGTGATGAAAACAGAAGCTTCATCCTGCTTCAAGACGAAGGACCGGGCATCCAGCCTGAAAAACTCCCTCACATCTGGGATCGTTTTTACAGAGCAGATGAGGCGAGGAGCTCTGCAGTGCCTGGAAGCGGGCTGGGACTTGCGATTGTAAGACAAATCGTGCTGGCAAGCGGCGGACAAGTTGCTGCTGGTAATAGAAACGATCGAGGTGCATGGTTTCGTATAGAGCTGCCCTCTCTGACAAACTAATCCCGCTATTCTGCTGAGAGCCGTTCTACCGCTTCTTCCGCTGCAGCTGTTTCCCGGCCGATGCCTTCGTTTTGCTCGTGCAGCGCTTCAATGGAGGCGCTCACTTCCTCAACGGCGGCTGATGACTGCTCAATGCCGCCTGCAAGCCCGGCAGTCGACTGATTCATGGAGGAGGCCGCCTGCTGCACAGAAGCTGCACGTTCCGTGAGAGAGGCCGTCAGGGCCTTTAACTGATGAATACCGCGCTCCATTTTTGCAGAGGCCTGCAGCATCGACGCTGCGGCTTCATGTTGATTTCCGGCTGCTTCGCCGCTCCGCTTCATCTCATCGCGCGCATTGCCGTTCGCCTGTTCCAGCTCCTCAAGCACCCGAGTGATTCCTTCTGCTGCTTGACCGGATGTTTCTGCAAGCTTCCTTATTTCATCGGCTACGACAGCAAAACCGCGTCCTGCATCACCTGCACGCGCTGCTTCAATAGAAGCATTCAGCGCAAGCAGGTTCGTTTGTTCTCCGACCTTAATGATCGATGCTGAAAGGCTGTCTGCTTCATTAATTTTTGCCGTTACCCTTGCAAATTCCTCCTCCAGCCTTCCAAAGCGCTCATTCATTTCGACCGTTTCACCTTCCAGTTTTTCAAGCTCCGTTCGGAATGCCTGCGCCCCTTCTGCCATACTGTCTGCAGATGCTGACGCTTCCAGCACCTCCTGCTGCATGCTGTCTGCCTCTCTTGCCGTACGCTCTGCTTCTTCAGATAATACCTGGACATCGCCATTTTGGGCTTCTGCTCCTTCTGCCAGCTCATGAGCTGCGGCCGTCATTTCTTTGTAGGAGCTGATATTTTGCTGAACAGCTGCATTTGTCCCCGTTAGCGACTCACGAAGCGCCGCTGCCTGCTCCTGTAAAAACGCTGCTTTTTGTTCTTTGGCTTCCGTTTCCTGCTGAGATTCATCCAAAAGCTGTTCCAGCACGGCAGATTGGCGGCTGCCTATAAGAATAACGGCGCCTCCTAAAGCTCCCGCAAGCACGTATGTAAGCAAAATGGTCGGCAGGTTCGCACTGATCACCGCAGATTCCGCCGTACTGTAAAAAGCATTAATTATCTGGCCAGCCAATCCAAGCACGAGAGCCGTAATCAGCACGTGCCGGTATAAATGCAGAACTGCCAAAATGAGCAGGAAATAGTAAATGACGGCAACCCCAATTCCTCCTCCAAGCAGAAAAACGGCCGACGTCACGAATACATGCGCCGCAATGATCAGCAGCAGCGGCACCAGTTCCGGCTTACGCAGGAAATAGACGGCAGCCGCATAAAGCCCCCATAGTGCTGCAAACTGGATTCCGTAAACAAGCGCCGTCTGTCCGTCCCCGAGTATCAGGTTCATAAAACCGCCTGCTGCAACAGTAACTGCAAAAAGACCGACAGCGAGCCTGTTTTTCGTCTGCAAATCCTTCTCCTTCATTTCAGTCACGATACTCACCGTTCAGACATCCCCTTTATCAATACGTTTTTTCCATCATAAGAAATATATCGAACAATGCTGCCTGAATGTGAAGCGCTCACACAAAAAAAGCCTGCTTCAGATGGTTTCTGAAGCAGCTTTTCTGTTAAACAACAGCCGGAGCTATCAGGGCTGTCAAAAGCAGAATCCCAAATACGATCAAGGCGGCGATAGCGAGTATGCCGGGGATGCCGTCGAACGGTTTAGGTCCCTTCGACTCTGCAGATTTGCTGATAGTCGTATATGAATTTGGCGTGGATGTTCCGTAAACAGTAGGTTTGGCGCTTCCCGGTGAAGTAAATAAGCGGATTACCACCGGAGCTGTCATCACCGCAACGGCTGCCAGCACAAGCAGAACGAATACCGTCATCGATCCGGTCAATGCTCCAATCCCTGCGGATAATGCCGCTGCACCTGCTCCGGCAGCAGCCGCTTTAAGCCATTTCGCCATGAGGAACCTCCTTTTATCTATGCTGAATTAGTAACCCATTCCCTGACTTGCATACATGTAACCTCTCAATCCACCTTTGCTTCCAAGCGGTTTTTATCTTTAATTGCTGAGGCCGGAAGGAGCATCGTGTAAAAGAGGGTGCCGCGGTTAGTGAATTCCTGATGCTTTTTAAAACCTACTTTTTCATACGTTTTTCGGGCCCTGACGTTAAAATCAGCAACAGAAAGACGGAGCATCCGGCAGTCGATCGCATTGCGTGCCCAGTGTACAACGTAAGCTGTAAAAGGGGCTCCGAGCTTTTTTCCAGTCAGACTAGGATTTAACCCAAGCCCAATGTCGACAGCCGGCTCGCTGTAAACGTTGCTCTTCAGTCCGCCCGGTACCTGCGCTTCGCGACCGAGACAGCAGAAGCCTATCAGGCTGCCGTCAACGTGCCTGATACTGAAATAGCTGCCGCCGAGAAGCGTTTCATAGGTCTCAGCAGTCGGCTCAAAACTGTAGCGTTCGTAAGGCGGGTCGTATATCCAGCTGCTGATTTCATCTGCGTCCTTTCTGCTCATTCGCTGCAGCGTCCACTGTTTCACGACCGATCTCCCCTTCCGTTTTATCCTGCTAAAATAGTTCGGCAGAGAAGACTGTTTTCCTGCTGTTAAGGCTTAAATGTGAAGAAAAACGCAGATAAATCTTTCCAGCACTGCCAATTCGAAACGTAAGGGAGCCATGCGGTTTCGCACGTATGAAGTATACCTGTGACCTGAGCTTTATCTCAAATTCAAAATGAAGAGCCTTCACCCCGCAACCGGGATGAAGGCTCTTGTTTTAAAAAGATTAAGATATTTCGAAGCTTTGCTCCAACTCATCGACGAGCGTGCCTACGTAGGCAACCGCTTCCTGAATCGGTTTTTTTGTAGTCATATCGACACCAGCGAGCTGCATCAGCTCCAGCGGCTTTTTCGTTCCGCCAGCTTTCAGCGCGGCGAGCCAGCGCTCCACAGCGGGCTCTCCCTCCTGCTGAATATGCTGAGCAGCGGCGGTCGACGCTGTCAGACCAGCAGAGTACGTATACGGATACAGTCCCATGTAGTAATGCGGCTGCTTCATCCACGTCAGACCTGCGTCTTCATCAATCTCTACATCCGGTCCCCAGAACTGCTGCAGCGTATCGCGCTTTTCCCGATTGAGCACCTGGGCCGTGATCGCCTCTCCTTTTTCAGCGAGGGCATAAATACGACGCTGCAGCTCGCCTTCAAGAATGTGCGTGACAAAGTTATGGTAATACGTTCCGAGCGACTGCAGCACGACCCATCGGCGCATGCGCGTGTCGTTGGACTGATCGAGAATATGACGGCTTAAGAGCATTTCATTCATCGTCGACGGCGCTTCGATAAAGTAGAGCGACGGACGCGTATTGGAAATGCGCTGATAGCGGCCGGCCATGCTGAAGTGGCCTGCATGTCCAAGCTCGTGCGCAAGGGTAAATGCGTCACGCATATTATCATTCCACGTCACGAGAATGTACGGATGAACGCCGTACGGACTGGAGCAGAAGGCACCTGATCGCTTTCCGTGGTTATCGGCACGGTCGACCCAGCGCTCTTTCAATCCTTTTTCCATGAACTGCATGTATTCGTCTCCCATGATCTCAAGGGATTTTAAGATCATATCCCCCGCTTCCTCATACGACATGTCCGGATCAAAATCCGGATCAAGCGGTGCCTTCAGATCGGCGTAGGTCATCTTCTCTAATCCCAGCATTTTCTTCTTCAAAGCGGCAAGACGGCGCATGTGCGGTGCCAGCTCCTCCTGAATGGTATCGAGCTGGCGGTGATACATGTCTTCAGTTACTTGCTGGCCGTGCAGCAGCATCTGCGTCACGGATTCATATCCGCGCAGCCTGGACTCTGTGATGGAGCGCGTGATTTCTGTCGCATAAGTAGCCGCGTACGTATTCTGGTAGGCGCGCAGGCCATCGGAAAATGCTTCGTAAGCGCTCCGGCGCACGTCGGTATCCGGATGCGATTCATAGCTTTCAAACGTATTAAATGTGAGCGGATACTCCGTGCCATCAGCCGTTTGAAATGAACGAAACGTCATATCCGATGTTTTGCTCCGCTCGTAAATCATAAAAGGCGCATCATGGACTTCACCGAAAGCAGCCAGAACGTTTTCAGTTTCTGCACTCAGCTGATACGGCTTTTCTTCCATAAGGTCCTTCAGCGTTTTATGGAAATCTTCCAGTCCCGGCTCCTCATTCAGCCACTTCTCCAGCGTGTCAGGATCGAGCTCGAGAATCTCCGACTTGATGAACGACGTCGCCGCACCTGCCTCCGACCCGAGAGCTGCGATCCGGGCTGCATCTGCTTGATTCTCCGGATTGCCTCCGTCCGATGATTCCTTCAGCATCGCATATGTAAAAATACGCGTCAGCCGCTCTTCCAGCTTTTCCTTCGCTTCCAGCAGCTGCAAGAGCGTCGCAGCATCCTGTACACTCTTCCCTTTAAATGCTGCTACCTCTGCGAGTGCTTCCGGTACTTGTGCCACCTCACTGAGCCACGTGCTGCGGTCACTGAATAAATCAGTTAAGTCCCACGTTTCTTCTTCTGGTATTTGCGTTCTGTCGAGCGTTTCTTTCATCTTGTCATCTCCACCTTCCGTCTGAATATTTCGATTTTCGAAACATACCTTTATTGTACGTGATTTAATCGTTTATGAAAAGCCCTTCCAAAATGAAAAAGAAGGACCGCCGCGGGCCCTTCTGCTTTTCTCACTATGATACTCTGTCACTGCCACCTGCATATTCCGCTTCACGTTCTTCAAGATTGAAAAGCCGATATCCCTCTTCGTACGCTTCCTTATAGCTAAGTACATCGTCAACGTACCACTCAGCGCGATTATACTGATAAACCGCCTGTTCATAGTTGCCCTCATCTGCTCCGTTTCTCGCCAGATAGTAAGCCGCACTGTGCATCGCATCATGCAGATCAAACGGGTCTGCTTCTCCGTTTCCTTCTGCGTCCTGACCATAGCCGCCGTAAGCTTCAATCACCTCCGGGTCGGTTTTCTCTTCTTCTGGAATATCTCCTTCACCGAGCCCTTCACAGCTCGGATGACCCCATCCTGTCCAGGTACACGGCATGAACTGAAAATGCCCCTCCGCTCCAACCGGGCTCACGAGCGGATCCATTGTCGAAAAAATGGTCTCTACCCGATGAATAGCTGCGAGCAGCTCCCACGGAATGCTGTAGGCATCTGCTGCCTCCTGATAGGCTTCTATATATTCTTCCGGCACCTCTTCTGTTGCAATATAAATCGTACGCTGCTCTTCCGGTTCTGCCTCCTCTTCACCGTTTCGTTCATCAAACGAAACGACAAACAGCAGGATGAAAAAAATCGCTGCCGCACTGAGAGAAAAAGCGACTGCAGCACTCGTTTTGATCATTCGTTTCATCGGCTTCCCCCGCTCCTTCTTTCTATCTGATAGTATACCTTATTATCGCGAAAAGCTCCTGCACAAACCTGGATAAATTCTCGTTCAATCTCAAATTGTGTAACAGCCGTGCTACAAGCACGCCTTTCACTTCTCAGAATGATGACAGTTTCGTTATCATTCTGTAACGTTTCCCCATTTCTGGTGTTCAGGCAGTATGATAGAGGCAAATAGAGGTAAGCAGGTGAGATATCATGAAACTGATCATCCTATTAATCGGTATGAGCGCAGCAATACTTGGATGCGGTTCAGAGTCCGTTTACGATATTATCCCGGAGATCGAAGAAGATAATAAACTGCACGCGATCGTACTGATTGAAGACTCCAATGATCAGAACAATCACCCTTACTACAATGCTCTCCTTGAAGTAAACAATCTCGATATTATTCAGCCTCACATCGTGTCAGCATCTGACCATCCGGAAGTTCCGGATTATTTTCACGCTGATCACTTCCCGTGCCTCATTCTGTATGAGAATGGAGAAGTCGTGATGCACCTCGATGATGCTGCATCCATGGACGATATCGTTGACGAGTTGAATGGAAACGTTGACCGCTTTACACGAAAAATGCTGGCAGAAGAAGACGTATAGGATAGAGAAAGAGCTGTTCCCCGGGCCTCCCGGCAGAACAGCTCTTTTTGGTTATTATTCGATTCCGACAAGTGTGCCGGTGCTGAATTCGAGGATAAATTCGTCCTCTTCCTCCGCTTCTACGTGCTGGCCATCGACCTCTGCCTCGATGTGCCATGCACCAGCTGTCTGGAACTCAGCTCCTGTTCCGGCTGACACAATTTCCTCTTCAACGGAATCAGCGTTCCAGCTGAGAACATCAGATCCATCTACGCTTATGTCAGAATCAGATACGTCTCCGAACGATGGGAAGCGGCTTTCATCTTCCAGGTCGCCTTCGAGCTCATAAGAGAATGAAAGCAGCACACGCATATCCGACTCTTCTGCACCTGGGATCAGATAATGTCCTTCAGCTGTGCCGGATTCTTCTCCTTCTCCTTCATCCGGTGACTCGTCTTTCGGCAGCATGTCTGCGTCCCTTGCAGCAGCGACTGCCGCAAAGTATTCTTCCAGTTCTTCCATAGAAGCTTCTGCACCGCCGTCCCCTTCACCGACCGTCACATCAATATCGTATTCGGAAGCAAGATCTTCAATGTCACCGCCGTCCTCCGCTTCTTCGTCGTTATCATCAGCGTTGTTAACATCATCCGCTTCGTCATTTTCTTCTGCGTTATTCTCTTCCGCTGCGTTGTTTTCCGGGGCATTGTTGTCTGCACCCTCGTTTTCCGCACCATTATTTTCTGCGTTGCCGCAAGCAGCCAGTACAAGCGACGCTGTAACCGCACCTGTCAATGCAATTGATTTTTTCATGTTTTGACTCACCCTTTTTGTCTGTATTAGTCATTCATCCTGCACACTACCCGATTCGGCAGGCTTTTCATGTCAAACTACACTATAAAACTCTAAAAGATTCTATAACCCCTTTCGATCCAGAAAAAACAATATCGCTGCACAAAACAGCATGGCTACACCTAATGTCAGCAGCAGTCCGTCCTCCCGGAACGCTGACCCTGCGAATCCAGCTGCAGCTGCCAGCAGAGACGCAATCCATCCAATTCTATACACAAGCATAGCGGCAGCACCTCCTACGTACCTGTACCCGTTTTTATCAAGGTATCATCTAGCTGCATATGACAACCTGCTAAATATTTCACATTTTCCCATATCTATTTTCCCACATCACGGGTATAGCCAAGTGAAGGACTACATAATATGGAAAGGAAGTGCCTGCCATGAGCCCTAATGAAATAGGCTTCAGCTTTATTATTATTGGAATGCTTCTTATCATCGGCAAATGGATTCGGGTTTATTCAGTCAAACTGCAGCAGCTGTTTCTCCCTTCTTCCATCATCGCGGGAGCGCTCGCGCTCCTTCTTGGACCGGAAGTACTGGGCAGCCTCGTTTCCCAGTTTGCACCGGAATCGGTTTTTGCAGGCGGAATGTTCCCTGCTTTTATGATCGATGTTTGGGCAGAGCTGCCCGGGCTGTTTATTAACATTGTATTCGCTTCCTTGTTTTTAGGAACCCGGCTGCCTGATCTTCAGAAAGTTTGGATTGTCGGCGGTCCCCAGGTAGCAATGGGGCAGATGGTTTCATGGGGTCAGTACGTGATCGGAATCGTCCTTGTTCTGCTTGTACTAGCTCCATTATTCGGGACGAATCCGCTTGCAGGCGCCCTGATTGAAATCAGCTTTGTTGGAGGACACGGTACTGCAGCCGGCCTCGGAGAAACGTTTAACGAGCTCGGATTCTCTGAAGGGTACGATTTGTCGATTGGACTTGCGACAATCGGTATTTTAAGCGGGGTCATTATCGGTATTATCCTAATTAACATAGGGGCGAGAACCGGAAAGGCGAAATTTGTCGGTGGTAAGCAGTCCTTTTCCGATAAAGGGAAGACGGGCATTGTAGACCTTGACAACCGTGATGCCAGTGCCGATATGACAACACGTCCGGAATCGATTGATCCGTTTTCCGTTCATATCGCCTACGTTGGACTCGCGATCGGCGTCGGCTGGGTGCTGCTGGAGGCTCTCGTCTGGCTGGAGGACGTGACGTATGGACAGGCAACCGATGTTTATTTATTCGAGTACGTGCCGCTCTTCCCGCTCGCCATGGTAGGCGGCATTATCGTGCAGGCGTTCTCTCAGAAGTTTGACCGCTTCCAGCTGATCGACCGCAAAACGATAAACCGGGTCAGCGGTCTTTCTTTGGATATTTTGATCGTCAGTGCGCTCGCCACCATTTCCATTGCGGTCATCGGCGATAACTTGGCTGCTTTCCTCGGTCTCGCTATTGTAGGTGTTGTGTGGAACGTACTCGCGTTCCTTTACCTCGCTCCGAAGATGATCCCGAGCTACTGGTTTGAACGGGGACTTGGTGACTTTGGCCAGGCAACCGGTATTGCCGCTACCGGCCTGCTTCTCATGAAAGTAGCCGATCCGAATAACGAAACCCCGGCGCTGGAAGGGTTCGGCTATAAGCAGGTGCTGTTCGAACCGTTCGTCGGTGGAGGACTGGTAACCGCTGCGGCGATGCCGCTCATCTTCCAATTCGGAGCCATCCCGTTTTTAATCGGTTCTGCCGCAATGACGCTCTTCTGGCTTCTGTTCGGCATCCTCTACTTCGGGCGTAAGAAGACAGCTGATTCGACTGGATAATTTACTAATCAAACAGGCACGGCCAAAGGTCTGAACCCCTCTGGCCGTGCCTGTTTTTTTTATGTTTAACGTTGGCTCTGTTTTTGACCGCAGCTCCCTCTTCATAAAACAGTTGAATTTACTGGTAGCCTGGATACACATATGGGCTGTCGGGCTGCTCGATCGGCTCAAGCTCTGCATCTTTCAGGATGGCTACTTCCTGACCGTTGTAAGTGCCGGCACGAATCGTTCCTCGTGCCTGGAACCACGCGTCATCGCCGAAGTCAGCCGCTTCTTCAGAATCGATAATAAGGCCGTAGACACCTGCATCCGCTACACAGCAGGTCATACCGAATCGTGCCGCCACGAGCCTGTTCTCATCAAAATCCGGCTCGCGAAACGCGAATCCATACACCTCTACTTCTGCGCCTTCAAATGAATCGGTATACAGATCCAGCAGGGTAAGAACATCGATAAACGTATCCTCGTCTACGGCAATTTCATCTGCCCCTTCGTACGTATCAAACAATTCTTCATAATAGCCTTCAAACCATTCTTCATCTTCATAATCTAGCGGAGCGTGCTCTTCGGCTTCCTCTTCACCTTCCGTTCCGCCGAGCGCTTCCATATACCCGTCCGGATCATCAAGATAGGAGTCAGCACGCGGGGTATCGGATTCAGACTCCTCCGCAGCCAGTCCCGGGCCATGTGCTGCCGCCCCATACTGCACGCCCCGATTTTCAGCTACGGAGCTGTCCAGCCCGCGTTCCGGCAGAATGAATCCCGCTGTAAGCGGTATGAGAAACAGCATATACACCGGCCACGGCTGCGGATGATCATCCTGTTTATCCTGAAACAGCTGCACCGCTCCAAGAATAAAAAACGTGACCATGCCGAAATAAATGAACGGCATCATAATCGGTGCAATGTAATAGACGATGCCGCCTGACAGAATCAACCCGAGTATCAGCAGGCCGAATCCCATCAGAATGACACCTCGTAAAAAGGCATAGGACAATAATTTCCCCTCCTTATCAGCCGATGACCGCAAACGTCAGCAGAACGCCTGCAAAAACAGCGGCAGTAACGTTAATGATAAACACAATGACAAATTTCGTGCGGAAAAAAGCAAACAGCATGATCGTATTTTTCAGATCAAGCATCGGGCCGTAGAGCAGGAAGGCTGAAATCGATGCCGGTGTAAACTGATTTCCAAATGATGATGCTACAAACGCATCTGCTTCCGAACAGAGCGATAAAATGTAGGCAAATGCCATCATCACCGCTACAGAGGCTATTTCATCAGATCCGACGCTGAGCAGCACCGATCTGTCGAGAAACGTCTGGAAGAGCGCGGCAATAAAAGCACCGATCAGCAGATACTTTCCCATCATAAAAAATTCTTCGGCTGCGTGAGAGCAGATTTCCTTCAGCCGCGCTGCCATTCCACGACCATGCTCGTGGTGATGATGCACATGCACTTCCCCCGGCCTGGTGCGGATCACCGGGCCTTTATTTTTAAATACAAGATATAAAATCAATCCAATGACAAGGGACAGCACGAATGCAAGACCGAAGCGGACATAGACGATCTCCAGCTGATTGCGGAACGCAAAAAAGGTCGATGCCAGGACGACTGGATTCAGTATAGGGGCGGCAACGAGAAAGACCATCCCTGCCTGAAAGGGGACCCCTTTTTTAATCAGCCGCCTGACGACAGGGACGATCGCGCATTCACACAGCGGGAGAATAGTGCCGACAAGCGCTGCGGGAACAAGGGTTTTAATTCCCTTGCCGGGCATCCAGCGTGCGATCTGTTCGGGGGTAACGTACAGGTGGATCATGGAGGAAAGCAGTACACCGATCAAAAGAAACGGCGCTGCTTCAATGACAATACCGAGAAAGATCGTGTTGACATTGATCCACGCAGAGGGCGCGGTTTCGAGCGTCAGTACATCCTGAAATAAAAATAATATAAGTATAAACAGCAAAACAGCACCGCCCAGTATGTCTGGCCGGATTCGGGGTTGGTTCACCATAACAATCTCCTTC
Organism: Alkalicoccus luteus; assembly: GCF_052061695.1. Lineage (NCBI taxonomy): Bacteria > Bacillati > Bacillota > Bacilli > Caryophanales > Bacillaceae > Alkalicoccus > Alkalicoccus luteus. Next base: position 206,401 of record NZ_JBPZEY010000004.1, read on the forward strand.
GCGACTTCTTTTATCAGTGTACAACGAGTAAGGCTAAATCTCACCCCTTTATACGAAATTTCACCAGCATTTCTGACGGTGGGAGAGGTGCAGAATAGGGTATAGGAATGAAACTGAGAGGGGAGGTAGAATGATGCTGGAGGATGTCGCGCTGTTTGTAAGCTTGCTGATGATTGGCTATCTCGTCTATACACTTGACCGAAACAAGCAGGCGTTCCCGGCTCCGCCTGTACTCGTCCTGATTGGGCTCCTGCTTTCCTTTCTTCCGTTTTATTCCGAGGTGCCAATCACCGCCTCATTCATTTATCACATTTTGCTTCCCGCCCTTTTATTTGTCGGGGCCTATCGGTTTCCCGTTCAGCAGTTTTTCCGCTACCGCCGTTTTATTCTGCTGCTGAGCACCGCCGGAATTGTAGCCGCGGTCTTTCTTACGGCTGCTGCTTTTTTCGCCGTGTCGCTTCCGTTCATGACGATCTCATTTATCGCAGCGCTGCTCATTGCAGCTGTTCTTATTCCGACGGATCCGGTTTCTGTGATTGAAATTCTCTCTTCAGATTTAGACGATGAGCTCGTAACAAGCGTCGTCGAGGGCGAGTCGATGATCAATGATGGAACGAGTATCGTTGTGTTCTCGCTCGTTTTCAGCTGGTATGTGCAAAGCCCGCCTACATTTCTGGAGGGGACTAGTCAGCTTCTCGTTACCTCGCTCGGCGGCACGGCGATCGGAGCTGCCTTTGGCTGGCTGTTCAGTCTCGCGCTTCACTACACGCACGAGCGCAGCTATCAGATTATGCTCAGCATTATAATCGCTTACGCTTCGTTTATTGCTGCAGAGGCGGTGCACGCGTCCGGAGTTCTCGCAGTCGTTACTGCCGGACTCTTTCTTTCGCACCGGATCAAAGCAAGCAGCCGTGAAAGCCATTTGCGGGAATCACTTGATGGCTTCTGGGAAATCATTGAGCTCTCCATTTTATCGCTGTTGTTCCTGCTGATCGGTATCGCTGCCGGTCCGTCTCTCTGGAACAGCTACTGGCACGTCATCATTCTTTTCTTTCTTTTTATGGTCGTGCTTCGCTGGATCGTTGTCGAGCTGATCATGCGTGCGACGCCGTCGATTCATAACCCAACGTTTTCCGAACGATTTCTCGTCAGTATTTCCGGTGTCAAGGGAGCGGTATCCGTTTATTTAATCCTGACGATCCAGGAGTCTGCGGCTGATCAGGCAGAGCTTATTGCGGCGGTTGCCTTCAGCGTCGTCTTTTTATCCCTGCTGCTTCAAAGCCTCGCGATTCATCCAGCAGCCAGATTCATCCGCTTTCTCGGCCGCTCTTGATCGGTCATCCGCTGCTTTATCACGCAAAAAACGAGCCGGCAGTATTGTCCGGCCCGTTTTGAACTGTTAACAACGTCCATCTGCAAGCATATTTATTCCTCCTGATAAAGCCTTTTTTCGCCTAGTCAGCCTGACGCTGCATTTATTTCAGCGGCATAACGTTCCTTTCGAGCGACGTTCAGTCGATTTCCGTCGAGCCGCGTTTTCTTTCAACGGATAGCTTCCAGCGTGCCCCTGCCTTCCCAGCCTGCTTTCAGCTACACCTGCCCTGCTTTTTTTAACGCCTCATTCCGTTTTGCAAAACCACTGTGATGAGACGAGACCATGCCGGAGGCTGCCGCTTCCGGATCGATAAACGTTTTCGCTGCATTCACCGCGTTGGCTGCGTCATGGAAAGCCCCGGCAAGCAAGTTGATTTTACCTGGATGAACCGCTACGTCGCCAGCGGCAAACAGGCCGGGTACGCTCGTCGCACCGTTCGCGGCGGCGGTGATCCGCTGGTCTTCCATCTCGAGCGCAAGACTCGTGCCGTTCAAAAAGGCCAGCTCCCGCTCATAGCCGTGGTTCACAAGGACGTGATCCACATCAACAATTCTGCCTGCATCCAGGCCGCACTGCAGCTCCACCTGTTTGATTCTCGTACCGCTCTCATCGGCAATCAGCCGCTGAATCGACGTTTGCAGCATACAGTCGACCGTGGAGCACATGACTTTTTCGACGACTGCTTCATGTCCTTTCAGCGCACTGCGGCAGCTTAACATGACGTTTGTCGCAATTCCTTCCAGTTCGTTCGCCCAGTCAACCGCTGTATTGCCGCCTCCGGAAATGAGAACCGTTTTGTTCCGGAACGTTTCAAGCCCCTGTGCCGTATAATGCAGGTTCGTCATATCAAATCGTTCCGCCCCTTCCACTTCCAGACGCTGCGGAGTAATAATGCCTCCGCCTGCAGCGACAATCACCGATGATGATTTAAACGAGTTTCCATCTTCGGTAAGTACCTGGAAGCCATCAGCTGTTTGTTTAATATCCGCTACAATTGTTTCGAGATGAACCTCCGGAGCAAATGTTCTCCCCTGCCGAATCAACCCGGCACAAAAATCTTCTCCGCTAACAGGAGGCATTCCGCCTGCATCCCAAATGATTTTTTCCGGATAGAGCCGCACTTTACCTCCCAGCTGCGTCTGTGCTTCAATCAACCTCACACTCATACCTCTTAATCCGCTGTAAAAAGCGGCATAAAGCCCCGCCGGACCTCCGCCGATAATGGTTACATCCTTCATAGTTGCGCCTCCTGTATTCACTTATGTAAAAACTTTTATTGACAACGATTCTCATTCGCACTATGATAATCATTGTACTGAAATTGAGAATCATTTTCAATATATATTGTGAAAGGGCGTATGAATGATGAAAAAAGCACTGTTGCTGCTGCCTGCTTCGATGCTTGCACTGACTGCCTGTGGTTCTGGAGACGATGCAGGAGCATCGAATGAGAACAGCGGAGGGACGTTTACATACGAATCTCAAAACGGACCTGTCGAAGTTCCTGAAAATCCACAGCGAGTCGCTGTGCTGTCTACGTTTGCCGGTAACGTTATGGCACTGGATGTGCCGCTTGTCGGCGTTGACTCCTGGAGTATGGATAACCCGCAGTTCGCAGAAGAACTGGAAGGTGTAGAAGCCATTTCCGATGAAAATATCGAGCAGCTGATTGAGCTGGACCCGGACTTGATCATCGGTCTTGATAATATGAATAACATCAGCCAGCTGGAAGAAATTGCGCCAGTGGTCACATACGAATACGGCAAAGTGGATTATCTTGAGCAGCACGTCGAGATCGGCAAGCTGTTAAATAAAGAAGAGGAAGCCGTCTCATGGGTGGAAAACTTCCAGGCGGAAGCTTCTGCACTCGGGGACGACATCAAAGCTGAAATTGGCGAAGACGCGACGATTTCCGTTTTCGAAAACTTCGATAAACAGCTGTATGTTTTCGGCGATAACTGGGGCCGCGGTACCGAAATTCTTTATCAGGAGATGGAGCTTGCCATGCCGGAACGAGTAGAGGAAGAGGCACTGGACGAAGGGTACTACGCTCTGTCTGCTGAGGTGCTGCCGGAATTCGCTGGTGACTACATGATCTTCAGTAAAGTAGCAGATACCGACAACTCGTTTACAGAAACGGAAACCTATCAAAACATTCCTGCTGTCGAAAACGGGCACGTCATCGAAGTAGATGCCATGTCTTTCTACTTTAACGATCCGCTGACACTGGACTACCAGCTGGACGTATTTGAAGAAGAGTTTCTCAACTAAACTACGGGAAGGACGAACGGCATGCCTGCTATGAAACGTGCCCTTCCTCCTGCTGTTCTGCTGCCGGCCGGTTTTTTTCTGCTGGCAGCCTGTTTTTTTATGTCCTTGTTTCTTGGTGCTGCAGAGATCGGCCCGGCAGATGTGATCCGGGCTCTTTTTACGGCGGAAGGCGGGGAAAACCGTGATATTATCCGGAGCATGCGGCTGCCGCGTGAAACGGCAGCGGCGCTGACAGGAGCCGCGCTCGCTGCTTCCGGTGCGATTCTTCAGGGGATGACGCGTAATCCGCTTGCCGACCCAGGACTTCTCGGCCTGACAGCAGGAGCGAATTTGGCACTCGCTGTATCCATTGCTTTTTTTACGACAACCTATTTCGGCACAATGATTGCGGGGATGATCGGTGCAGCTATAGCCGCAGCGATTGTCTTCGGGATCAGCCGTGCCGCCCGGGGCCCGGTTTCGCCATTTCGAATCGTCCTCGCTGGAGCTGCTGTTACCGCCTTTTTTGCAGCAGCGGCAGAAGGGCTTGGCCTGCTCTTTCGTATTTCACAGGAAGTTTCCATGTGGACGGCCGGCGGATTGATTGGCACGAACTGGACGCAGATCCAGGTCGTGGCGCCGCTCATTTTATCCGGGCTTGCGATAGCGCTTTTACTATCGAGGCAGCTGACCGTACTCAGCCTCAATGAAGAAACAGCCGTCGGTCTCGGCCAGCGAACAGAGCTGATCAAAGCGGCTTTTTTTCTCGTCGTGATTGTTCTGGCTGGTTCAGCAGTGGCGCTTGTTGGAAATATGGCATTTATCGGTCTGATGATCCCGCATATCGTCCGGCAAGTGGCTGGCACCGATTACCGGCTGATTCTGCCCCTCTCAATGCTCGTCGGAGCTGCCTTTTTATTGGTTGCCGATACGCTTGGGAGAACGATTAACGCGCCTTATGAAACACCGGTGGCGGCATTGACCTCGATCGTCGGTCTTCCCTTCTTTTTATGGCTCGTCCGGAAAGGAGGCCGAACATGACACCTCGTTATCGTCGCGCGCTCATCGTCAGCATTCTATTACTCCTTTTCACCGCCGCCGGCTCCGCTGCTCTCGGTCAGGCATCGCTTCCGCTTTCGAGAATGATTCCGGTGCTCTTCGGATTCGGAACCGAAACCGAGTCGTTTTTGCTTTTTGACATCCGTCTCCCGCGGATTTTGGTCACGCTTCTGGCAGGTGCAGCGCTTGCCGTTTCCGGTGCAGTGCTGCAGGGATTGACGAGAAATGATCTGGCAGACCCCGGCATCATCGGCATCAATGCCGGAGCGGGCACGGCTGTCGCTGTCTTTTTCCTGTTCTTTCCGATCAGTGCCGGCAGCTTTATTTACCTGCTACCTCTCGTCGCTTTCTCGGGTGCGTTGCTCACAGCCGCCTGTATTTATGCAGCTGCCTATCAAAAAGGTACCGGCCTGGAGCCGACTTCCTTCGTATTAATCGGCGTCGGATTTTCCTTAGCACTGTCCGGCTTCATGATCGTGCTCATTTCTGGCACCGATCGCATGAAGGTGGACTTCATTGCCCGCTGGCTTGCCGGCGGCGTCTGGGGAACCGACTGGCCGTTCGTTGCGGCACTTGCTCCGTGGCTGTTGCTGCTCGTTCCGCTTGTGCTTTTCGGCAGCAGGTCGCTTAACGTGATCGGCCTTGGTGAACAGGCAGCGGCGGGGCTTGGCGTTGCTCTGAAGCGGACACAGATTCTGCTTATCCTTTGTGCCGTGGCGCTTGCAGCCGCTGCTGTTTCCGTTACCGGCGGTATCGCGTTTGTCGGCTTAATGGCGCCGCATATTGCCCGTTCCTTTTCCGGGGCCGATTACCGGCGGACGATTCCGCTCGCCATGATTATCGGCGCTTTTCTGCTCGTTTTGGCGGATACGATCGGCCGCACAGTGCCGGTAACGGACGGGATTCCTGCCGGTGTCGTCGTCGCCTTAATCGGTGCGCCTTATTTTGTTTATTTGCTGCTCCGCGCCCGGACGTGAAAGCCCTATGGTTTCATATCAGAAAAGCGGTGCCGAGGATCTTGGGCAGATCAACGGCACCGCTTTTCATTTGTCCTGATGATCCTGCAGCCGCTCTTGGAGCCAGTTTTGCAGACGGTCTTCTGTCTGAAATGAGAACCCGAGCAAGCTTGCTGTTTCACTGGCTGCCGAGGAAAAAGCCTGCCAGATCTCGGGAAGAAGCCCGGCAATTTCCGCTCGATCTGCTCGTATATACGTTCGTTGAAGCATCTGCCACTCTGCTTCCGGTACGATCGCTTCCAGGTCGTCTCCCTGCTTTCCGGCATAAACCGGTCCGTTCGCTTCTGCAGCTGCCTTCCAGCTGATCATCCGCCGATATTCTTTTCGGAGTATCGATACGTGTTCCAACGCATAGAGCAGCTGCCCTCTTGCCAGCCCTTTGACGACATAGGGAGACACCCACCAGAATTCATTGCAGCAGTCGGCATATTCAGCTGCTGTCGGCAGAACTACCGCAAATCCAGGCTCCTGCTGCAGTGACAACCTTTGCAGCAGTCCGTCTTTATCGAGAAGCATCCTGCCCGGCTCACCCTGCTGCAGGTAGTTCTCTGCCAGCTTGACCGGAACGAGCGTCAGATCAATGCGTCTGCCGTCGGCGAACTGCATGAGAATCGGGAACCAGCCGAGTCCGTGCGGTTCAGCCAGCGTGGAAAGCTCGGGCCGCTGCATGATCAATCGTTCTCCAAAAGGCGCAAGCCAGGCTCTATCCCGCTGCAAATCTTCCACCTCTGTGACGTAATAGGCGACGTCATAGTCCATCCACTCGTCTTCTGGGGCTCCGGAAACTCTGGAGCCGTGGAGCGTCACCGCCCGCACCGTCTCCATCGTTTCAGCCATTTCCAGTATCAGCTTGAGCATCTCAGTATTCGTCCGCACCGCCGTCAGCCCGACTTCACTTCCTGATTGGCAGAAGCGGTGATCCGGCTGCCGTTGACCGACAGCTCCACGCTCTGATTTGTTTCATTGATGACTGTGATCCCGCTTTTCGCTACCCGAATCAACAGGCGGGCGCCTCCAAAGACGATTTTAAATGAATAGCCGTCCCAGTTTTCCGGCAGAACAGGATTCAGGTGCAGCTCTCCATTACGGACTCTCATACCACCGAAGCCTTGTACCACTGCCATCCACGTGCCGGCCATGCTTGTAATATGACAGCCGTCTTCCGTATCGTTGTTGTAATTATCGAGATCGAGCCGCGCCGTCCGCAGATACATGTCGTACGCTTTTGCCTCGTAGCCGAGTTCACAGGCGAGCACCGCGTGCACACACGGGGAAAGCGATGATTCATGCACCGTCATCGGCTCATAAAAATCAAAATTGCGGCGCTTCGTTTCGTCATCATACTCGTGATTTAAAAAGTGCAGCCCCTGCAGAACGTCAGCTTGCTTAATAAAACAGGAGCGAAGAATCCGGTCCCACGACCAGTTCTGATTAAGCGGAAGATGCTTTTCCTCCAGCTCGCTGACAGCCATCAGCTCTTTATCGAGAAACCCGTCCTGCTGCAAAAACACGCCCGTTTCCTCATCATACGGTTCATACATATTGGAGCGGATGTCGCCCCACTTAGTCAATTCGTCATCGGTTATACCCAGCTGCTTCTGCCATGTTGTGAACAGCTCCGGCTGTTTCTCTTTCCACGCAGTAAGCGTGTCAAGCGTGCAGGAAAGGGTCCAGGCGGCAATCCGGTTCGTATACCAGTTGTTATTCACGTTGTTTTCATACTCGTTCGGACCGGTAACCCCAAGCATCATGTATGCCCCGCGCCGTTTGTTGTACAGCACGCGATCCTCCCAGAATCGGGAAATCTCCACGAGAACCTCGATTCCCGCTTCTTCTATATAAGAGGTGTCCCCCGTATAGTCCGTATATTGATAAACCGCATAAGCGATCGCCCCATTGCGGTGGATCTCTTCAAACGTAATTTCCCATTCATTATGGGACTCTTCCCCGTTCATCGTGACCATCGGATAAAGGGCACCCTTTGTAAAACCAAGCTTCGCTGCGTTTTCTTTCGCTTTTCCGAGCTGATTCCAGCGATAGACGAGCAGATTGCGGGCGATGCGGGAATCAGCCGTCGCCAAGTAAAACGGCAAGCAGTAGGCTTCTGTATCCCAGTAGGTGCTGCCACCGTACTTTTCGCCGGTAAAGCCCTTTGGTCCAATATTGAGCCTTGCATCTTCGCCGGTATACGTCTGATTCAGCTGGAAGATATTAAACCGGATGCCCTGCTGCGCTGCCGTGTCTCCTTCTATCACAATATCGCTGTCGAGCCATTTGGTTTCCCACGCCTCTGCCTGCTCTTTCTGAAGCTGCTTAAAGCCGGCCTGAAGCGCAGCCTCCAGCGCCTGCTCCGCTTTCGCCTGCAGCGCTTCCTTCGCATGATCGCGGTTCGTCACGTGTGCGGTATACTTGTAAATCGTCGTTGCTTCCCCGTCTTTCAACGCGATATCTGCCCGGACACCCGCGTATTTATCGCGGAGGACAGGTGTCGATTCGATCGGGGTGTAGCTGCCGTTCTGGTGGATTTCTGTTTCCTTCACCGTGCAGTAGTGAAAATCAAGCTTCTTTGTCTTCACGGTAACAGAGGCGCGCATGCCGTTCACAGACTGGTTCACCGGATCCCAGAACTTCTCATCGTAGTTGGCATCAGTATTTTTAATGTCGCCGTCGAGATACGATTCCAGCTCCAGCTGCCCGCTGAATCCTTCCGGTGTCAGCTCATAGGACAACGCGCCAATTTCCTTGCGCGCCATGCTCACAAAGCGGACAGCCTTAATATGAACGCGTTTTTCCGGACTGAGTTTTGCTGTAAACGTCCGCTTCAGGAAGCCTTCCTTCATGTTCAGTTCTCGGCGGAAATCGGTCACCTCAACTTTTGCCAGATCAAGCTCTGTTCCGTCAATGATCAGCTTCAAGCCGATCCAGTTCGTCGCATTCAATACTTTTGCAAAGTATTCCGGATAGCCGTTTTTCCACCAGCCGACGCGCGTTTTGTCCGGATAGTAGACGCCTGCCATGTAGCTGCCCTGCAAGGAAGAGCCGCTGTAAGTTTCCTCGAAATTTGCACGCTGACCGGTATGGCCGTTGCCGATACTGAACAAGCTCTCGGATATTTCCTGCTTCTGCGGATCAAATCCCTCTTCAATTATGGACCATGGATCCTGCTTTACATAAGGCTTCATCATATATGCATCTCCCTTCACGGATAAAACGGCTTTTGCAGCGCTGTTTGATTGTGCAATCGTTTGCATCCCGAAATAAAAAAGAAAAGCCGTTTTTGACTATACAAGCAGTTTACCATGTTTTTCAATTTAAAGAAAGCGCTTCATATACCTGCATGCAAGACAGACGTTGCTCTTTCTGCTATTGATAAAAGTCCCAAAACGGTTAATAAAGGTTGTTTTCGGCTGTGCCGGTTGTTTTAGAAGCATCTGATCAATGAAAGTCCCTCCTCCCCATGATCTGGATATTAGTACACTAATATTTCGTTGCCCGAACAGCATTGATAATTCCTACTGTTGCAAGTATTCTGAATTTAGCGTAGAGGCAGAAGCAGCTTACACAAGGTACTGCGCCTTCTGCTCCCATACCAGCTTTGTATACTGGCGCTTATTTAAGATTTCAAAAAACAGCAGCGCCCGCTGGTAGGCTTCTTCGATTTCGGTCTTCTCTCCCGGTGCTGTGCGCTCGAGACACTGGCCCCGGTAGTAATAAAGCTGACCGAGCATCGACATGTTTTCCTGCTCAATCGAACGTTCTATGGCACGGCTGATCACCTGCTGTGCCTGATCGATCTCACCCATGTCATACAGCGTTTTCGCTTTGTTGTACATGACGCGGATCAGAAAAGCATCATAGTCCAGCTCGTTAGCTGCCGATTTTGTCCGGACTCGAGTGGTTAAAATCCGATCCTGATAGTAAATCGTCTGCAGCGGACGTCCTTCAAACGCATGAAGGTACGCGAGGGTGTTCATGATACGCAGGTGAAGATGGTGGCGGCGAATTTCCGTATCGTCTCCTTCTTCAAGCAAGTAGCGCAGCCGGTGGATCGCTTCCCGCGTATCAATCCGCCCAGTGTAGTAGCTGGAGACGGTGTGAAACCAGGTGAGATAGCAGTCGAGAGAAGCATCTTCAATTGCACTCTCTGCACGCAGCTTCTCAATAAGCTCGTAAATCTCTTCGTGCTTCCGTTCACGGGCAGCCGCTTCAATTTGACTGACGACCTGATCGCGCGCTTCGAAGTCAGGTTCGATGAAGACATCGATAAAGAGCGTCAGCGGTGTATCAAGACGAAGGGCCAGGTAGTAAAGTGTATCAATTTTCGGGATCATATCGCCCTTCTCGATTTGGGAAATGGCACCCTGGGTACAAATTCCGTCGGCAAGCTGCTTTTGTGACATTCCTTTTTCTTTGCGGATCGCAGCGATGGTTGACCCGAGCATCTGACTGTTCATTATGCATCACCTGTTTCTGGACTTGGTCTTTTCACTATACCGTACTTTTTAAAGGAGGTGAACGAATCATGAAATACCTGCTCATGGCAGCACTCATTGTCACGTTTGCCGGAGGTGCCGTCTCAGGCTCTCTCACAGCGGCTGATCTGCCTTACGAAGATTCAGTCGAGCCGATGGACCTGCCATATGAAGACTAAAATTCCTACTATTTGATGAAAGGATGATTGGATGAAGAAAGCTGCTTTTGGAGGATTTACTGCTGCATTGCTTTTAATTCCGTTCACGGCTGGTGCTGAAACGGCTGAAGTGGAAACGGAAGGCGATAAAGAGGAGTACCTGATCCAGTTCGACGGACCGGCGGAAGCGGGCTTAATGAACGCTTTCGGCGTAGAAGACGAGGATGTGCTTTACGAATATGATTACCTCCCGGTTAACCTCGTTGAACTGACAGACAGCCAGGCAGAAGCGCTCGAGGATCACCCGCACGTCGCGGCGCTTGATGAGAACGCAGAAGTAACAACGCTGCAGGATATCCCTTACGGCATTGAAAGCGTACAGGGTGTGCAGGCGCAGGAGCTCGGTTTCCGCGGAGACGGCATGGATGTAGCGATTCTGGATACAGGGATCGACATTAACCACGAGGATCTGGCAGCTAACGTCCAGGGCGGCTTTTCCGTCTTCAGTGATTCCGCTAACTCCAATCCATTTTCTGACGGAAACGGCCACGGAACGCACGTAGCCGGAACCGTTGCAGCTGTTGACAACGATCTCGGCGTTCTCGGTGTCGCACCGGATGCAGATCTGTACGCAGTCAAAGTACTCAGCAATGAAGGCAGCGGTTCCCTCGACGGCATCGCACGCGGCATTGAGTGGTCGATTGAAAACGACATGGACATCATCAACATGAGTCTCGGCGGTTCTTCCGGCTCCTCCGTGCTTGAGAACTTTACGGATCTTGCTTACGACGAAGGTATCCTTGTCGTCGCTGCAGCAGGTAACGACGGTAAAGGGATGGGCTTCTTTGACACAGTCGGATTCCCGGCCCAGTATGAGTCCGCGATGGCTGTCGCCGCTGTGGATGAGAACAACAACACAGCTTCCTTCTCCAGCGCCGGACCAGCCGTTGAAATTTCAGCTCCAGGTGTAAACGTGCTCAGCACCGTGCCTGGAAACGGCTACGATGCCCTGAACGGTACGTCTATGGCAGCACCGCACGTCGCGGGTGTCGCTGCCCAGGTTTGGCAGGCTAAACCGCACCTTTCCAACGTCCAGCTACGCCAGCTGCTGAACGACACAGCAGAACCGCTCGGCGCCCAGCGTGACTACGGAAATGGTCTGATTCAGTCTGTCGACGCCATCAATCAGTAAGTAAGTAAGTAAGTAAGTAAGTAAGTAAGTAAGTAAGTAACACCCCTCTCCCCCTTTCTTGAGAGGCCGTCCCCCTGTCCGGGACGGCCCTTTTTTTGTGCGGGAACGACTATGGCGGGGGAAGGATCGGGCTTATACGGAGAGGCAGCGTCTTTTGCAGGGGTTACGCCTGCTTTAAGTTCAGCTTTCGACGTTTTCGTGCCGGTCTTTTTTGCAGGCGCCGGATATGAGTACGCAGCGGTGAAATGATAACTTGAACATCCAGAATGAAAACTTCCGGCACGATCGTGATAAGATTTTCGTTATCAAGAACGCCAGTTGATAACAAAGTCAAGTTTCAGCCTGGAAATCATAAGTTCAGAACCGAGATTGAAATGTTTGATGCTCCAAATAATAAGTTTGCGCACATCCGTAACAACTTTCTTCCCTCGGAAAGCTGACCTTAACTCTCGCCTTCGAAAAGTTGAACGTTTGCCCGTGAAAGTTGAATGTTTTCCTCCGCCAGTTAACGTTTTCTTCGTTATAACAGTTCTAAGTTGATGCTCGTGAACACTTTCGCAGCAAGGTTAATGCTTTGCGGGCGAAAGTTGAACATTTGCCAGACGAGGTTAACGCTTTCGCGGAAAAAGTTGAACATTTTCCTTGCTCCTCAGCTTCTCACGTACGCTGAAGGGAGAAGACGAGTTGACACCCGCCCTAAAATTGGAATACGATTACCATATACCGTACTTTTTGAGGGAATTTATTAAACAGAAGGCGGGCTTGATTAGCTGCAGACTGCAGAAGAGATCGCGTTAGAAACGGGAGGAAGAAAGATGATTGAAGACTATCTGCGGGCGTTTTCCGGAAAGCTCTATATGTTTACGGACCGGCAGAAAAAACCGGTTCTTCGGCAGGTGCGTGAGGATTTAGAGGAAGTAAAGTCCGGGCTTATCGAGCACGGCGAGGACAGCGTTCAGGCGGAGAAGCTGGCCGTGCGTCAGTTTCCGCCTCCTTCTGAGCTTGCTGCGGAATGGAATGAATCCGAGCAGGAACGGTACGACGAGCAGTTTCAGCCCCGAAACCTCGGCCTTGCTCCGCTGCTTTCCCAGGGGGTGCTCGTCCCGCTCTTTTTCCTGCAGTGGCCGATTATGTATGGATCCTGGAACGATCCGGGCCGCTATGCGTTCTGGCTGACGGCCCTTGTCATCGGCCTGCTTCTATTCATGTTCTATTTTCGCAGACAACCAAACGCCTACCTGCTCTCCGTTGTGAAACAAATGCGCTGGGTGTATGCCGCTTTGCTTGCCGCGGTTCCCGTTCATTTCGGTCTTTTCTTTTTAATCGGCACCGGCGAGCTCCTGTTCAGCCTCGTTTACGGCGCTGTTTTTCTAGCGTTCCTGCTGGTATTCGGAGTCGTTTTTGAGCGCTGGCGGAAACGGGCGTTAGAGCTGCCTCACTAAGCTTCTTCCGCTGTAATTTCCACTTTCATCCGGTCTGGGTCCTCCGTGTAAAGCGCATAGTGATCCGGTCCGCCTGCAAACGGATGCCGGTCCTCGTACAGGATCGGCATCCCTCTTTTTTTGACCTCCTGCGTCAGCCGGTCAACGTCGGCTTTCGTCGGCACCCGGAAGGCGAGATGATTCAACCCGGTGCGGCAGCGATGATACGGAACGTCCTGAAATCGCTCCTCCGTCTGCACGATGACGAGATAAAAGTCGCCATGGCGCCAGCTTCTCCCTTCTTCCCAATGCTGAAACGGGGTAAATCCAAGCTCCTGCAGCAGCCAACCCCAGTAAGCCTCGGATTCATCCAGCCGGCTGACCTACAGCTCCAGATGATCCTGCGGGTTCACAGCGATTCCTCCAGCTTCGCCGTCATGCGCAGCTCATCATAATACACGCCGTCTACAAAAAGTGCTTCCACTTCTCTGCCGGTCACCGAAAAACCAAATTCCTCATACAGCGAAATAGCAGCGTGATTCTGAGCAGTGACGTACAGGTTCAGCTGCTCAATGTAGGCGTCATCCTCGGCCGCTTCCCAGACCGCCTCCAGCAGCCTGCGTCCGATGCCGTGCCTTCGCATAGACGGATGGACGAAAAAGGCGGTTATCTCTGCCCGATGCTGCACCTTCTTCAGCTGCTGCGGGAACAGTGTAATCACGCCGCACAGTCTTTCTCCGTCGAAGGCGCCGTAGGTCCAGGCTTTGCTTTCCTGAAATCGTTTCTTAAATTTCTCTACCCCGTGCTTCGCTTCCTCATCCAGGCTTGTCGCAAATGCCTCGGGGTGCATCTGAAGCGCCTGCAGGCGAAGCTGAAAATAAGCTGCCGCATCCCATTCCTCCAGCCGTTCGACGTTCATCATTCCGTCACCACCTTTGCAAAAATACACGTATCGCGCAGACCTCCGCGTTCATAGCGCGTATCCTGACGCAAGATTCCTTCCAGCGTAAAACCGAGCCGCTCCGCCACCGCCCTGCTTTTTTCATTTTTCGTGTCGCAGCGAATTTCAATCCGGCGCGCACCCATTTCACATTCAGCGAAGCGCGCGACCCCGGCAACCGCCTCTGTTATGTACCCCTGTCCGCTGTAGCGCGCATCCACCCAGTAGCCGATTTCCACTTTCGGGACGGTCCAGTCCACCCTGTGCAGTCCGCTTGAGCCGACGTAGGCGCCATCTGTTTTACGGAACAAAAACAGCCGGAAATCGCTTCGTTCTAAGTAGCGGAGTGCTGCCCTGCGCAGCTCAGCTTCTGTTTCTTCCACCGTGTCATCCAGCGGGATAAACGGCAGCCATTCTGCTAGTGACGAACGAGTCGCCTGCTTCGCTTCCCAGACGGCTTGGCCGTCGCCCGGCATCGGCATACGGATAATCAGCCGCTCTGTTTCAAACTGCTCCGGCACCGTTCGTAATATATCCTCCATCTCTACTCCTCCTCGTTAACCTCTTTTAACGCCGGCATTACTTGCTCCCAGTATTGGCTGCTGTGCGGCACAAGGTCCTCCTTGGCCAGTACGAGTCGCCTGCCTGTGTCCGAAATCCCGCTGCAGGCAGAACGCACACCCGCAATAAGCTCCTGAAACTCCTCCAGCTTCACGCTGCAGGCCCCGTCGGCTTCGCCATCGCGAAACTGAAGCCGGTTGACGACATCGCGATCGGTATGCAGCTGGAACACGTGGCAGTGCTCCCGATCTAAAAAAGCACCGATTTCAATCTCGTCTTGCAGTCGCCCGAGCGGACGCAGGTCCGCCATCGTCACCTGCAGACCGATTTCCTCCTCCATTTCTCTGACACCGTCTGCCGCCTGTTCACCCGCCGTCAGGTGACCGGCAGCTGTAATATCATAGAGCGCGGGGAAGTCACGCTTTACGCTGCTTCGAAGCTGAAGCACCACATAGCGGTCTTCCTCGTCATCAAACGTGACCCAGCACTGAAACGTTTCGTGCCATTCTCCTTCGCGGTGCACCTCATCCCGGCTCATCGTGCCTCTTTTCTCGTAGTCCCTTGTGAAAGTAGTTACGTGCTCCACACATCTTCCTCCTCATACCATGCCGGCTTTAATTGCTTAAAGTGATGATGATCGCGTAAAGCCCGGTCGATTCGTCGTCTCGTCATCTCCTCTTCTTTCGGAGCAAACATCTGACCCCAGGCAAGCGACGAGAACAGCACCATCGCAGTATATAAGCTGTACCGTTCCCAAAAAGCAGACGGTACCTGATCGTGAAAGTACCCGTGAATCTGTCCGCAGGCAAAGGCTCTGCTGTCATCGAGCTGAAAGAGCGCTGTTTTGACAAAATCGTGATAAGGGTCGCCCCAATCCATATTGTCAAAATCAATTACACCCGTCAGCCGGCCGCCGGATACGAGAAGATTTCCAAGATGAAAATCATCGTGCTGCAGCCGCTCCGGCACACGATTCATCCAATGCCGGTGCCGTTTCACCCATTCTGAGACCTCATGTATTCCCGAAAACGTCAGCTTTTTCTCTTTACACACCGCTTCGTAGCGGAGGTGCTTTTCCCACGCACGATCGGCCCAGCCGATTTTTTCTGCAGGCGCTTTTACGTCATGAAGCTTCCGCAGCAGAGCGCCTGCTTCTCGGCCCAGTCTGTACATGTCTGCTTCTGTCTTCGACGCTTTGCAGCTTCGCAGATCTTCTCCTTCGATCCAGCTCAGCTGCACCCAGAGATACGGGGCCTCTTCCTGCACACACATTACTTCCTGCACAGGCAGCCCCTTCATAAACAGCCGCTCCATCACACGGAGCTGTTCCCGACGCTTTGCCTGCTCTGCAAGCGGAAACCGTTTTATGACCGACCTTCCTGTCCCGTCCTCTGCCAAGTAGCACGGATGTTGCGAAAATCCTTTTAACTGCTTTACTCGTTTGCCTGCAAATAAGTCCATACTCTTTCTCCTTGAAGCTGTGCATGTTAGAAGACATCCAGGCCTCTCGTTATGTACACTGTCTTTACGAAGGAGGCGATACGCATGTTTCGAAAACTCCGCTCCCTGTTTGGAGGACGACGCTGCGAGTTCTGCGGCAAAGCTTCCAGCGAAGCACAGCGCTATGAAGATGAATCAGGCAGACCGATCCATGTCTGCTTTCAATGTGTACCGTACGCGGAGCGCCGCGGCTATCCGAAGCGTTAACCGCGGCGCCCCGACTGATTAATGCATAACAAGTCCGCCGTCAACGACCAAGTTCTGGCCGGTCACTGCCCGCGACCACGGCGAGCTGAAAAACAGCACGGCATCCGCCATTTCCTCTGGTGTCGTTACCCGCTGAAGCGGCGTCGTCTGCCGAATGATATCGAATACCTCCGGTGTCGTTACGCTGCTCGCATCCGTCTTTTCCAGCAGGCCGCCTGATACCATATTGACGGTGATGCCGGACGGACCGAGCTCCTTCGCTGCATTGCGGGTAAAGCCGAGCAGCGCCGCCTTTCCGGACGTATATTCATGGTACGGAACGACCGGATGTTGAACGAGGTTCGTGCCGATCATGATGAGGCGGCCGAATTCCTGCTTCTTCATCGACGGAAGCACGGCTTGCACGACGTTTAACGCCCCCTTCACACTTCCCTCCATCTGTGTTTCAAACGATTCCCAAGAGACGTGCTCCAGATCCTCCTGCGCCTCCGGGTCAAACCGGAAATCGACGAGCGCATTATGAACGGCGGTGGACACCGGCGCTCCAAAATGACGCTCTCCTTCCTGAACGAGACGCGCTAGTTCTTCTTTCTTTCTGACATCGGCCTGAAGCGCCACTGCCGGTTCCCCAATTTCACGGGCCAGCGCCTCTGCTTTTTCCTGGCTTTGATAATAATTAATGATTACCCGCGCTCCCTCGGCTGCAAATGCCTTGGCGCATGCGGCACCGAGTCCGCGCCCTGCACCGGTGATCAGAACAACCTGGTCCCGAATATTCATATCTGCTTCTCCCCTTATTCGTTTATAATGAGCATGTCGTGATCGTTAAATTTCCAGTCTTCTGAATAGGCGGCTTCCCAATAATAGCCGTCCGGGTCGCGGAAATAGCCGCTGTACCCTCCCCAATAGACGCGCTGCGCCTCTTTAACGATCGTTCCGCCAGCGTTGTGAGCAGCTTGCAGCACGTCCCGCACTTCCTGTTCCGATTTTGTGTTGTAGGCAAGCGTCATGCCGGTAAACCCTTCAGAAGGTGCTGCGCCAATATCTTCAGCAAGCTGGTCTTTTGGAAACAAAGCAAGCCGGGTGCCTGCGTTTTGAAAAAAGATAATCCCGTCCTCCGGGCTGCCGCTCGTTTGCATGCCGAGCCCGTCCCGGTAAAAGGCAAGCGAACGCTTCAGGCTGCTGCACCCAAGCGTAATGAGATGAATGCTGTTCACGTAAATCCCTCCTCCGCTCTTTTATTCGATTCTGATTCAAGGATTCCTCTATTTTCCTGCAGGCGTTTTACATTTTCAGCTTGCGGCGTTATGATACGTAGGGATATTCTTCTCGATATTTATGTGAAAAGAGGGAGACGTTATGGCATACGAAATCCATGATACGATGCTTTCCGAGGAAACGATTCAACGACGTGTTCAGGAGCTTGCGGATGAGATTCAGAAGGATTTTCACGATGAGCCCGTCACGTTGATTGCAGTATTGAAAGGCTCGTTCGTCTTTGCAGCTGATCTGATGCGGGCGTTTAAGTCAACGGTCAATGTTCAGGTCGACTTTATCTCGGTTTCCAGCTACGGCAATCAGACAGAAACGACCGGCAAGGTCAAGCTGTTAAAGGATCTCGACAGCAACATCACCGGCGAAAACGTCGTCGTCGTGGAAGACATCGTCGACAGCGGCTTGACGCTTGATTTTCTCGTCGATCACCTGCGCATGCACCGTCCCAAAAAGATGGCTGTCTGCACGCTGCTCGACAAACCGGAGCGCCGCCGCGTGGAACTGCCGATCGATTACGTCGGCTTCGTGATTCCCGATGAATTTATCGTCGGCTATGGCATTGATTACGCCCAGCAGTTCCGCAACCTTCCGTATATCGCAAGCGTACGTCAGACAGCTGAATAAGCGATGCGTAAGCCGTCCTCAGGGGGCGGCTTCTTTGCTGATCATTCGATCCGGAAAGCCGTGCAAAGGCGTGAAGCTGTTTCTGTGCAGCGACCGAGGAACGGTGCCGGTCTTACTGTGCCTGCACAAAAAAGAAGCGGCGCGCGGCCGCTTCTTTCTCGTTTACTGTTATCAGCCCTGATTGTTCGGGCGGACAATAATTTCGTTCACATCGACGTTTTTAGGCTGCTGAACCGTGTAATAGACAGCTTCAGCGATGTCCTTGCTGTCAAGCGGCGTCATTTTGCCTTTGCCGAAATTCTTTTCGAACATTTCCAGCACGTCTTCGTCTGTGATCGTTTCTGTCAGCTCCGTATCGACAACGCCTGGTGAAATGGATGTCGTACGGATATCAGTGCCGGCGAGCTCTTTGCCGAGACCTTCCATGATCACGCGTGCTGCAAACTTCGTGCCGCAGTAAACGGCTCCGGAAGGCATGATTTCATGGCCCGCAATCGAGGACGTTGTAATAATGTGTCCGCTGTTCTGCTCCTGCATATGCGGCAGCACAGCGTGAATACCATACAATACGCCCTTAATGTTAACGTCGACCATCTTTTCCCACTCATCGACCTTGCCTTTTTCCATGAAGCTGAGCGGCATCAAGCCGGCGTTGTTGAAAAGCACATCGACGCCGCCGAACGTGTCGACCGTAAACTGGATCAGCTCGTGGACTTCATCCTTTGACGTCACATCCGTCTGCTTGATCTCTACTTTACCTGGCTTGTCCTGCAGGCTGTTCTGAAGCTCTTCAAGCCGTTCTTTTCGACGCGCAGCAAGCACGACGTTCGCTCCTTCGTCTGCAAACTTTGCAGCTGTTGCTTCTCCGATTCCGCTGCTTGCGCCGGTGATAACAATCGTTTTTCCGTTCATATCAGACATGGTAGAACCACCTTTTCGTCATTTTTGCGTGCACGGTTTGTCTACCCGCAATTGTCTGATTAAAAACGCGGCTTAGTACAGCCGCTCCCGGTATCCGGTCTGAAGACGTTCTTCAAGCTCTGCTTCCGACTGCTCGGAAGCGGCGTGTGCCTTCATCATTTCTGCAGCACGCGGCAGGCTTTCGACCTTCGGCCACGTGTCCGGCTTCCAAAGCTCAGAACGCCTCAACGCCTTGGCACAATGGACGAAACAGCTCTCCACTGTCACCCCGATCGCAAGCCACGGCTTCTTTTCCTTCACCGCCATGCTTGCTAGCAGGTCTTCCTCTTCTGTTAATACGGCTGTCCCATTGACGCGGAGCGTTTCACCCATCCCCGGGATGAAAAATTCCAGTCCGACGTGCGGATTTTCGATCAGATTAAGGAGAGAGTCGAATCGTTTATTACCCGGCCGCTCCGGAATGACGAGCCGCTGATCGTCCAGCACGCGGACAAAGCCGGGCTGATCGCCGCGCGGTGAAGCCTGGCACCTCCCTGACGCGTCCGCCGTTGCCATGACCAGAAATGGGGAGCGCGCGATAAACGAAGCCGCATGATGGTCAATCAGCTGAATTTCTTTTTTAACGGCAAGTTCACTCGGGGCTCCCAGCTTTTCCCGCAGCGCAGCCTCTGAGGTGATCATGTCTTTCCAGTCCGTCATGATGCGCCCTCCGGCACGAACCGCACCCGGTTCATGTCTTCTGCCTCTTCTTTATTGTAAATCATCTCTTCAAATTCTCCTTCCGTCCAAATGGTCATCTGATCTTCATAGTGCGGCGAGCGCCACTGACCGGACTGTCCTGGAATGTTCACGTCGTAAAACCGGTCTGTGGAGGCTAAATCTCCGATAAACCGCCAGCCCGCACCGTGATTGGCGATCCCGGTTTCCTCATCAAAGCTTGACGCTCCCGGCGTAAATCCGCTTCCGCCCATCTCCCCGCCGTTTACGTTCAGCAGATGATTTAACGGCCAGACCGCTCCGAGCGGATGCGCAATTTCCACCTGGTGCCAATCTCCCCAACGCCAGGTTGAGGCACTGCCGCCCTGCAGCTCCTCCGCCTGCTGGACGGCTTCAAAAAACGTTTCCCGAGCGGCTTTGGCAAAAGGGACTTGATACCGCTCATCGAGATACGCAAAAACGACATCCGTTTCCGCAGCATCGGCTATGACCCGGTGTCTCGATACGTGATTCGTCACCTCAACCTGCAGATAGCGCTCAAACAACGTTTGCGGCAGCCCTTCGTACCAAAGGTGCCAGATGAGCGCTCCGCTGCTGTCGACATCTTCGAGATAATCCCACCGTTCGAGCTGCTCCAGTGCCTCTTCCTCTAGATCGGACAGCTCGCCCAGTATCTCCCCTTCCAGATCCGTTCCGCCGTGCAGTTCTACATCCCAGTCACGGACCGCTTCTGTCATGAGCGGAACGAGCATTTCTGCCTGCGTATTGACGACATCGGTCTGCATCTCCCGCATCGTTTCCAGCGTAAATGGATCGCCGGATGCCTGCTGTTCGGCAATCATCTCCTCCAGCCGGAGACCGCGGTAGGGAAAGTAGCTGCGCCCGATTTCATAGTCAAAGTCCTCATCAACCGGCATGTGGTTTGCCGTCATCACATAGCCCTGCTCCGGGTTCATCTCGCCCGGAAGTTCATCCGGCTCCAGAAACCCATCCCACTGAAAGTCCGGATCCCACCCCGGAACCGGAAACATGCCGTCACCGTTCTGGCGCACAGGCAGAAGCGCCTGTCCCTGCCAGCCGAAATTACCGTCTGTATCTGCAAAAACCCAGCCAAGCCCCGGAGTGACAAACCCTTCCAGTCCAGCTGCGAATTCTTCAGCGGTTTCCGCCCGATTGACACGGAGAATGCCGTCGAGTTCTTCACCGGGCTCCAGCCCGCTCCAGCGCAAAGAATATGCCTGATACGGCCCTTCTTCGATCACCCGGTTCATTACCGGGCCATTTCTCGTTTCGTCCACGTAGTGAACATACGGCTCCGGTTCATCGTCAATGTGTATTTCCTCATAATGACGCTCGGCTTCTTCCCATTCACCGTCATATAAGTATTCATTCGGATTTTCCGGATTCACCTGTTCCAGAAACACATCCTCGTAGTCCGCGCTCAGTGACGTGACACCCCAGGCAACCTCTCCGTTATGACCGAGCACGACGCCGGGGATACCGGGCACCGTCACGCCAATCGAATGAAAATCGCCGGTAAGCTCCAGGTGCGTCTGATACCATACGCTCGGCACAGCAAGATCCAGGTGCGGATCGTCCCCGATCATTGGAGCACCTGATTCCGTCCACTCCCCGCCGATAACCCAGTTGTTGCTCCCGTTCCACGGCTCCGGCAGCAGCTCCGACAGCTCCTCCAGGTCCGGCTCCACGATCCCCGCCTGCTCCTTCGTCAGCTCCTCATAGGCTGCGACAGCCGTGCTTTCTGAAGCTTCCGGCAGACCGTCTCCTATCACCGGAAATTCGTCTGCTTCGGCATAGTCGGGAAACATCGCTTCCGCTTCTGCCCCGAAGCGGCGCACGAGTTCATAGTGAGTCAGCTCATCCCGGAAATTCCCTGTAAGCGTGTAGCCCATGTACTTAACGGCAATGGCTGTATCTTCAGCTGTCCATTCATCCGGCCGGTAGCCGAGAATGCGAAATTCCAGCGGCTGTTCACCCGCCTCAAACGCATCATCAATGTAACCTGTGACCCCGGCCGCAAAGGCATCCACCATCCGGGCCGTTTCCTCATCAAACTGCTCGATGATCCCATCGACTGCGCGGTGCATCCCATAGGAACGGAAATACTTATCGCTTTCCAGTGCATCCTCGCCGATCACCTCTGCCAGGCGCCCGCCGGCTAGCCTGCGGGTCATGTCCATTTGAAACAGCCTGTCCTGAGCCATCACGTATCCTTGCGTATAAAACAAATCTTCCAGCTCGTCCGCCTGAATCTTTGCGACGCCGCGGCTGTCCCGGATTACTTCCACTTCTGCCGTGAGAGGCGCCTCGATCGTTTCCCCGTCGAGCTTCGGATGGCTCTGGGCTGAAAACCACCAGATAAACAGCAGTCCTGCCAGCAGCAAACTGCACATCGTGAGCAGCATGATAATTCCGACACGCACGTAACGGCGCTGAAAAAATGGTTTTTTCTCTATGTAGCCTCGGTCCTGCATCGTTGATTCCCCCTGCTTTTGTTACCAGCCTCTGCCGGCTTTCGTGTGGTCGATGCTGCAGCTTACCTCGATCTTTCCGTTCGTTCCGTCCCAGTCCACGATCGTCAAACACGTTTCATGCACATATGGCGGTTCCCAAATACGACGGAGCGGACGATCTTCAAATCGGTTAATCAAAAGCTTGATCACAACGGTGTGCGTAACGAGCAGAACGTTCCCGCTCGAGGTCCGGCTGATGTCCTCCAAAAAGCCATTCACGCGCTTCTCCACTTCGCCGTACGTTTCGCCGCCGTTCGGCTGAAAGCGCTCCGGATCCTCCCAAAACGTCTGCCACGTCTTTTTTTCGGAAGGGTGCAGGTCTTCCTGACGCTTTCCTTCCATCGAACCGAGGCGCATCTCCTTTAAGCCCTCGTGCACGTGAATCTGCTGATCAGGCACAAGAATGTCAGCTGTCTGCTCTGCCCGCTTGAGCGGACTGGCCCATGCTTCATCAAAGGGAACCTCTTTGATCCTCTCCCGAAGCAGCCCGGCATCGCGGATTCCCGTCTGGGTGAGCGGCGAATCGCCCCATCCCTGCATCCGCTTTTCCACGTTCCATTCTGTCTGTCCGTGCCTCACGATATACAGTTTCATCGGCATCCTCCCTTTCTATGCTTCTCTTTACTTCCCTGCTGGCCGTGCATTTTCCTGCCTGCTGTTAGCTTTCCGGCTGAGCGGGTATGAGTAAACGGACGACGAAAGGAGGAGGAAAAAATGGATTCCAAACAAGCGAAAGACCGCTACAGCTCCATTTACGATCTGCGCTCACGGGGTGTCTTTTTCGTCTCTGTCCGGGACGGGGATCGGGGCCACTTTCATTTCGGCTGCTGGAGCACTCAGTGCTCGCATGAGCCGCCGCAGATGATCACGTGCTTTCCGAAAGAGTTCGAAGGGACAAAGCTGCTTGAAACCTCTAAACGGTGGGGACTCAGCATGGCCGCAGCCGATCAGGAGCAGCTCCACGATACGTTTTTCTCAGGCAGCCAGTCGATCGAGGCACTTGGCGAGGACCAGTTTTTCTACACGAAAAACGGTACGCCGATTTTAAAGGATGCCGTGGCCTATTTTGATATGGAGGTGCGCGAGCTGATCGACAGCGGCGATTTTGTGATCGCCATCGGCTATATTGTCGAAGGAGAGGCGCTTCATCCTGATAAAAAAACGTTGAACGTCGAATACCTTTCTGCCGAGCGCGACGACGATTACATGACCGGAGCGCTGACGCTTCCGTTTGACGGATTTGATTTGAAAAAGTAGCCGGACAGGAGGAGGCAGCGTTCATGATCAATCTGTTTGATGCTCATTTGCATATCATCGATCCAGCTTATCCGCTGCAGATGAACAACGGCTATAAACCGCCGGTATTCACCGTTTCTGACTACGAAAAACAGCGCGCGTGGCATAATGGCGGCGGAGCTGTCGTTTCCGGATCGTTTCAAGGCTTCGACCAAACGTATGTAACCAATGCGCTCAGGCAGCTTGGCAGCGGCTATGTCGGCGTCACCCAGCTGCCTTCCTCTGTGACAGCAGAGGAAGTGGCTGCGCTGCATCAGCAAAGCATCCGCGCCCTGCGGCTGAACCTGTACCGCGGCGGGTCTGCGGAGCTGAACGATCTCGAGAGGCTCGCTGATCTCGTTTACGAGACCGCCGGCTGGCATGTCGAGCTGTACGCCGATGCCCGTACACTCGCCGATATCCGTCCGTCCATCACCCGCCCGGAGCGGATATCCATCGATCACCTTGGTCTGCATCCAGAGGGCCTTCCCGCTCTGCTCGACCTCGTTTCAAATGGAGCTGCAGTGAAAGCGACCGGCTTCGGACGCTATCAGGGAAACCCGATCGAGGCAATGGTGCAGATTAACGAGGAAAACCCCGAAGCGCTTATGTTCGGCACTGACCTCCCTTCAACAAGAGCGCCCGTTCCTTTTTCCGATAAGGATATTGAACGCGTGCAGCATGCTTTCTCCAATAGCGAACGTATTTTCCATCACAATGCACGACGCTGGTACCGCCTGACTGACTGATTCACCGAAAGGCGCGGAGCAAAGATCTTCTTCTTTACTCCGCGCCTTTTTGCTATGCTATACTAATTATAGATATTAAGACTCTTTAATTACGTTAAAAAGGAGCGCTGCAGATGAAATACGCGCAGGCTACGAACTATGCCCTTCACACAATGGTCTATTTAGCGAGCATTTCTCCCGATTCGCTCGTCGGCGTCCGGCCGCTTGCAGAGCTGCAAAGCGTCTCAACCACGTACTTATCCAAAATATTGACGAAGCTTGCCAAAGAAGACCTTGTTTCCTCCAGCCCCGGTGTCAACGGAGGCTACCGGCTTGCCCGTTCCGCCGATTCGATCACGTTTCTCGACATCATTGAAGCCGTCGAAGGAAGGCAGGCGATTTTAACGTGCCAGCTTGCCGGAGTCGAAAAAGAAGAGGCGTGCGTCATTCAGCAGAAGATGGAAATCGGGGAACAACAGCTGAAGTCCTATCTATCAGGCATTACGATTCTGGAAATTGTAGAGGAGCTGGATGAGAGTGTGAAATCATTTCTGCTGAAGCACCAGCGTTAGGAGGAAGAAGCGATGTATAACGGAAAATCAAGAGAATACTGGTTCCGGCGTACGCTTCTTGTCACTGCTCTGGCACAGGTACTCGCTGGTGGCGGGCTCGCAGCCGGAATCACCGTCGGTTCCCTGCTCGCCCGCGACATGACCGGAACCGCTACCGCCGGCGGACTGCCGATTGCAGTCTTTACGCTGGGATCGGCGCTCGCTGCCTGGCTCGTCGGGAAAGCAAGTCAGAAATATGGACGGCGGAAAGGGCTGTCTGCCGGCTTTTACACCGGGGCCATCGGCTCTCTCGCTGTCGTAGCCGCTGCCGCTTCCGGTCATTTTCTTTTGCTTCTGCCGGCGTTGTTTATTTACGGTGCGGGGATGGCGACGAACCTGCAGGCGCGCTTTGCCGGGACCGATCTTGCTGCGGAAAATCAGCGTGCGACTGCGATCAGCCTTGTTCTCGTTGCGACGACATTCGGTGCTGTCGCCGGTCCGTTTCTTGTCGATGTGACAGGGATCGCAGCAGCCTTCATTGGCCTGCCTCCGCTGAGCGGCCCCTTTCTCTTTGCTGCTTTTGCATATGCTGGCGCGGGACTTATTTTAACTTTGTTTCTGCGTCCGGAACCGATGGAGCTTGCCCGCAAGCTGTCCACTCCGGCCGTGGAGGAAACCGTCTCCGCCCCTGCTGTTAGAACCGGCCTCTTTGCGGGCGTCTTTATCATGGTGCTCTCCCATTTTATTATGGTGGCGATTATGACGATGACGCCGATTCACATGGAAGGACACGGGCATCACCTGCAGGCCGTCGGACTCGTGATCGGGCTGCATATCGGAGCGATGTACCTGCCTTCCCTCGTTACCGGCCGCCTGATCGACCGGCTCGGGCGAAGGGTGATGACTGCCGCAGCAGGCGTCATTCTGCTCATCTCCGGCGTCATGGCTGCTTTGGCAGGCCCTTCTCTCGTTCTGATTACGACCGCGCTGATCCTGCTCGGGATCGGCTGGAACATCGGGCTGATCAGTGGTACAACGGTAATCGTTGATTCTGCGCCAGCAAAAGAAAGAGCCGCTGTACAAGGCCGGGCCGATATTTTCGTCGCCCTCTCCGGCGCCTCCGGCGGTGCCCTTTCCGGCATGGTCGTCGCCGGCACAAGCTTTCCGTTTCTCGCAGCAGCCGGCGGACTGCTGTCGCTGCTTCTGCTGCCGCTCGTGTTTCCGAAAAAACGAATTCTGCCAGTGCAATCATAAAAGGCTGTGTCTTAGGATAAGTAGTTCAGTTAATGTGGAGAAAATGTTAAAAAACATACCAAATCACATTGTAATTTTCACCCTAAATATCGGGTGAAATAACTACAATATTAACACACTAAAAGGCTTGGATATTTAATCCAAGCCTTTTTATTGAATTTCTGCTATGAACTGTTGTACTTCTTTTGGCGACTTTAATACAATGATTTTCTTTTCAGTAGATAATTGTTGAAGTCTATTTAGGATTTCTGGTCTTTTCGTTTTAGGATAGTTCCATATCCATTTGAAAAAATCTAAATCAAATCTTTCTTCGCAACCTTCTGCCATATCTGGTCTTGTTTTATTTCGATACTGCAACATTCTTTTAAATGCACGATAAACACATATGGTTCTGTGGATATCAAGAAAAATAACAGTATCTGCTGCGTTAAGCCTTATATCCATCGTTCCCCCATAATTCCCATCAATAATCCATTCTTCATTTTTTACTAATTCATTCTGGACTTTTCTTTGTTCATCTTTAGGGACACCCTCCCAATTAGGTTTCCAAAATAACGCATCGAGGTGATATACATTTATTTCTAACTTTTCACCTATTTTTCTTGCCAATGTTGATTTTCCTGACCCTCCCGAACCAATTAGTAATATTTTCTTCATATTATCCCCCTTAGTACATCCATTCTCACTCAAATTTATTTTAACATAAAATTTCCATTTCCCTTTCATAAAAAAGATAGTACGTTTGCCATTAAACGTACTATCTTTGATATATTATGTCTTTTAAATCGAACGCTTTCTCTGTTATACCTAATCGTTGTGCAGGGGTTAAGTTCTTTCCATCGGCTGATTTATAGGTTTCACAAAAGTTGTAGAATGTCCTTAAAATAGTCAATGAGTATTGAGCATACTTCGGGTTAAAATTGGCATAAATATAACTCTTTCCATCTCCTCTGGCTGTCATCAATGGTCTTTCAAGAATAGACAACCTTCTACGAATTTGTTGGATAAAGCTATTAGTAGCATTGTCGTTAACATTCAATACCATTTTCGCAATTTCCCTTGGTTCAAGAGAAGATAAATCAGTTGTACAATCGACATTGTGAAATCCTTTATCTCTCGATGCTAATGGATGTGTTATTGGAGTTTTAGCCCAATCGTTATAAGAGTGAGTTGGTGTTTGGATTTCATTATGAAACTGATGCGTTTCTAATAGCTCTTTTAAATATGAATAGGCTAATTTACGCAAGTTTTTCGTTTCGTATCCTCTGTGAAATCCCCAATCCAATAAATCTGATTTTGCATCATCAAACTCTTCTAAACATTGTTTTCTGCTTTTGTTCTTATCAAGCAAACAGAGGAAGTGGTGTGCATCCGACATTCTTACTTCTTTCGAAAACACTCTAAAAAAGGCGGTCATTATAGAAGCATCATTATCGCTAATCATTCTCCATTCACCAGTTTGTACCATTTGTTTAATCAGCCAAAAGTGTGCCATTGTCGTGTAGGTAGGATTAACGTGAAGCCCATCAACATATTGCATTCGTTTTTTAAACTCGTTAAGTTCCGTTCGATATTCGTGATGTGTTTGGGTATCGTTCGGTGTCGGTTCTTGTGGGTAATAAGAAAAGTCCAAACGGTTATTTTTCTTACTGAAATCATTCAAATGGTCTTCTTTATAAACCATCGTATCAAGTTTTAAATCCTCTACGGTCATTTCCCAATCATAAGCAACGTCTGACCGAAAAACATATCGTGAAATGGTATCCGCTGAAACAACCACATAAGTCTGTACTTGACTATCTTCTAAACCAGAATACTTTTGACCGCCTTGACCTTTCTTGCGAACATTATTAAGGTTGTAGTGCATTTTATCAGTATTCAACCACATTTCTTTGAATGTTTTATTGGTCAAAGGAGCTGTTTCATACTTCTCTAAGAATTCCAAACAACAACGGTACAACCATTCCAATTTATGGTAGTAAGTGCCGACACCGATTTCTAAAATATCGCAAGTTCGACTGATTGGCATTTTGTTTAATAGTAGTTTCGCAAACATCGGAAGAATATCATTCTTCTTTTGACGATAGGTAGTGGATTGACGCTTGTTTGGAAGAATACTTGTCTTTTTCTTACACACTTTACATTGCCATCGTTGAGCATTATTCAATGTCTTTCCTTGTTTATAGAACTGGCTTGGCGTTTCAAAAGGAGTTAGATGAACAACCATACAGTTTTCATTATGGAAGTTGTATTCTGGCTCAACATCTTGGGTCTGGTTGATACGCACAAGTCTCGAAATCTCTTCTGCAACAGACCAATTCGAAATAGCAGTTGAATAACAATTCAAAGTCATACCACTACTTGGGTGGATAGGGTCTGGATTACACACAAGCATTTTCTTACTGCTTTTACCGCTCAACTTGTATCTTGACGGCTTACCTTTGACAGTTTCAAACTTCACTTGTTCTTGACCGCACCATTTACAGAAAGGGTTCGTGCAGAAGTTGTATTGAATTGTATGTGTATTTCCATTCCAAGTAAATTCAATTGGGAGAAACAACATATGATTATAACGGAAGGCGAATTTCTTATCCGATAGGAATTTATATTGTTCCTTTCTATCATTCAATTCATCTTCATTAACAGGGTTATGAACAACAACGATGCCATCTTCTTTTGTAACTAATCGTTGTAATTTAGCCAAGTTTTTGTTCCTCCATTATATCCTCTAACCCCATTTTTCGTAGCATTCTTTTGTTGTTCCGTATGCCATCAACCCATTTTAGAAACTCTTCATCATTAAGAAGATTTTTTAAGAATATATCTACTACTTCGCTCTCGCTGTATTCGCAGTATTCCGCATAGTTTTTTACTATTTCTCGGACTTGTTCAGATATTAGCCAATCCACTTTATCAGCATTATTATTCTTAGGCTTGATGAATTGCACGATATTTTTCACTCCTTTTAAATGCAGTCCAATTAACATAGTAAATAACACCTATTTTAACACCCATATTTTCACCTTGACAATAGTTATTGTCACTCTATTATTTAGTATGCTATTTCCTATGCTATTTTATACATTTTTTAAGCGAAAACGTTATTATATCAATAAAAATAAAAGACCAAATCACTATGCGATTTGGTCTTAGAATTTATATGCGATTTCTAATGTTTCTCCACAAAAACTGAACTACTTAATCTTAGGAGACAGCCTTTTTTCTGAGGTGATCAATAGTGCCACAACTGTAACTCGCGGACGTCGAATGGATACTATGTACACAATAAGGCCGGTCATCGTCTGCAATAACCGGCCCGCTTTGTTTTAACCAGGTGAACTTATGCCTTTACCGCTTCGACGGTAATAACCTCTGCAGCATCGACTGGCGCTTTGCCATATTCATACCCTCCTGAAAAGGTAATCTCTGAAAAGCCAGCTTCGCGCAGCATCAGCGCTGCTTCTTCAATTCCGAGCCAGCGCAGCGGAAACAGTTCAAGCTCCGTTTCGACGAGCTTCCCTTTCCGCCAGCGTTCGTAGCGGTTGCGGTCAATCGTTTTCTGGTTCAGATAATCAACTTCGACCGTCACAGACTCAAGCGTAATGCGGTCTTCTCCATCTTCCCATTCCCGAAAGCGGAGTCCCGGCTCTGCTCCTGTGAAGAGATAGAAATCCGCAATCAGCTTTCCACCTGGCAGCAGACACCCGGAAAGCTGCTGAAACGCACGCTGGATCATCCCCGGCTCATGCAGCAGCTGCAGCGTACCGGCCGGAATGATTGCCGCTTCGTACTTACACGAGAGCTCCGCAGATTCCATCGTGCCCTCAAACAGCACCGGATCAAGTCCTCTCGCCTCCGCCTCTTTCCGGCACAGGTCCAGCATTGGAGCTGACGGATCGAATCCTTCTACGTCTATGCCTGCTTCCAGAAGCGGAATCATCATCCGCCCGCTTCCACAGGCCGGTTCCAGCACCGGTCCCTTCACATCCTGAAGCCGTTCTTTATAATATTCCACATCTCCAAACGAATGACCGGCCGGCTTATCCAGCACGTACACCCGCGATGACAGCGTTCCATACATCCGCCTCACCTCCACTGGAATTTATACGACAGAAAAGAGGAGAATCCTTTATTCTTCGCAGGAATTTATTAGATAAAGAATGGTGTGGGAAGTTTTGCCTGATTAATAAACAAAAACGACCGCAGCAGCGGCCGTAATGTGATTTGTGTTATTCATCGATCGGCGTCAGAGTATATGGCGTTCGTGCATCAATCATGTAGTCTTCAAATAGAAAAATAGCTACTTCCTCCACACCATGGTCCGGCCGTGTACTTAAAATCAGGTTATATTCAAGTGATCCGGAACCGCTGTAGACTGCAAAGTTACTTCCACTCCCGATAGGTTCCGCCATGTATCTGCCGGGCTCCATATCAATCCCGACGATCGCTGTGCCCGCCGGGTAGCTGACCGGCTCTGCCTGTTTAGCTGTGATGGAGCTGCCGATCGCATCAAGCTCTTCTTCTTTTGATTCAATATCTGCAAGCAGATTCTCTAGTTCGTCCGATTTCGCTTCCAGCTCCTGTTCAAGTTCAGCCAGCTCTGCAGCTATCGTTTCTTCCTGATCGGCTTTCTGTGCTTCATAGTCTTCTTCCAGACCCGCGATATCTTCCCGCAGCTCTTCTTCCCGTTCCAGCAGCGCTTCAGCCCGGTCAATGTCCTCCTGCATGGCTTCCAGCTTTTCCTCTGAAACCGTCGTTTCCTCTCCCAGCTCCTCAAGCAGCGCTTCATGCTCCTGCAGCTGTTCCTGAAGCGACAGCGTCTGATCCTCTGCTGCAGCAGCTTCGCCTTCCATTTCCTGTATGAAATCAGTGATGTCTGTGTAGGCGATCATCTGCGTGCCAAACTCTTCTTCAGCTGTCATCGCTCCAAACACGCTGCCTCCAACCCAGACTGCAATCAAAAGCAATGCGGCTGCCGATCGTTTACCCCATTTGGAACGAAAGAAACGCATGCTACCACCCCTTTTATTGATATCAAAGGTGACTGCTCATGGTGTTTCTTTTATTATACCGCAGCATAATTCTATATGCCTATGACTTTTCTTTTAAAAATTCATTATAACCGCAACGCTTTCCTCGTTCAAAAAAGACATGCCTTCCCCAGTCTGCTATCATAGGCAATACCAGCTTTAGACAGGAGAGGTTTGCATGTGGACGATTTGTTTCCGAGAGTTTAGAGAGCTGATGTCCGGTTTCCGGCCGCTGCTGATTGCGGCGGTGCTGTTTGTGGTGTCTTACTATACCGCACAGGCTGCTGAGCTGATTCCGGATGGGATGGGCAACTTGTCTCAGGAGGAAGCGTACGTGGCCGGCATGCGCGCGGCACTCTATGTATTCGGGTATTTATTCGTTTTTACACTCTCGCACAACGTCGTCAATAAAGAGCTCGAAGCACGCACGATCCGCTTTCTTGTGACGAAAGCATCGCGCTCGGCGATCATTTATGGAAAGACGCTCGGCACGTTCTTATTCTGGGCACTGCTGCTTCTGTTGAATACGATTCTGATCAGCTATACAGCCGGCACGTTTTATTTGATCGACTATCTGGAGTTTCTCATTTTTATCTTTTACGGCGTGAGCGCAGCGGTGCTTCTTTCCATCCTCATTCCGCGTTCAGCCTATACGATGTTTTTCGGCGTGATTGCAGCCTTTGCCCTCCCGGCGCTATCGTTCTGGTCCATGCTCAGTGAGGAATGGTACATCACGTGGGTGAAATTCGTGACGCCTTACTACTACTTTCAGTTCGACTTGTTCTATATGGCGGTACCATTCGTAATCGGTCTATTATTTTATTCAGCGGCAGACCGGCTGTTTCAGAGGAGGGACGTATGATGCGGATCATTCGCACAGAGAACCTGGTTAAATCATTTGGCCGTGAACGCGTTGTGGACGGCATTTCGCTCGACGTCTATCAAGGAGAACTCTTCGGCTTCCTCGGTCGGAATGGTGCCGGGAAATCGACCTTTATCAATCTCATCACTGATATCATGAAGCCGGACAGTGGAGACGTCTACTTGTTTGAAGAAAAATTTGGAGTTGATGCAGTAAAAGACCGCATCGGGGTCCTCCCGGATTATTCCTCCTTTTACGATCAGCTCACCGGATTGAAGCACCTGCAGTTTTTCAGCCGTTTGAGCGGAAAGCCCGCGTCGAAAAAACGATCATTCGAGGTGCTGGCGCAGGTTGGACTGGAGGAGGCAGCCCGTTGGAAGGTCGGAACCTATTCCTTCGGGATGAAAAAGAAGCTCGGCGTTGCTCAGGCGCTGATTCATGATCCGGAGCTCCTCATTCTCGATGAACCGACGTCCGGGCTTGACGCTGAGTCCGTGATTCATATGCAAAAGCTTGTACAGGAGCTCAACCGTGAAGGAAAAACGATTTTTATGACGTCCCATAACCTGCCGGAAGTAGAAAAAATCTGTTCGCGCATTGCCATCATGAAGGAAGGTACGATTGCGCTCGAAGGCTCGTTGAAGGAGCTGCAGCAGCAGTTCCAGGCAACCTTCATGGTGACAATTGATACAGGCACTACGCTCGCGGACGATGATAAAGCACGCATCAGCCGCGGGCTGGCCGATAAAAAACGGGACGGCTCGTGGGAAGACGGACTTCTGCGCGTGGAAACAGCGTCCGAGGATGCCATTCCTTTGCTCGTCCAGCAGCTCGTTCAGCTGCATGTCCCGATTTACGGCGTCAGCGTGGAACAGCCTTCCCTGGAGGATATCTTCCTGCATGAGCCGGAGCAGGTATCCGATTACCTGTACAAAACATGACCATTTACTCAAAAATCATTACACAAGGTTGCCGTTCTGTAAATCGGGAATAGACTGATTACACGCTCGTGCGAAAGGCGGTGACCAGCTATGAGCGCAAAATTAATGGTAATTCTGGTCGGTATTGCAGCGACCCTTCACCTCTTCGTCCGTGACTATCCGTTCGGCGGCGTTGTGCAGACGTTGTTCGACTTGTTCATACTCACGTTAGTGGCCGTGACAGTCGGCCGGCTTCTGATCGTCAAAATTGACAGGGAACGCAGCGAACCCCCAGTCAAAAAACGTCAGAATACGCTGAAAGAGACGGATTAACCTCCGTCTCTTTTTCCTATGCGTGCTTTTTTTGATAACAGGCGGTCTTTTCCTTATGAGTACGCCTGTTCCGTTTGTACGAATCTGTGTCATTATCACGTGGCCTCGTATTCCTTTAATCGTTATGCCGCTTTTGCATGCTTATCCCACGCCAGCCGCATTGAACCGGACGATTCGGCTGTGCGTTTACGATTCAAATGGCCGGTCGATCATCCTGCAGATTTCCTCGACCCAGTCCCGCTTTTCCGGCATATCCAGGGAAGCGCAGACCCGGCTGTGCACGTTTAAAAACATCGGAATAAACAATCTCGCCCGGTCGATCGGTTCTGTCACTCGGCTGAGGGCCTGCAGCTGCTTTTGTTCCGCCTCCATAAGACGTGATCTAGGTCCTTCGAGCTTGCTCCAACTGCCGAATCCATCCGGCATGTCACCGCGGGCCATGAGCCATCCGGCTGCCAGTGACCAGCTCAGCATGTCTGCACACTGCCGGGCGTAATGCTGCTCGTCCCGTTCAGTGCGGCGGCGGATTTCATGCAGATACGCAAACACTTTTCCACGCCAACGCTCCACGTCTTCTGCGGAGGGCTTCCGCGTCGTCCCGGCCGACTGCTGTTTGAGGGCTGCAAGCGTTTCGTCCGGATCATACACAACCCAGATCGACCGGAAGAACGGATCTGGCTTCAGCTCGGACTGCCGGTAATAAAAGCAGTCGATTTTCACGAAGGAGCGGTAATGAATAATTGTATAGGGCAGATGCTTTCCCGGATCTTCATAAAACAAGACATTTCCCCACCGCTCCGGACGTACTTGTTTTTCGGCAATAAATGCTGAAAAAGACGCATCATCCACTACGATTCGCACGTCAATATCAGACCACGTATCGGTTTCCCCGGTGGCAACCGAGCCTCCGTAAAAAACACCGCGGACAGCTTCCACCTGCATCAAATCGACTTCAAGTGCCCGACACAACCGCTCCCGGACCGTCTGCCGCTGATCGATCATAGCGGATCCCTTTTCAGAAAGGCGGTCGTACAGTGGACGGCGCCCCAGCCCTTCATCAGCTCTCCAAGCTCCACTTCTGTAACGGTGATGCCGGCGTTCTCATACACCTGTCTCGTATTCGGACAGCCCGCGGGCATGAGGATATGACCCGGCTCCAGTGCCACGACGTTTAATGCCATCCCCTGCTTGATTTCGTCGATGTCTGTGACTTCAATCAGTTCGATCCCGAGCTCCTGCAGCTCCTGGGCGGTATCGTAGGCGAGATGCCACGGAAATACAGCCAGCTTGTGACGATCGACCATATTCATGTACCCGTCCAGATGAATCGATCCGTACGGAATCGGAGTGTGCAAAATCGTCTCTACGCCCATGTTCTTAAGCTCCGTTTCCACCTGCCGGATCCCCTCTTTATTCGCACGGCTGCCGCTGCCGAGCACGACCGTTTCCCGGTCGATCCACATCGCACACGCCCCTTCAAAAAAACCCCTGCCGTTGATCGTTTTGATGATCGGCACACCGAGATCCGCCAGTGTTCGTGCTACAGCCTTTTCTTCTCCGCGGCGCGACGGAACAGCAGGCCGGGAAACAATCGCTCCCTCCGGTGTCATCAGCATTAAATCACGCATAAACATGGCATTCGGCCGATCGGTCCGCTGATGGCAGACGTAGTGCACTTCCACACCGTGATCCCGGTAAACATCCGCCATCGCATCATGCTCCGCACGGGCTTTTTCCGCGTTGATCGCCCCGCGAAAGCGGACATCTGCTGCGATTTCATCGGTGATGCCGTCGATTTCCGGGCCCGGCCGGTGCATCAGCACAGACCGCAGCCTGCCAACCTCCGAATCACAGTACCAGTCACCCCAAAGCTCTGTCATCTCCTCTGAAAACGTCTTTTCGGACGGGAACCAGCGCTCTCCTTGTACCTTTACCATCGCTTCCGCCTCCTCCTTGTCAGTAAACCCGGTTCAAATAATAAACCAGGTTGTCGGTCCATTCCCCAAACTCGTAAATGAAGCGTTCACGCGTGCATTCGTACTGCATCCCGGATTTCTCCGCCGTGCGGATCGAGGCGTCGTTATCCAAATTAATATGCGCTTCGATCCGGTGATAGTCAAGCTCTGTGAAGCCGATGTGCAGCGCATGCTGCAGGGCTTGGAAGCCGAAGCCTCTGCCCCAGTACTGGTTGTGAATCTGGTATCCGATCCGGCCCCACTGGTAGTCGCGGTCCAGTGTTGAAAAGTCGACCGCCCCCAGATGCCGGCCGTTCTCATGAAAGACGCCGTAAACGTAGGTGCCGTCCTCTTCCGCAAGCTGTCGGTGCCGAGCGAGAATGCCCACAAACCATTCCTCTGTGCAGACGGACATATCCAGCTGTCCTTCATCATGCCGGTGCTGCGACGGATGCCGGCTGCTGTAGCTTTTGTACCAGGCAGCAAAATCCCTCTGCAAAAGCGGCCTCAGCGTCAAGCCGCCCCTACGGTGATCCGTTCGTCTGTCCGTTTTTTCCGTATCCATTGATCACGTTCACCGCCTCTTCCAGTGTCGCGGCGCCTTCGACTGCAACGCTTGCGCCGTACTTTACTTTTGCCTGCTGTGCTTCTGCTTTGTTTTCTGAGGGTACGATGAAGAGCGGGATTTGGTCCCGTTCTGCGATGAGCAGCTTTTCTTCGATCATACTGACGGGGGTGACGGTGCCGTCTGGTTCAATCGCGCCGGTGACGCTGACCGGCTCTTCCACCTGCAGGAATCCCTGCTCGCTCATCCCGGTCAGCACTAAGGCGAGTCCGGCGCTGTTGCCAACATAGGAATCCCGTTCAAAAAAGGAGTTGATCTCGGTCACGTCTGATTCCGGAAACGTTTGAACGGATTCCTGCATGTCGGCAAACTGGCTCCCCGGGCCGGGCCCGAACAGCTCCATCAGGTTCCGGTTTTTACTTCCGTAGCGGGTGCGGTTCGTCGTTTCATACGTGTCAAACACGTCGCTTCCTGCTGCTTCGACGCTTTCCACGGCAGCCTCTTCATCCAGAATAAACACGTCTGTCGTGCCGACCGCCATGACGTAAATGTTGGAGCTGCCGGTCACGTCCTCCGGCTCCCGGTAGGTCGTCACCATGTACGTGTGGCTTTCGTATTGCACGAGCGGCATCTCATACACGAGCAGGAGCGCGGTCCAGCCGATCGCAAACCCAGCGAGAAACACGACGGACGTATGCTGCCTGAAGGTGATGAGGACAAGCAGCCAGACGACTGTGCCGGCCAGAAGCCCGCCGTTCAAAAAGAACGCGCCCACAGCTCCGCTCAAATAGCCCATAAGAAGCGGTATATACAAGGCCGCCGTCAGCAGCAGGCTCATGCCGGCAAGCGTTGCTTTATGCGTTTGTTCCAGCCTCTCTGCCATCGGCCCGCCTCCCCGGCTCTACCGCTGGGCCAGTTCTCTTCGCATCATGCGGATCTGGCCGCGGTGACTGATTTCGTCCTCCACAACGTGCGTCCTGAAACGGAATGCCGCCCTCCCATTCGCCTTCTGTATACAGCCAGCTGTCACGTTTACGCTGCAGCTCCCGAAGCGTGACGGATCGTATATCTTCGAGCTGCTGCAGATAGTCCTGCAGCGATTTGCCGCGAAGCTTTTCCTGCGCATCGCCAAGCATCAGACCGGTCTGCCAGTCGTTCAGATCCTCCGGCTTTGGATCTCGCTCTTCAAGCGTGATGATTTGATGCACGTATTCAATTGCGGCCAGGTGCTCCAGCAGAGCTCCGATTGCATTCCCTCCCGGCGGTCGCCGGTCCAGCTCCTCCTGAGTAATCCCCTCCAGATCGGCAAGTGTCATGCCCCGCATCGTTTCCATAAACGTGACGAGCTCTCCGATTTTCGTATCGTAGCCTGCCTGTGGTTCGAGCTTAAATTTCATCGGTCTCCCCCTCTTTTTTCCTGACTTACCTGTTTCTGCAGCTCTATCTGAAAACCCTGCTGCCGGCCCACAAAAAAATAAAAAGAAAAAGCTTCCTTTTTTCCAGAAAGAAGCATATGATCTTCTTATTACATAACCAGGAGGAACGAACGATGAAACTAGGAATAGCTTTTCTGTTTTGCTTACTGCTGCTGCCTGCTGCTGTTTTTGCTGCTCCATCCGGCCCTGCTTTTGACAAGCTGTTGCAGGACGTCTCGATGACAGAGTCGGAGATGCGCGAGTATTTGCCGACATGGGGGCTTGAACTGGAGGACTTTGAGGATGCGGAGGAGCTCCGGGCTTTTCTTGGCCCGGTTTTAACCGAAAGCGAGCTGGAGATGGTCCTGGCTGATTTTGAACTGACCGAAGCAGAAGCGCTGGAGCTGCTTGGCGTCGAGAGCCTGCTCGGCACGTACCGTTTTACAGATGACCTTTACAATGCTCTTTATGAAGCCACTCTCACTCCGATCACGGATACTTCACTGCAGGCGTTTCTCGACGCCCGCGGCATGACGTACGAGGAGTTAAAAGAGCTGCTGGAAGCAAACGACGATTCCCTTTCCTATTATGAGTTCATCGAAGACCTCGAATGGGCAGTGGACTTCTACGAGGGCTGGGAGGAGTGGGACGAATCAGAAGATTTCTGGGACGCCGAATCTCTCGCGCTGTTTGACGCAGTCGGCCTAACGCTTGAAGAAATCGATGCGCTGCTGGAGCATTTTTGGACGCTTCCGCTTGATGACGATGCGTTCTGGGAAGAGCTTGATGCTATCGCAGCGGCACTGGAACAGTTTCCGATGAGTGACGATCCGGCTGACTTTACCGCTTCCGACCTGCTGGAGCTGTTTGACTTATTTCAGCGCGCGCTGCAGCTGTTTGAGCTGGATGCCTCCTTTTACCTCGTAAAAGACGGGGAAAAGGTGTCGTATTCACTGGCTGACTTATTTTCGATGACGTCCACCGGCGGAGCGGATCTGCTGATTGAGCTGTATAACCTTGACGGCGTTTTTCTCGCCGACCTGCTGCTCAAGGCCGATCTGTTTCATGAAGAGCTCGGCAGCCAGGCCGGCGGCACGCTAAACGGACTGCAGGACGTGCAGGAGGTACGCGAAGCAGCGCCGGCAGCACCGGCTCTTGAGGAGGCCCCTCCTTCTCACGTCAAAGAAAAAGAAACCGAACCCGCTGAAGGGGACCGGCTTCCAAACACAGCTTCTTCCTATATCGTTTCGATGCTTCTCTTCCTGCTCCTCGCCGGAGCGGGTAGTGCAGCTTTCCGAAAGCGTGCTGCCTGAGCGATTAACCGGCGGGCTCGATGCATTCCGGACCGTTATGTTTAGGGGAATTCACGATCTGCGGCACCCGGTAGGCTTCCATTTTCTCTGCCGGATACGGCGTTAACAGCCCGCGCAGCTTCTCCGTGTCCTGAACCGAGCGGTCGAGCCAAATGCTTCGGGCGGCTTCATCCAGAATGACCGGCATCCGGTCGTGAATGTCTTCCATCAGGCTGTTTGCTTCTGTTGTTAAAATGGTGCACGACTGCACGATGCTCCCGTCCGGAGCTTCCCACCTGTCCCAAAGACCGGCAAGCGACATCACCGGCTCTTCGGACAGGCGGATCCGGTACGGGAGCTTTTCATTGTTCTCCCGCTTCCATTCGTAAAAGCTGTCTGCCGGAATGATGCAGCGCCGCTTGTAAAACAGCTTTTTAAAGGATGGTTTCTCATGTACCGTTTCCGAGCGGGCGTTGATCATCTTCCATCCGATTTTTTCATCCTTGGCAAAGGACGGAACCAGCCCCCAGCGAAGCTTGCCTGCCCGGTTCTTTTCCCCATCGTGTACGATCGCCGTAATTTGCTGGGACGGGGCCGTATTGTAGCTCTGTTCAAGCTCGGGGACGTACTCCAGTCCATACAGACGCATCAGCTCGTCTTCATCAATCAAAAACGTAAATCTGCCGCACATGGCTTTTCCCTCCTTACAATGCCTGTATGATGTCCCCGGCTGTCAGCGAACGGGGATGCGAATGATCGTGAGCCGCGCGGTCGCCTGCTTCTCCGTGAAGCCAGACGGCGCATACCGCTGCTGCTTCCGGTTCGTAGCCCTGCGCGACAAGTGACGCTGTCATGCCGGCGAGCACATCACCGGTTCCACCGGTCGCCATGCCCGGGTTGCCGGTCGTATTGATCACGGCCGTGCCGTCCGGCGCCGCCGTTACCGTCGCCGCTCCTTTTAATACGATCGTAGCGTGGCGATCTCGGGCCAGGCGCTTTGCAGCTTCCACGCGGTCTGCCTGCACGCTCTTGATCGAATACCCGGTGAGCCGCGCCATTTCACCCGGATGCGGCGTGAGAATCACAGGACGGTTCCGCTTCGGAAACTGTTCTCCGCTTCCCTCTGCGAGCATGTTCAGCGCATCAGCATCGACGACAAGCGGACAGTCTGCTTCCTTCCAGATCTGCTCAAGCCATGCGGTATCCCCGTCCCAGCGCCCGAGTCCTGGACCGATGGCCAGCACCGCTTTTCCTTCTGCCTGACTAATGACGTCGCCTGCTGTGACCCTCGTCCAGTCTCCTGTCCCGTCGTCTGCAAGCGGCGCATACATGAGCTCGGGCTGCTTCCCAGCTGCAATCGGCAGCAGGGCATCCGGCATCGCCCATGTCGTCAGTCCGGCGCCCATCCGCAGGCACGCGGCTGCCGTCAGCAGGCCGGCTCCGTTCATCCGACGTGTACCAGCTGCAATCAATGCATGCCCGTAGCTGCCTTTGTTCGCCTCCGCATCCCGCGCCGGGTAAAGACTGTTTCGGCCATACAGGTCTTCAATTGCCGCTTTTGTTCCGATGAACGTGCGCACGTCATGGCGCGCAGCCTCGTCTTCCGGGAGCCCAATCGAACAGACGCTTACCTTTCCGGCGCAGCCTTTTCCCGGATACTGCTCCAGCCCCCGCTTCGTGTATGCAAGGGCAGCTGTCTGCGCGGCTTCGATACAAGGGGTGCCAACGCTCCCGGTATCCGCATCCAGACCGCTCGGAATATCAAGCGCTGTAATCGGGAGACCCGAGCCGTTCGCTGCTTCAATCCAGGAAGCATACGGTTCTCTTGGGTCTCCGGAGGCCCCCGTGCCGAGCATGGCGTCAATGATGCCGTCATATGCCGGCCAGTTTACCGGCTCCTCTTCATCGAGAAAACGGATTGGATACGCGTCCGCTATCGTGCGCTGCGTCTGTCCGTCCCCGGTCAAGCCGCCTTCTCCTTCCGGATAGACGACATCCGCTTCATGTCCCGCTTCGGCTAGATGCCTCGCCATCACGACTCCGTCCCCGCCGTTGTTGCCTTTTCCGGCTATAATCAGCCACCGTTTTGGTGTTTCATCCTGCTTGATCAGCAGGCCGGCGGCGCTTCTGCCGGCGTTTTCCATCAGCACAAGCCCGGGAATTCTGATCGTATCAATCGCATACTGGTCGATACGGCGCATTTCTTCCCGTGTCACTGCATACATACTGCATTCCTCCCTTACGCTGTTCTGCTCTGCCTATTCCCGCTTCCGGCTTTTTCCATGCCGCCGATCGGCAAACAGCCCGCCAGCTGCCTGACGGGCCTTGCTTGGTTTCATTGCGGCGTCTTTTCCATCTCCGCCATGACCCAGCAGCTGTAATCCTCAAGGAGCTGCAGATCCTTGTCGGTAAACGTGTGCGGCCTGGCATCGACGACACAGAGTGTGCCGACAGCCTGACCTCCTTCTGTAAGCAGCGGAACCCCGGCATAAAACCGTACGCCATAGTTGACGACATTCGGGTGCAGGCAGTACGCTTCATCCTCTTTCGTATCCGGAATCACAAGCGGCTTTTTGTAATCAACGACGAAGGCGCAGAGCGTTTCTTCTTTGGGCGTCCCATGCTGAACTGCCGGATCCTCGTGAGGCACGCCTTCAATCGCTTTGACGTACTGCTTGTTTTCATCGATGAGGGAGATAAAGCTGATCGGCATGTGGAACGCGCGCTGGACGGCGCGCACAATCCGGTCATACTTTTCCTCAAAGCTGCTCGTGCTGACTTTCAGAGCCCGATAGGCCTCCAGCCGGGCCGTTTCTGCTTCCGCTGTTCCCGGAACCGGTTCCGGGGGCTTGTGCAGACGTTCGCGGCTTTGATGGACTGCCACAGCAAGCTCTGCTGCCGGGACGGGGCGTGATAAGTAGTAGCCCTGCATTTCACCGCATCCCAGGCGCTCCAGCGTGCGCAGCTGAATCTCGGTTTCCACGCCTTCGGCTGTCACATCCAGATGAAGCCGCTCAGCCAGAGACAGGATAAACATCACGATGTCATAGCCGCGCCGGTCCATCTGCTCGTCGATTTCCTGAACGAATGACTGATCGATTTTTATGCCGTCGAGATCAAGCTCCTTTAAATAGTTGAGCGAGGAATAGCTGACGCCGAAGTCATCGATCACCACACGAAATCCGAGCTCGCGAAGATAACGGACAATTTTACGGCCGTGCTCCGCATCGTCGACCAGCGTCTGTTCGGTCATCTCCAGCTCGAACCGTTCGGGAGGCTGCCCGCATCGTTCGATCACGTCAATGACAGAGCGAAGCATCGCTGGACGGTTAAACAGCTTCGTAGAGATATTGACAGCCGTACGGCCTTCAGCAAACAGCTCTGGATACGTATGCATATCACGGCAGACGCGCTCCAGAACAAAGCTCGTTACTTCTTCAATAAGCGAGCTTTTTTCCGCCACGGGTATAAAGATCGAGGGCGGCACGGTGCCAAGCTTGGGGGAATGCCAGCGGGCCAGCGCTTCAAACTGCATCTTGCCTGCAGCCGGCTGCAGCTTCGGCTGGTAGTAGACTTCGAGATCCCCGTTTCGTACTGCGCGAATCAGCTCCACTTCCACATACAGCTCGTCCAGCAGTTTTTCTGTTGCCGCATTTCCTCCGTAGAAACGGATCTCCCCAGGTCCGGCCTGTTTCGCATCCATCATCGCGGTACAGGCATTGGCAATCATCATGCTCGCATTTTCAGACATGGAAGCAGCGCCGATGCATGCGGAAAGCGAGATTTCGATCCCGTCCACTTCATATGTATGGGACTCAATCACCTGCAGCACATCATTTGCTGCCGCTTCGGCCGCTTCCTGATTGGACGGCGCAAGAACAGCGATAAACTCATCTCCATCAACCCGCCCAAACACCGTTCCTTCCGGCAGAACCCGGCCGATGCCGGCAGCAAGCTTCTGGAGCATCTCGTTGCCTTCTTCGATACCGAGCAGCTCATTTAACAGCCGGAAGCGGTCCAAGTTTATGTACAGGACGACGACTTCTCCGCGCTCCAGACGTTCCATCCGCTGATGCAGCTCTCCCTTTACCCGGATTAAGTTCGGAAGCTTCGTCAAGTAATCAATGTTCTCCATGGAGGACAACAGCTCCGTATGAGACCGCTCGGACAAATCACTTGTCATGCTCAGTACAAAACAGACGTTACCCGACTCATCCTCAATCGGCATCAGAATGGAGGTAGCATACGAAGCCACATCTGTTACCTTATTCATTTTGTCGGAATAAAACACCGGCTCCTTCTGTTCCCGCGCCCGGTCATACTGATCCTGTAGCGGCCCGGCTACTTCAGGCGGATAGATGCCTCTGATCGTCTGTCCCCGATAATTGTCCGGAAGGGAGCCAAGCGTGATGCCATCCGGCGTCACCGCTTCATAGACATAATCAGCTCCCTCCACTTTCATTAGAAACACCATTCGGTACAGCCTGCTGAAAAATTGAAATAAGTAGTGTGGATCTGCGTGCACCAGCATGCGTTTTTCATCCTCTCTGGAACCTCTCTTGCTTTTATCGGCTATTCCGCGCTTTTCTTCATCTCCGGCGGTTCATGCTTCACGTACGTTCCCGCGATAAAATCGTGTACCGCGCGCCGGTCTTTACGCACGAGTACCATAATCACACTCGCAAGCAGCGCAATGCCGAGCGTCAAAGCGTACACAATCCCGGCTCCGAAGACGCGCATCAGCATCGTACCAATCCCGACCTTTTTCCCATCTATTCTCGCAATTCGGATGCCAAACGCATATTTCCCGACGGAATAGCCGTACCATAATGCCGGTACCACCACTGCATAAACCGCCTGTAAAATGT
Source organism: Alkalicoccus luteus (assembly GCF_052061695.1). Lineage (NCBI taxonomy): Bacteria > Bacillati > Bacillota > Bacilli > Caryophanales > Bacillaceae > Alkalicoccus > Alkalicoccus luteus. The sequence continues at coordinate 249,671 of NZ_JBPZEY010000004.1, forward strand.
TCTGGATCAGATCACCCGCCGTGAATTCCTGATAGACGATATAGCTGATCATGACCCAGACCACGGTAATCAGCAAGCCGTCAACGATATTGGCTCCGAGCCTCGACAAAAATCCTGCTGGTCTCGAAACTGTCACAGTACCATCTCCTTCTGCTGCTTCTTTACCCTGATCCTCCGCCGTTCAAGCTCATTTCCATTCGCTCGCCGGCCGGAAGCGGAGCGCAGACCAATCCTCGTCGATAGCAATTTGCCGGACTGCTTTAAACTCCTTTTTCTCCATACTGCTCCAGCCTTGATCGCGGCTGATCTCTGTGCTGTATTTTTTGGAGGATTTCTTCGGATACATCACCCAGAAGATGCCGCCCTCTGCCAGCCTTTCTTCTGCAAGCAAGGCTGCTTCGGCAATCTCTTCTTCAGTTCTCACAAAGCTCAAGATCACCTCATAGGCTTGCTTTTCCGGCATGTCATCCAGCGTATCTGCCGGGGTCTCTTTCAGCACTTCGCGAAACGCCTCCGGTGCGTTAATGACGAGCCAGCTTTTCCGTTCTTTTACCTGCAGTTTCTTCCATACGTCCCTCATCTTCTTCCTCCTTCTCTTCGCGCGCCGCCCGCCTGGCTTCCTTCCGCTGCAGGCGCGGCAGCTCCATGTAGTATAAAATTTTCGTCGCAAAGGCGACGATCAGACCGACTCCTGTCAGGATGTACAGAATCGTAAAGATCTTTCCAAAGTCGGTCTGCGGGGTGAAGTCTCCATAGCCGACGGTCGCGAGCGTGATCACACTGAAATAAAGTGCATTGAGTATCGACAGGCCTTCTACATTGCTGTAAAACATCGTGCCGGAAATCAACATCGCCACTGTAAGCGACAGCAGCACCTGAAACTCCGGTTCCTTCAGCCCTAGCACAGTAGCCTTTACCATACGCCGCAGCGTCACTAAAAATGCAATCATTTCCGGCACCTCCCCCGTTTCTCGTCATAAGCTTCGCCGCCAGAGAGTAAAACTCCTTTCTTTCCCGGCGGCGATAAAAAACCGCACCCATTTGTATGGATGCGGTCTGCTGCAGCTTATGTGATTTTTTCCAACTTCCAGAGAAAGCTCTGAAAGTCGCTTGTGATCATCGGGATATCAAGCCCGGTATACATGAGCTCATCCCCGCCGAACGTCTGATCCAGATCAACGACACGGTAGTCGGCATCCGGGTCCAGCCCGTCCAGGCGGACACGGATGAAAGGCGCATTGGCGTCTGCGAGCCGGTGCATGTAAAGAAATACCGCTTCCGATTTATCCGCATTGGTCCGGAGCACAGCGTAGCTTTCTCCTTCATACGGACTCTCAAGCCGGTAGAGCTCCCCGAACTGCATCAGCGGGCGCAGCTCTTTGTAGCGGGCCGTCTGGCGGCTCACTTCTGCTTTTTCCTCCGCGGTGAATGTCGTCGGATCGAGCTCATAGCCGAGGTTCATGTCCATCGCCATATGCCCGCGCGTCTGAAGCGGCGTGATGCGCCCGACCTGATGATTCGGCACGGCAGAAACGTGAGAACCCATCGCAGATGGCGGATAGACGAGACTTGTTCCGTAATGAATGCGCGTGCGGCTCACTGCGTCCGTATTGTCACTCGTCCACGCCTGCGGCATGTAGTAGAGCATGCCCGGGTCAAAGCGTCCGCCGCCGCCCGCACAGCTTTCAAACAGAATCTCCGGAAACCGGGTCGTGATCGTCTCCATCACCTCGTACACCCCGAGCATATAGCGGTGCGCGGTTTCCTTTTGCCGGTGAGCCGGAAGCAGCCTGGAGGAAGCCTCGGTCATGTTGCGGTTCATGTCCCATTTGACGTAACTGACCGGACTCTCCTCCAGCACTGTCGTCAGCTTATCGATGATATAGTTGCGGACGTCCGGATTCCCGTAGTCCAGTACGAGCTGGTTGCGTGATTCGGAGCGGCGCCGTCCAGGCACGTGCAGGCACCAGTCCGGGTGGCTGCGGTACAGCTCGCTGTCAGCCGACACCATCTCCGGCTCCATCCACAGTCCGAAACGAAGTCCTTTCGACGTGATCTTTTCTGCAGCTCCTTTTAAGCCGTTCGGCAGCTTTTTCGTATCCGGATACCAGTCCCCGAGCGACGTCGTATCATCATTTCGCCTGCCGAACCAGCCGTCATCAAGTACGAACAGCTCAATTCCGGCATCCGCCGCCTCATCTGCGATCGCCAGGAGCTTCTGTTCGTCGAAATCAAAGTACGTCGCTTCCCAGTTGTTGATCAGAATCGGCCGCTCTTTTCCTTTCCAGCTGCCGCGGATCAGCCGCTCGTTGTAAAGACGGTGGTACGTGCGCGACATTGGTCCAAGGCCGGCACTCGAGTAGACCATGACGACTTCCGGGGTTTGAAAAGAGCTTCCCGGTGTGACCTCCCAGGAGAAATCGAGCGTTCCAAGCCCGAGCTGAACACGGCTGGTGGAAAACTGATCAACCTCTACTGCCCCGCGCCAGCTGCCGCTGTATACAAAGCTGAAGCCGTAGACGTCTCCTTGTGTTTCCGTCGTATCCGGAGAAACGAGCGCAAAAAACGGATTGAGCTGATGGCTGCTGGCCCCGCGGCGGCTTTCCAGCACGGTGCTGCCGTGCCGGATCGGGCCTCTCTCCACGTCACGCTCCCGGTTATGAGCTCCGTAAAGGGAGAGCAGCTCCCAGTCCCCCGAACGGAAATCGACATTGGCCGACGTCAGCTTTTCCACGGTAAACGCTTCGTCGCCTTCGTTAACAACCCGCACCGATCGTGTCAGCGCGTCATAATCGGGAAAAACGACGTAATCGAGGTAAAGACTCACCTGCTTTAGCTCATCATACAGCTGAATCGTGAGCGTTTCCGCTTCTGCCTCCTGCTCGGTATACACGTGCGGCAGCCCCTCCAGCGTGCGGCGTCCCTGCTTTACCTCATAGCCTTTGTAGCGGAACTCCGAGACCGACGCCCCGTCTTCCCAGCGGAAGTGAAAGGCCGGATCGCGGAAATCTGTGCTCCCGTAGGACGGATACTCAAGCGGTGCCGTATCCAGTGAAAACGTGCGGTCATTCTTATCCGTATTTCCTGAAAAGCCGCGGTCCGCATAGCGCACCGGTGCACTTTCATTCCAGCGGCGTACCGCCCTGCCCCAATACAGGTGGGCGAGCCAGCCGCCGTTAACGACTCCCATCACGTAGCTTGTTGAGGGTGTTTTTAAGTGAAAGCGAAGAGCAGCCTCATCAACGAGAATCGCTGATTGTTGATCATGTGCAGTAAATGTCATTATGATTTAATCGCTCCTTGTGTAACCCCGCTGATGATCCATCGCTGCAAGAAAATGTACAGCAGCAGCATTGGCAGTAATGCCATAAGGTAGGAAGAAAAGGCAAGGTTATAGTTTGTTCCGAATTGAGATTGAAATACATACTGTACAAGCGGCAGCGTATGATCTGCCCGGTCCCCAAGAATAACGAGTGGAAGTAGAAAGTCGTTCCAAGCCCATAAGGCTGTTAATATTGCGACAGTAGCGTTGATCGGAGCCAAAATCGGGAAAATAATACGCCAGAATACTCCCCATCGGGAACAGCCATCCACGATAGCGGCCTCTTCCAGCTCTTTCGGGATCGTTTTAATATAGCCAGTATACAGGAAAACATTAAATGCCAAACCATAAACGATATAAAGAAGTACAAGACCGTTTAAATTCATGAGCCCAATTGCGCTCATTTGATTGACGATCGGCAGCATGATAATTGGAAATGGCACAAACATCGCGCTCACAAAATAATAAAACAGAACTCTGTACGTTTTCTTATGCATGTTTCGGGCGATGGCATAAGCTACCAGCGAGTTCGACAGTACCGTAAGAACTACAGTGAGTAAGGTAACATACAGACTGTTCCCAAGCGCATTGAAAAAGTTTGTCATTTCAATAGCTCGCAAGAAGTTATCCACGTTAAAAGACGACGGGAGAGCCAAAATAGACTGGGCTGTTTCCTGCGGTGTCTTAAATGCATTGACAATCGTAATGTATAAAGGAAACAGGATAAAGATCGTGCCGAAAATTAACAGAATGGTGACAGGCCAGTTATAGCGCTTTGATTCCATTACATCTGCACCTCCCGCTTCTGCAGAATACGAATTTGAAAGATGGACACTGTCACAATAATAATGAAATAAATAACCGCGTTAGCCGATTGCAGGGCAAACTGACCGCCGGCAAAACCATCTTGATAGATAAGCAGAGAGATCGACTGCGTCGCTCTTCCCGGTCCGCCGCCTGTCATCGCGACAATATGGTCAAATACCATCAGAAAGTTTTTCATCGCTAACACCATGTTGATCGTAAAAAAAGGGGCAATAAGCGGAAAGGTGATTTTCCAGAACTCCTGCCATTTGTTTGCACCGTCCAGACTAGACGCTTCGTACAAATCCTGCGAAATCGTGGAAAGTCCGGCCAGGTAGAGAATAGTATTAAATGCAGCAGCCTGCCACACTGCTACAATGACAATGGCAATCCAGGCATAGTCACGGCTCCCGAGAATGCTTGTTGTAAGAGCAGTGATCCCCAGACTGTCTGCAATTCCCGGAATATATACAGCAAAGATAAAATTAAAAATGAACCCGACGATCAGGATGCTGAGAATGTTCGGCATGAAGTAAACCGCTCGCAGCGTCTTATGAAACTTTATCTTTGCATTTAATCCAAGCGCGATAATCAAGCTGATAATGTTGACAAGAACAGTAGAAACGATGGCAAACTGAAACGTAAAGAAATACGCATTGTATGCTCTGCTGTCGTTAAAGATGCTGATGTAATTTTGAAAGCCGACAAAATTCCAGTCACCAAAGCCGCGATAATCGGTAAAGCTGTAAAAGATCCCCTGGAGGACCGGCAGCGTATGAAAGCTGAAAAATAAAATCAGCGCCGGAAGGATCATGACAGCATAGGCGGATGGCTTGCGCATCGTCAATCTGCCGGAAGAAGAGAGGGAAGATCCTCCTCCTCTTCGCTTAGTTGTCTGATAGTCGTTCATATTCTGCATCCAATTCTGACAGGAGGTCCTCCAGCGTGCCATCCAGCAAGTAATCCTGGAACATCACATCTATTTCAAAGCCTTGCGGATAATAATGGTCAGCAAACGAGGTAATCTGCTCGTTGTCAAAGTAGCTTTGCAGTTCCTGAAGAGCTGCGTCCTGCTGTTCTGCTCCCTCCACAGCGGAGAACATACGCTGGCCATCTAAATAAATCTCAATATTTTCCGGATCGAGCAGAAAATCAACAAACTGCTGAGCTTCCTCAGGATGTTCAGTATCTTCTCCAATCATCAGTGCCACATCTACCCCGGATACAACATCATTGCTTCCTTCCTCGTTAGCAGCCGGCAGCCCGAAGACTCCGAGCTCCATATCCGGATTGGCTTCAAGAATTTCACCGATAGCCCAGATCCCCTGCATGTACATAACAGATTCCCCGTTGGCAAATGCGGTGTTGCCTATGTTGTAATCATGGCCAAATACATCGTTATCCGTGTATTGAAGCAGTTCTTCCAGCTTTTCTGCAACTTCTCCGTACTCTTCGCTGAAGGACGTTTCTCCTGTTTCCAGCCTTTCAAAAAATGCTTCTCCGTGTATATTGGAAGCCAGCGCGTTCAGCGGAGGTAAAATGGTCCAGGATTCCCCGTAAGTAGAATAAAACGGCGTTTCTCCCGCAGACTCAATCTCTTCTGCCAGTGCAATAAATTCGTCCCACGTTTCCGGAACCTCAAGCCCTAGCTCCTCAAACTTTTCCTTATTATAAATGACTCCATTTGCATTAACCGTATGCGGCAGAGCATAAAGCTCATCAGTACCTGTAAGTCGCTTCAGCATATCTTCGTATTCATCCAATATTCCCTCTGTATTCGCATCACCGGTCATATCCTTAAACATTCCTGAGTCGCCAATGTCTCCGAACGTTGCACCTCCATTAATCGTTAACACATCGGGAATATCATTTTGCGTAAGGCGTGAAAGCAGCACTGTATCGGCATCCGGTACGTTATTTTGTTCAATCGTGATACCTGGATTCTCTTCTTCAAACTTGGCAATCAGCTGGTCAAACTCCCCGACAGCCTCACCTTTAAATTGGAAAAACTCTAGCTCGACTGTATCGCCGCTTCCGTCGGCATTGCCTCCGCAGGCTGCCAGCATCGTCATGACCCCTGCCAAACTGCTTACCCACACTGCTTTTTTCATGATACATCCTCCCCTTCGGTATGTTTTTTGCGCCAACCGCACGAATCACGAATCACCATTTCTGTCGGAACAATAACTTGCAGCGGAACGTCCCGCCCCTCGATCCGATTTCGAAGCAGGTGCGCTGCCGTTCTTCCCATTTGTGTACTATGCAGCTTCGTTGTTGTAAGCGGCGGTGTGACATAGCTTGCGTACTCAATATCGTCTACACTGACAATCGCGGTATGCTGCGGAACTTTCAACCCTTTCTCATGAAGCGCCCGGATCGCTCCCAGCGCCATTGGATCACTGGCAATAAAAAATGCTTCTGGAAGATTTTCCTGCCGGAGTGCTTCACGCATCAACTGGTAGCCCGCGTATGAGTTCCAGTCGCCTATTTCATCGTTTCCTAAATAAACCAGACCTTCTTCATAAAGCTGCCTGTCTTTCATGTAGCGGATATAATGCGCAAGCCTTTGGTCCACTGCCTGCTTCTCGCTCCCATCTGTGCGCTGGGTGAATTCTCTTCCGCCAATAAACCCGATTCGCCGGTGACCGAGTGAAAGAAGGTGATTCAACACATTTTCTGAGGCTTGCGCAAGGTCAGACGTCACAGAATCAAATCTGGCTTTGTCGGGATTCTGATCAACAAACACAATATTTTTACCGGGATACAAGGAAGCGATATCATCTGCCACCGATTTTCCGATGACAATAATTCCATCCAGCTCATGCAACTTCTCCTCACCCGTTCTTCTCCGCAGTCTCACCGTCTGGACAATGCGCATGTCCAGCTCGTAGGCCTGCTCTTCAATCCCGTCGATAATCTCTTTAAAATACGGATCCTCTTTGTCATCCTCTGTGTTATTCCAGGTAAGAATGCCGATTTTCCAAGTCCGGATTGTTTTCTTAACGTACTGCTTTCGACTACGCTGTCGGAGAGGTTTGTAGTCCAGCTTTTTCGCTACCTCCAGTACCCGCTGCCTTGTTTCATCCAGTACTACAATCGATTGATCATTATTTAATATACGAGAAACGGTGGCAATCGAAACATGTGCTTCTTTTGCTACTTCTTTTATTGTCGCCAAGTAAAAAACACCTCCTCTTTCACTAAAATTTCATTTGCGATATATGTAGATTAGCACCGTGTATTCGCTTCCAAAAGTGCAATTTCGGTAAAACATCGGTAAAATAATTGTTTTTTACGAAAATACCCGCTTTATTTTACTTATTATTTTACCGATAAAAATTCTATTTTACTGATCTTTTCCAAAATAGCCGCTTCGTTTGTCTGTACAATTGTCGCTTTTTGGATAGCTGCACGATAATTCAGTCGATCTTCCCCTCTACAGTAGCTCTGAACCAGGACACGCCCTTTTTTGAATTCCCGAAAAAAGCTTCCGGCCTGCGCCGAAAGCCAAGTACACCTGTGCTCCTGCCTCATTCGATACCGTCATTTTCAAAACGGGAGCATGACGCCCCGGCTTTGACTTACATAGGCTGACTTTTCCACGGGGCTTCTGCGTGCAGCAGCGTTTTAAAGTCCTGCTCCGGATCGAAGGCAAGCCGGCGCAGATGTGCTTCGACGCGGCGCTTCAAAATCGGAGCCATAATGCAGTGGCTGAATTCGTAGCCCCGGCACCGGCTTTTATAGCGCACTTCTTTTTTCGTCGGCTTTGCACTTTCCCAAATTTTCATATCTGCTCCGCGCAGCTCTTTCCGCAGTTCGTTCAAGAAGGCTCCATTGCGGCTTTCCAGCTTAAAAAACCAGTCTTCGTAGACATCGGCAAACTTCATTTTAGATGTCCGCACGTACTCACGGTCGTGCTCCAGCGCCCGTTTTGCCCAGACGCTGTCGACATAGCGGAAAAATAAAATTTTTTCATAATCGTCCATGAGTGCTTTCATCGCAGCTCACCCTCGCACATGAGAATATATGTTCCCATTACCATAGCACGATTGTTTGAAGCCTGACAAGACGGGCGTTCGATGTTTCACAGTGACAGACAGCTGCTGAATCCGCTCGTGCTAACTACTCCAGCTTTTTTTAGATTTATTTTTCGGACGGACAATTGACTTTTTCAAACGTGCATACTATGATAAAGCTATTGTGAAACTGATAATCATTCTCAAATAAACAGACAGCAGAAAGGACTGACGTGCTCATGCCCTCCATGCATGCGGAACATATACGGGTCGGCTACGGCGACAAGCCGATCATCAACGATCTGACGGTGTCGATTCCAGCCGGCAAGGTAACGACGATCATCGGACCGAACGGCTGTGGAAAATCAACGTTCCTGAAAACGTGTACGCGCCTTCTCGCAGCGTCCTCCGGCTCGGTGTATCTGGACGGAGCAGCGGTGTCAAAAATTCCGACGAAGGAGCTCGCCCGCAGCATGGCGATCCTGCCGCAGACGCAGAACAGCGCGGCTGGCCTCACCGTTTATGAACTCGTTTCCTACGGCCGCTTTCCATATCAGCGCGGCTTCGGACGCCTGAGCCGGGAAGACCGCCGCATGATTGACGAAGCGATGGAGATGACGGGAACCAGTGCCTTTGCAGACAAGCCGGTCGACGGATTGTCCGGCGGGCAGCGGCAGCGGGTCTGGATCGCAATGGCGCTCGCCCAGAATACGGAGCTCATTTTTCTTGATGAACCGACGACGTATCTGGACATGGCGCATCAGCTGGAAGTCCTCGAACTGCTGCAGCGCCTGAACCGGCTTGAAAACCGTACGATCGTCATGGTGCTGCATGACCTGAATCAGGCTGCACGTTTTTCGGATTACTTAATTGCGATGAAAGACGGCGATGTCCGCTCACACGGGAGCGCTCAGGACATTATGCAGCCGCACGTGCTGCGCGACGTCTTTTCCATTGAAGCCGTCATCGGAAAAGATCCCGTAACAGGAACGCCGATGTGCATGAGCTACCAGCTCGCCTGCCCGCAGGAACAGCACCTCCTTCACCCTTCTGTAAATGGATAACCGTACGTAAACCTTTTAAAACGGGCCTCTGCCCGTTTTTTTCTTTTGAAAAAATGAGAGGCTTTCCCGCTCTACAGGCTGCATCATAGAGGCCGACAGCGGCGGACACGTACCTCAATCACGTACCACCGTAAACATTACACAAACCCGCCTGCAAACAACAATGCCTTCCCCCGTTGAGACGCGCTGATCGTATGTGGCTGCTTGAAGCGGCCTGCAGCAAAAAACAGCTCCGGCCTGATACGGCTGCAGCTGCTTCTCTTGCTTTATTCCTCTGGTTTGAAGGTTCGTTTGCCAAGCTCCTGATCGAGCAGCTCAAACGCCTGGCTGTCTTGATCCATGCGCTTCAGCCGGTGGATGAGCGTATCAAACGCCGCCTCTTCTTCCACCTGTTCTTCAATAAACCAGTTCAGGAAAGTCATCGTCGCATGTTCGCGCTCATCCAGCGCCAGATCAGCTAGCTTGTAAATGCGCTTCGTCACTTCTTTTTCATGCTCAAGTGATTTGGTGAACGTTTCTTCCACAGAAGCAAACGTATTGTCCGGATCGGGCATGCCGGTGAGCTCTGCTCGGCCGCCGATGTCGTTAATAAACTGGTAAAACTTCATCGCATGGAACCGTTCCTCTTCTGCCTGTGCCAGGTAAAACTGCGCAAAACCGTCCAGGCTTTCACCAGAGCAGTAAGCCGCAGTAGCGGTATAAACGTGAGCGGAGTAAAATTCGTAGTTCATCTGTTCGTTCAAAGCGTCCACAAGTGTTGTGCTGATCATGTTACATCGCGCTCCTCTCAATTAAATGATCCGGCAGCCAGCCGGCGTGCAGGACGGCTGCCGGAATTTCCCCGGAAAGACGCCCGGCCCGGTCGAGCCACTGCTTTGAAAATGTGTATTCCCGTTCTTTTAAAATCATGCCGATTCCCTGATTCGCACTGTAGAGCTGCATGCGACCAAGCGCACGAAGCGCCTCGTCCCGGTAGCGAGGTTTCGTCAGCACAAGCACATGCATCGGCACCTGCTCGTACAGCTCCAGCATCCGGTTGTGCCAGCGGTCTTCACGCTCGTACATGCCGCGTATGATTTCTTTGACAAGCGGACACTTCTGAGGTCCGTGAAACAGAAGCAGACGCGTCTCGGCACGTGCTTCCGGACTCATTTCCACGGAGGCTTTCTTCCAGCTGACCGACACTGCGGACGGCTCGACAGCCCGGTCCTTAAAGCAGCGCATAATCCGCCGCTCCATCATCATTTTTTCCATCATGGCGCGCATCGCCTGCATTTCTTCGGCTGTCAGCATGGCAGCCACCTCCCTTTACAGATGCCTTTTAAAGCGACGAAAAATCGGTCGTAAGCTCTTCCGGCGGAGTTGGTTCTTTCCGTTTCGGCTTGTTTTTTTCCTCATAATAGCCAAGGTGCAGAAAGCCGGCGATCCGTTCACCAGCCTTTACGCCAAGCATGCCACGGACGTCCGGCTCGTAAATGTGCGGATTCGTTTTCCACACGGTTCCGAGCTGCCGTTCTGCAGCAAGCAGCTGAAAATTTTGAATCATCGAGCCAATCGCGCCCATGTTTTCATCCTGCTGTTTCTGGCGCGGATCTTCTTTCATTATTACAATTAAATAGGCAGCAGGCTCCATAAACAACTTGCGGCGGTTTTCATGCTCTCGTTTTGCATAGTGCCCGAGCAGCCCTTCAACAAATGCTTCCTTTTCTTCTGCACTCACATACACGAAGCGCCACGGCTCCCGCAGCCCGTGGTTCGGGGCCCATACGGCATCCCGAAGCAGATCCATCACCAGCGTTTTTTCTACCGGTTCATCGGTGTATCCGGTTTTAATAGAACGCCGCTCCCGTATCGCTTTTTGCAGCGGCGTAATCGTAGATAAATCAGTCATGTCTATCCCTCTTTCTATTGCCAGTCTTTCCCTTTATTGTATCAGACGGGCACCCCCGTTAACATCTTAAGCGGCACCGCCGATAAATGATAACCATTCTCAATGGTGTCGAAAAAAAAGAGAGGGGGGAATACTTTTTTTCGGAAGCGAGAAAGTGAGAATGATTATCAATTAACGGTGCTCTTTTATCATAGTGCAGCTTTTCAAAACCGTCAAGCCTTATCTGCAGAAATTTTCTAAAAAAATAACGTGTCCGGCAGCTGAAGCCTGCGAAGATGACGTTCCCGCGCTTAGCTTCTCTCCGGACGGGGAAGGTACCGGAGTAGACACTGTGAAGGAGCTGATTGGATGAACACGCAAGAACTCTATGCCATGATCAACGAAGCATCTGAACACCTGGAGCTGCATGACGATTTTCAGCAGCTGCTCCGCATTCCGGAGAGGCAGCTCGCCTTTTCGGTTCCTTATGAATCCGATGAAGGAAACATGCGCGTGGTGGAGGGTTTCCGTACACTGCACTCCTCCCTGCTGGGTCCCGGTAAAGGCGGCATCCGGCTCCACCCGGAAACAAACATCGACGAAACGTCGCTGCTCGCCTCCTGGATGACGATGAAAAATGCCTTAATGCACCTGCCCTTCGGCGGCGCAAAAGGCGGAATTGCTGCAGATCCAAAACAACTGTCTGATAACGAACGCGAGCGCGTAATCCGCTCCTACATCCGCAAGCTGTCCCCTTACATCGGCCGCGACCAGGACATTCCCGCTCCGGACGTCAACATCGGCCAGCAGGAAATCGGCTGGATGCTGGATGAATACGAAAAACATCTGCATGATCCATATAATGCCGTCTTCACCGGGAAAGATCCGGTTATCGGAGGCATCCCGGGCCGGGTGGAAGCCACGGCAGCCGGCATCGTTCATACGATTCGCTGCCGGCTCAAGGAACAGGACCGCAGCCTGAATAATTTGAAAGTCGCCATCCAGGGAGCCGGAAACGTCGGATCGTTCTGCGCCCGCATTCTCGCTGATAAAGGAGCGATCATTACGGCGATGTCAGACTCCTCTTCCACTGTCTTTGATGAGAATGGACTAAACGTGGAGAAAGTATTGAAGGAAAAAACCGACACGGGCAGCCTTGGCGGAGACCATGAGTCAGCGGCCGTATTTGAAGTGCCGTGCGACGTGCTGATCCCGGCCGCCATGGGCGGCGCTATTGATGAGGAGACCGCCCGGCTGATCCAGGCAGACCTGATCGCAGAAGGCGCGAACGGTCCGGTAACAGCAGATGCAGACCGGGTGCTGGAAGAACGCGGCATTGAGGTACTCCCGGATATCCTGACCAATGCCGGCGGTGTCGTCGTTTCCTACCTGGAGTGGCGGATGAACGAGCGCAAGGAAGAATGGAGCAAGGCCGATGCGCTGAGTCAGCTGGAGCACTACATGCGCCAGGCCTTCAGCCGCACGAACCGGACCAAGCAGGATTCCGGCGTCTCCTACCGTCGTGCTGCCTATTACACGGCCTGCAGGCGTCTTGCTGATGTGATGCAGGCACGCGGGCTGATCAAGTAGCCTGTCCTGTCCAGATCGTCCACCGGTCGGCTTCTGTTACAGCCCCTTCCGAAAGCTTCGTCTGCAGAAAATCGAGAAACGCTTCCAGCTCGCTGTCTGTCAGTTCGTGTAAAATACTCCGTCCCGTTCGCTGGCGAAGATCATCCAGCAGCTGCTGCCTCGTTGCAAACTGTTTTCGCTTCTCCCATATAGAAAAAACTGTCACACCGGTAAAGCCGGCAGCTTTCATCTGCTCGAGGACGTCCATTTTATTCGGACGCCTCTTTTTTTCGACCTCGGCAAGGTGCGGAAAATAATCAAGCAGCCAACCCCGGATGTGCACGTGGCTTCCGGGAAGCAGACAGTCTGAAACGGTCCGGTCCTGTATGATCAGCCGCCCTTTCGCACACAGCACCCGTGCTGCCTCTTTCAGAAAAGCGGCTGTATCCGACAGATGATGGATCAGTGCCCGGGCAACCACCAGATCCTGGCCGCACCGGGCGAGACCGGTTCGTTCCGCGGTCCCCTGCTGAAATGAGAGCCGTCTCTCGTGCTGATGACGTTCTTTTGCATCGCGCAGGCTTACTTCCGAAAAATCAATGCCGACTGCTCTATCAGCCCCAAGTTTCAGCAGCTCGTTCGTATAGATCCCCCCGCCGCAGCCAATGTCTGCGGCATGCTTGATATCTTCTCCTGCTGTCAGCTCCTGCATCGTTTTTACCCAGTCAGCGTCGGCGTCCCTGCTGTTATAGCTCCCTTTTAACCGTTCATCATGAAAATGGATGCTCATGTGTTCTCACCTCCCTTCTATTATATCCTTTTTATGGGAAAAATGAAGCCGCGCTTCTTTTAGATGATTTTGACAACTTACTCCCTTTTCCTGTATGATGACGACAAACTTGATAACGTAATGAACAACAGGTGATCTGCTTCGCCAGATCTTAAAAGGGAATCCGGTGCAACTCCGGAACGGTCCCGCCACTGTAAAAGGTTAGCAGCCGCTGTGCCACTGGATTTTTTCCGGGAAGGTGCGGCTGTGTTCATCCTTGAGTCAGGAGACCTGCCTGTCGTTCTTTACCATCAGCCCTACGGGTCATAGGGAGGTGGAAACAGGCTTGTTCAGCTTTGCCGCAAAACACGTGCGGCCAAAGCTTCGTTCGTGCTGGAAAGACACCTGTTTTGTCCTGCTGCCGTGCCGGAAGGGTTTCCCCCTTTTCGGCACGGCTTTTTGTTTGTGTCGGCGTCATACATCTGAAGGAGGAATAAGCATGAAAACATCTGTACAAGGCTATCCGCGCATCGGTGAAAACCGGGAGTGGAAACGCGCACTTGAAGCGTACTGGAAAGAAGAAATAACCGCAGCAGAGCTGCAGGAACGGATGAAAGCCATCCGGCTGGAAAGGCTCACCCGTTTAGCAGCAAGCGGACTCGATCTGGTGCCGACAGGCGACTTTTCGTATTACGACCATATGCTGGATACGGCATTTATGTTTAATCTGGTACCGGAGCGTTTCGCTTCCTTGTCCGGAAATGAGCTCGATCAGTATTTCGCAGCCGCACGCGGGACGCGCGAGGCGCCTGCGATGGAAATGACGAAATGGTTTGATACGAACTATCACTATATTGTGCCTGAGCTGGAAGACAGCTGGGTGCCTGACGTTACGCGAAACTATCCGCTTGAACAGTATCGGGAGGCGGAAGCCGCGGGCATAAAGACAAAGCCGGTGCTCGTCGGACCCTATACGTTTATGACGCTTGCGAAAGGACTGGAAGCGGAGCACCGCGACAGCTGCATGTCTGTCCTGCTTTCGCTGTATGCAAAAGTGATTGGCGAACTGCACGAGGCAGGCGCTCCACTCATTCAGCTTGATGAGCCTGCTCTCGTCACGTCCCTGACCCATGAAGAAGCCGGGCAGGCCGCTAAGTGGCTCCAGCAGCTGCTTGACTTGGTCCCGAAGGCACCGCTGCAGCTGCAGACGTATTTTGAATCGCTGACGCACTGGGATTTATTCGCCACTCTTCCGTTTCACGCCTTCGGACTCGATCTGATGTATGACGACGGCGATACGCTCCAGCAGCTGCGGCAGCATCCGCCTCACCAGAATGCGGCGCTCGCCATCGGCGTGATTGATGGCCGTAACGTCTGGAAAAGCGACCTCCACGAAGCACAGAAGCTCGTTCGACGCGTTGAAGTGCTCTGTCCGGAAAACCCATTAATCCTGCAGACAAGCTGCAGCCTCCTGCACGTACCGGTTTCCCTTAAGCAGGAGGAACGCTTCGTCGAGGACTTGAAGCAGGGCATGGCTTTCGCTGACGAAAAGCTGCAGGAGCTCCAGCTGCTGAAGCAGGTCTGCACGGGCTCTCCGGAGAACACGCTGGACGGTCATCAGGCGTCTCTTTCCCGGTTCCGAAAACGCTATCCGGCAGCAGGAGACAGCAGCAGTGAAAAGCTCGCGATGAGAGAGCCTGTTTTCTCACGCCGCGCTGAGCTGCAGCAGGCCCGTTGGCAGCTCCCGCTTCTGCCGACGACAACGATCGGCAGCCTCCCTCAGACGACCGATATGCGAAAAGCAAGAACCGCCTATCGGCGCGGAGAACTTTCCGCTAAACGCTACCGTGCAATGGTGGAAGAAAAAATGCAGCGCTGGATTAAGCTTCAGGAAGATATCGGGCTCGATGTCCTCGTGCACGGTGAATTTGAACGCAACGACATGGTAGAATTTTTCGGGGAAAAGCTGGACGGTATGGCCGTCACACAAAACGGCTGGGTCCAGTCGTACGGCTCCCGCTGCGTCAAGCCGCCGCTCATTTACGGGACTGTTTCTGCTCCAGGTTCGATGACCGTCTCTGAAACCGCCTATGCTCAATCTCTGACGGATCGCCCGGTAAAAGGCATGCTCACCGGGCCCGTAACTATTTTAAAGTGGTCATTTGAACGGAGCGATGTGCCTAAATCGGTGACGGCCTATCAGCTTGCGGAAGCGTTGCAGCAAGAAGTTGAAGCCCTTGAAGAAGCAGGCATTGGTATGATCCAGATAGATGAACCGGCTCTTCGGGAAGGCTTTCCACTGAAACGGGAGAAACGCGCCCATTACCTGGACTGGGCTGTCAACTCGTTTCGCGCAGCGTCCGCTGTTGCGCAGCCGGAAACCCAGATCCATACGCACATGTGCTACAGCGACTTTCACGATATGATTGATGCAATCAGTGCCATGGACGCCGACGTCATTTCCATTGAAACATCGAGAAGCCACGGCGGCCTGATTCAGGCGTTCGAGGACAGCACGTACGACAAGGGCATCGGACTCGGCGTTTATGATATTCACAGCCCACGTATTCCCCCGGTTCGAGAAATGACCGACATGATCGAGCGCTGCCTGAGCGTCCTGCCTGCCTCCCAGTTTTGGGTGAATCCGGACTGCGGCTTGAAAACCCGTAATGAGACCGAAGTCGAAGCTGCCCTTCGCAACATGCAGCAGGCAGCAGAAACCGTCCGGGAAACTCTCACAAGTCGGACCAGCGGCGTGTAAGTGGGAGACGATTGCGGACGGGGGCTTCTTTGATTAGTGGCAGCGTTTGACAAGTTGCGGGTGCAGAATGAAAACTTTCATAGGCGAAATGAAAACTTTTTCGCTATGTCGAACGCATGGTAATAACAATAATAAGTTGACGCGCGAGCTTGATAAGTTTGAGTCGCCGAATGAAAAGATTCGAGCATTGTTCGATAAATTACGGCCGGCAAATGAAAGGTTTGAGCCCAGCCAAAACTTATGCATGCCCTGACCGTTTAGCCTTTGCTCCGCCTTGCCCTCGCCAAAACGAAGAAAGCTCCCAGGATCTCACATCCGGGAGCTTTCTTTTCATTATAATTGGATCCTAATAAACAAATGCGCGGTAGGCGCCGACAAGTCCGTTTCCAAAGTGGTTGGAGTTGCCAAGCGGCTGTGCGGAGTTGTTCAGCACGCTTCGTACCTGCTGGGCAGAGTAGTTTGGACGGTAGTGCATCAGCAGGGCTGCAACACCGGCTACGTGCGGAGCTGCCATCGACGTTCCGTTGAGGCTGCGGTAGCCGTTGTTTGGATACGTGCTCTGAATGCTGACGCCAGGTGCTGCGATTTCAACAGCCGGACCTGTGCTGGAGAAAGACGCACGGTTGTTGTTTGCATCAACAGCGCCGACCGCCATGACAGAATCATATTTAGCCGGGTAACCGACAGAGTCGCCTGTGCCGGATGCATTGCCGCTGTTACCTGCCGCAGCGATGAGCAGCAGTCCCTGATTGTAGGCATAGTCCGAGTATGCGCGCAGAATAGAGGAATCTGTCGGACCGCCGAGAGACATATTCACAATGTCCATATTGTTCAAAATGGACCACTCAATGCCTTGCGCGATTCCGGCATTGGAGCCGCTTCCGTTCTGGTCAAGAACTTTGACCGCGTAGAGTCGTGCCTGAGGTGCTACGCCGAGAACACCGACGCTGTTATTCAGTGCTGCCACTGTACCAGCTACGTGCGTGCCGTGGCCGTCGTTATCAATGTAAGGATTGCTGTCGGGCCAGCTTGAGAATACGGAATGACCGCCGTACACGTTCAAATCCTGATGGTTTGCATCAATACCAGTATCGAGAATCGCCACGCGAACTCCCTGTCCAAAATAGCCAAAACGGTGTACGTCCGGAGCTTGTACTTGGGATACGCCATAAGGAACGGTCTGCATTGCCTGCACTTCTGCATCTTCTTCTACATATTCTACATGCGGATGGTTAGATAGTCCTTTTGCTTGTCCTTCTGTTAAGGAAAGCTGATAAACCGGCAGCAGTTCAAATTCATAGAGAACATCTTCATCCTCTACACCGAATGCATTCAGCAGTCCTTTTTCAGCATTGCCGGAAAACATCACCAGATAGTCTTCTTTGTCCTGCTCCCCTGCTGACACAGCGGAAGCAAACAGTCCCCCCGTGATCATCATTAAAGCAGCAAACAACCAGATAAAACGCTTCATCCAAACACTCCTTATGCAGTTTTTTTCACCGCGGCGGTGAGCGGCCGTCATTTCACATAATTTTCCGAAAAGTCGGCTCCTCTTTATATTATTCGCCACTCGAAAAAAGACAAGCTTGTTTGTAAGTATTTGTAAAGATGACGTATGACGCAGCTAAGAAAGCACCTGCACACATCCAATAAATGGATGTTAAATCTTAGGCTTTAAAGCGGTGCTGCACATCCGCTTCACACCGCAAAAAAAGCCGCAGGCAGCCCTCCTACGGCTTCACGATGATACTCCGGTTTTCAGAAAATGACGCAGCTTTTCTTGGTCTTCGGCGATTTTCTCCTGCAGGCTGCGGTTGTAAAAGATGGCAGCCGGGTGAAAGGTCGGAAACAGCAGGTAATCGCGATCCGACCAGACAAACGCACCGTCTTGAAGGCGGCGTACCGGCGATCGGATAAACCGGCCGTGGCAGTCGCCTACTTTATAGTCCGTTCCTGCCAGCCGTCGCAGGCCAATGTTGCCGAGTGTCACAATCACTGGAGCCTGAACGTGGCTGAGCTCATAATCGAGAATCGGTGCATGAGCTGTTATTTCTTTTTGGGTCGGTGGACGATTGTACTTTCGCTCAGTCACCGTTCCATCCCGATTGTTCCGCTTCCCCCAGCGGTAAGGCCGGCTGCGGACCGCACTGGTGATATATACTTCTTCACGTGAAAGTCCGAGGCCTTCCAGAAAGGCCATCAGCTCTTTGCCTGCTCGTCCGCTGAACGGAACACCGTTATGAATTTCCGTTTCGCCGGGTGCTTCCCCGACGAGCATCATCGCCGGCTTTACAGGTCCATTTCCATAGACGAAGCCTTCCAGCGGAAAGTCACGGCTGGCAGCAATCACTTCTTCAGCAAGCGATTTCGGTATTCGCATAAGGGCATCCCTCCTGCTCTGAGTATCCCCGCTTTTTGAGAAGTAAAAACAGTCCTGCAGACGTTTTCCTATGGTGACCCAACTTCCCTTTATGATTCGTTTTGCTAACAGGTCTTAGAAGATCATCTGACAGGATACATACTTTCATCCTGGTTCTTACATAGGTCTCAGGTACTTTTCGCCTGTCGAAATATATCTCGTTCTAGGAATTAAAACGTTTTTTTGATTATTCAGTCTAATGACTAACAATATTTGATAAGGTAAAAAGACGTTTTTCAACTGAAAATGGGGAGGAATACATAATGAGGAAAACAGCAGGACTGCTTTCTGTTCTATTGCTTGGCTCTATCTTTTTTGCCCAGCAGGATGAGGCCAGTGCCGATACAGAACTGCAGACGAACATCGATACCGTGTCACTGACCGAAGAGAGAACGGTGGAAGTCAGCGCTGATTTGGGCAGCGACGTTGACCTCGAAAACGTGGAATTTACGTTCGGCGGACGGGCGCTCGAGGAATGGCGTCAACATACGGGCGGCACATCGTATAATGGCAGCTCGTTTATCCAGGTGACAGAAGGGCCGTATCTGGATGAGGACGGACTCGTACGTGCTGAAATTGAGTTCGGGCTGCTTTACGGCACAGACAACCTGGCACCCCGTAACATCCGCACGCAGTATCAGCAGTTCATAAACGATTATGAACTGACGATGACCGACACACAGAGCGGCGCTTCCGCGGAAACGACGCTTCGTTACAACGTCTATGATGAGTTCTTGTTCTATGATGAGCTGAAGCCAGCCATTGATGATGTACTGAATCAGGCGTCAGATTCCGGCCGCTACGTACAGTATGAAAAGGTCGGAGAATCTGTAGAAGGCCGTGACATTCACTTTGCGGTTGTAGCGAGAGACGAAGCAGCGGTGGACCGCTATTTCGACGAAACCTTGCCGCAGGCGCTGAACGATCCGGCTGCGCTGAAGGACGCGATCGCATCCGGAGAAGCCGGCGATTACCAGGTTCCAGTCTGGTTCAATAATATTCATCCGGATGAAGTAGAGGGCGTCGATGCGCAGATTGAGCTGTTTCGCGATTTTGCGCTCGAAGAAGACATCACATTTATGAACACGGACGACACGGAAGAGTTCGAAGTGACAATGAATGTCGACGAAGTGCTTGATGACGTCATTATGCTGTATATGTTTACGAGCAACCCGGACGGCCGCGCCTATAACACCCGTGGCAATGCGGAAGGCTTTGACTTAAACCGGGACAACGCCTATCAGACACAGGTGGAAACACAAGCGGTCAATGAGCTCGTTTCCGAGTGGACTCCGCTTTCCTTTATTGATATTCACGGCTATGTTAACGGATTTTTAATTGAGCCGGCGACACCGCCTCACAATCCGAACTTTGAATATGACCTTTTAATCGACAACATGCTGGAGCAGGCGCATGCACTTGGGCGCGGCGGAATCAGCAATTCCAATCTCGACTCGTACTTCATCCCGAAGCTGGACTGGGAGGATGGCTGGGATGATATGACGCCTTCCTACACGGCGATGTACGGGATGCTGCACGGTGCCTACAGCCATACGGTAGAAGCGCCGACGCTGAGCCAGGATTCCTACCGGGCGATGGTCGGAAGCAGCCTTGGCGCTATCGATTACGTGCTGGAGAATAAGGATGAGCTCTATACCGATCAGCTCTCTATCTTTGAGCGCGGAGTGAACAATGAAGATGACCGCTCCGTTGATGAACATTTCGTAAACGCCGCCGGTGAATCGATCGGACGTGTACGTGATGGAAACGACAACTTTTTCCCGGATTACTACGTCATTCCGGCAGATGAAAGTGCCCAGAAAAATGTACTGGAAGCTTACAACATGGCCGACTACTTGATCCGTAACAGCATTGAGGTGGAACAGCTGACAGTGGATACCGAGATTGATGGCGTGACGTATTCGGAAGGCTCGTTTGTCGTACCGATGAATCAGGCAAAGCGCGGCCTTGCCAACGCCATGCTCTATGAAGGCGACAACGTATCGGACTGGAATGCGATGTACGATCCGATTGTGATTAACTTCCCGGCACTGCGCGGCTTTGATATGACGGAAGTCCGTGATGAAGGGGCACTGGACGGCCTGACGGAGCAGGTGGAAGAAGTAGCCGTACCAAACGGAAGCATCACCGGCAACCCGCCTCGTCAGATCCTGCACAACAATACGAATGACGCGGTGCGCATCGTGAACGAACTGCTTGCAGACGGAAAAACAGTTGAAATGTTTACAGACTCCCGCGGCAATGCTTCTGAAGGAGATTACCTTGTTGAAACAGCGGATCTGCGGGAATTTGCAGACGAGTATTATTTCAACACAGAACCTTACGGAAACGGCCGCAACGCCGGCATGATCGAGCTTTCCCAGCAGCAGGTAGCTGCAACGGGCTCTGACCAGCTTGACTTTTCACTCCGGCAGCTTGGCTTTAACCTGACGGATGCCGAAGATGCGGATGTTATCGTGAGTGATTCCGGCAGCTTCGATCCGGAGCTTGCAGCCGGGAAATCCTTTATCGGTATTGGCGTAAACGCCCTGAACTCCGTCCGCAGCAACGCCGGACTCCCAGGCTTCAACTTTGACTTCACGCAGGCCAACCACGAAGGCTTGTTTGAGGCAGAGCTTGCGGATCACCCGGTCAACGCAGGGTATGAATCAGAAGAGCTGATGTATACGACGACAGGAAGCTGGATTACCGATGTGCCGGAGGAAGCGGATGTGCTTGCTACCTTCGCTGATTCAGATGATTTCTATCAGGCTGGCTGGTGGCCTGGGAACGACCGTGCACAAGGGCAATATATGTCCTTCACTGCTGAAACGGACGAGACCTCCTTTACCCTGTTTGCCAATTCGCTTGCTTTCCGTGCTCATACGGAGCACAGCTACCGCATGCTTGCGAACAGCATTTATCAGTCAGGTACAACGGAATCCGAGCGATCGCATCCAGGCCGTGGCCAGACGGCTCAGGTTGAGGTGGAAGGAGCAGACGCAGCGATTCAGTCCAACAAACCTCAAGGTAATGTATCTGCTCAGGCGCTTGAACGGGCCGCTGAAGGCTCTGCCGTCTCCCGACTGGCCGCAGAAACACGTCTCGGTTCAGAAGGGGCTTCTGTCACATTTGATACAGCCGGCGTTCAGGCACTTGCCGACGCGAATCCGGATGCGGTGCTGGATGTAACCGCAGAAGGCGTGTCCCATGCAGTATCGGTGCAGGAGTTGCCGCTTGAAGAGTTGGACAGTGCCGGCACGATTACGATTGACCTGACGGTGGAAACAGAAACCATCAGCCAGCGTGAAGACGAAGACCGTACGGAGACAATCACAACGGTTACCGTCTCAGCTGATGACGAAACGCTTCTCACCTACCCAGTTCTTTCTTCAGACGAATAAACGACGAAGAGCGCCTTCCATTGCGGGAGGCGCTCTTTATTTGCGGAAGACGTATTCAATTTATAAAAACAACGGCAGCAGCTGGGACGTCAGCGTAACGAAAACGAGCGCAAACGGATAGGCTGCTGCATAGGCGACCGCGGCGTCATCGGTTGAGACAAGTTTGTTCAGCACACCGAGACCGGGCGTGCTAGTCATGCCGCCGCACAAGGAACCGAGGGCGTGCACAGAGCTCATCCGCAGCAGCTGCCAGGCGACGAAAAAGCCGATCAGCATCGGCACAATCGTAATGAGTGCCCCTGCGGCAATAACCGTCAGTCCCTGCTCTGCTACCGTATCGACCAGCCCTTCCCCTGCTGTCGTTCCGGCACCAGCTAAAAACAGAACTAGTCCCAGATCCCGGATCACCTGATTAGACGGCTGAAAGAAGCGGGCGCGGATCGGCCCGAGCCTGCCGAAATGGCCAATGATTAACGCAATGATCAGCGGGCCGCCGGCTGCTCCGAATGACACGGACTGCTCTCCCGGAAGCGGCAGTTCGATCATGCCTGCCAGCACGCCTAATAAAAGAATCAGGCTGAGCGAGAGCAGGTGCACGTTTGTAACAGGAAGCTTTCGTCTGCTGAACAGCTTCTCCACTTCTTCCACACGGTCCTCGCTGCTGACTACCGTCAGCACGTCTCCTGCTTCCAGCCGCCAGCCCGGATGCTGATTAAATTCAAAGCCGCCTCGCTCTACGCGTGTAACAGTCACACCGTAGCGGCTGCGAAGTCCGAGCTCACGCAGGCTTTTGCCAATTAAATCCTCTGCTCCGACTGTTACCTTTCTTAATTCAACCCGGTCGGCGCTGATAAAGGAATCGTCGCTTTCTTTTCCGAGTTCATCCCTGACCCGCTCCAGATCCTCCTTTAATCCGACCGTTACCAGTTTGTCCCCCTTCATAATCACCGTGTCGCTCAGGCTGATAATGTTCCGGGTGCCGCGGATGACCCGGCTGACAACGGCCGACGTACCGCGCCCTGCTTTTAATTCTTTCAGCGTTCTGCGGTGCGCCGATTCACTCGTCACCTCAATCATCATCACTTCCGGTGACTGTCTGCTCCGTTTTGGGCCAGACTTTTGCTCTAGCTCCTGCATCAAATTGATGCGAAACAGCTTCGGAAACAGCTGCACGAACAGGACAACCGCCAACACCCCTACCGGGTACGCAATCCCGTAGCCGACCGAAGCTGCCCCATCACCCGTGGCGTCGATCGCCGCAGCAAGTCCCGGCGTACTGGTGAGCGCTCCGCTCATCATGCCGACGGCGAGCGCTTCCGGCAGATCAAACAGCGCCGCTACCGCCATCGTTACAGCGGCCGCAACTACGATAATCAGCATCCCGATCAGTCCATACTGCATCCCGGATGTTCGCATCATACGGAAAAATCGCGGGCCTGCCTGCAGTCCGACCGCTGCGATAAACAACGTCAGCCCAAGGTTTTGGACGGTTTCCGATACTTGATAGCCATAGTGACCGAAAAACATTGCCGTAAAGAGAACGGCGCTCAGTCCCAGGCTAATTCCTTTTATATGTGCTTTCCCGAGCACAGAGCCGATAAATAATATCGTAAACAGAAGAACGAGCGGTTCTTCCAGCAAATGTTGAATGACTGTCATAAGCGTATCCTCCCACTCCCGTTTGTCAGTGCTGTACCCGTTCGCACCATCTTTCAAGCGGTAGGATCGTACTGGAACTTAACTTGAATTTTTAGAATGTTATTGCTAATTTTAGGTCGATTATGCCATGATGAGCCTTGTACTCTGGTACATATTTCAAAACAAGGAGGATGAATGTGTGATGAAGAAATGGTTCGTAACGTTCACCAGCGCTGCTCTCATCGGTTTTGGAGGTATGTCTGCGGCTCACGCCGATCACGAAGAAGGTACAGTAAACTGCGGGGATTTTGAAACAGGTCAAGAGGTCTGGGAGTTCTGGGAGTCGCATGACTACAGCTCTGAGAATGACCCGGAAGGCCTTGACGGCGACAGTGACGGCGTTCCATGTGAAAGCCTGACGCTTGATGCCGGCCTCGAACAAACATTTCTTGACCATGACGCCGCTATGACAGGCGAGAATGGTGAAAATGGAAATGGCGAAGGCGAAGGAACTGAAGGAACGAACAACAACGGCAACAATGAAGAAGCCGAAGAAAACCATAACAATGACAACAACAACGATCACAACGACGCGGATAACAACGCAAACCATAATGACAACAATCACGACGATGAAGGAAACGAAATGCCTGCAACGGCTACTTCCTACCCGACTCTCGCGCTGATGGCTCTGCTTGCAGCAGGTGCCGGCGGCATGATGCTCATGCGACGCCGCACTACAGCCACTGAATAAAAAAATGAACCGCCTTCCGGATTTTTCAGGAAGGCGGTTTTTTACTGGTTACAGATTAAACACGATCGCTCTCATTCCGATTTTACTGTTAACAAGGATCGAAACTCCTTATGTGAGTCAGCGAATTACTTTATTCCTATTTTTATTTTCCATAAAAAGATCAACACTAAACTTTCTGAATATACACACTTTCCTCACATTTTTATCTTATTATGGAACGAAAAGAGGGAGGGATCCAGATGGAACATCATCAGGGACACGAGCATAACCACCAGCCAGCAAATCACGCAAATCATCTGAACGATTTTAAACATCGATTTTATGTCTCAGCTGCAGTTATGGTACCAATCCTTGCCCTTTCTCCAATGATTCAGGAGTTTTTAGGGCAAAACTGGCGCTTCCCGTTTGATATGTATATTCTTTTTCTTCTATCTAGTTTTGTGTACTTCTACGGGGGCTGGCCGTTCTTAAAAGGAATAGTAAGTGAAATGCGTGATCGGAATCCAGGAATGATGACGCTGATTTCCCTGGCCATTTCTGTCGCCTATTTTTACAGCACAGCCGTTGTATTTGGCGTTCCGGGACATGAAATGTACTGGGAACTCTCTACCTTAATCGTAATCATGCTGCTTGGCCATTGGATTGAAATGAAATCGATTGCCGGCGCCTCCAGCGATTTAGAGGAACTCGTCCGTTTCATGCCTTCCAGCGCCCATTTATTACAAGAAGACGGGACAACCGTCGAAGTGAAAGCTTCTACTCTCACTCCGGGTCAGCGTGTCCTTGTAAAACCTGGAGAAAAAGTTCCGGTAGATGGAACCGTTGCACAAGGCAGATCTGACGTGGATGAATCAGCAGTCACTGGTGAATCGGTTCCTGTTTACAAAGAGGCTGGGGATTCTTTAATCGGAGGCTCGATTAACAGTGAAGGTGCGTTAACTGTGGTCGTTGAAAAAACCGGCCAGGAAAGCTATTTGTCCCAGGTAATTAAATTAGTCCAGGAAGCACAGGAATCGAAGTCCCGGACACAGGATCTGGCAAACAGAGCGGCTAAATTTCTTTTTTATGTCGCCGTTATCGCCGGAGTACTAACCTTGTCTGGATGGCTTGCTGCCGGGTTTTCGACTAACTTTGCGATAGAACGAATGGTAACCGTTATGGTTATTGCATGTCCGCACGCATTGGGACTTGCTGCCCCGCTTGTAACGGCGGTTTCTACCTCCCTCTCTGCTAAAAAAGGACTTTTGATTCGCAATCGGACCAGCTTTGAAGAAGCAAGATATCTGAATGCCGTGCTATTCGATAAAACCGGCACGTTAACAAAAGGTGAATTTGGAATTACGGATGTCATAGAAGAACATGCGGACAGAAAAACTATTTTGTATTACGCATCCTCACTGGAATCCTCCTCTGCTCATCCAATTGCCCAAGGAATTGTGCGTTCTGCGGAGGAAGAAGGAATCAATTACTCCCCTCCTGAAGAGGTCGATTCGTTAACGGGAAAAGGATTGAGCGGCCGGATTCAAGATAAACAAGTTCTTGCAGTCAGCCCCGGTTATATGCGTGAAAATAAGGTCTCTTTCCATGAGGCTACTTTTCAGCAATTATCCTCTGAAGGGAAAACGGTCATTTTTCTCATTGTTGATGATGTGTTATACGGGATGATCGCACTTGCTGATCAAGTGCGCGAGGATTCCAAAGAAGCAGTCCGGATCTTGCATCAAATGGGAATCGAAGCCATGATGGTTACAGGCGATAATCGAACCGTCGCTCAATGGGTCGGCAAGGAACTTGGACTAGATCAGATCTATGCAGAAGTTCTCCCTCATGAGAAAGCAGAAATTGTGGAACAAGTTCAAAGAGCTGGTAAGAAAACCGCGATGACAGGCGACGGGGTGAACGATGCTCCTGCGCTAGCCGTTGCTGATTTAGGTATCGCCATTGGAGCAGGCACAGATGTCGCGGTTGAATCAGCAGATGTGGTACTTGTCCGCAGCAACCCTTTAGACGTTGCAGCGCTGATCAGACTCTCCCGCTCTACTTACCGAAAAATGATTCAAAATCTTTGGTGGGCAGCCGGATATAATATCATCGCCCTGCCTCTCGCTGCCGGCATACTTTATCAAGCAGGTATATTGTTAACTCCAGCGGTGGGGGCTGT
The DNA here is from genome assembly GCF_052061695.1 of Alkalicoccus luteus. Classification (NCBI taxonomy): domain Bacteria; kingdom Bacillati; phylum Bacillota; class Bacilli; order Caryophanales; family Bacillaceae; genus Alkalicoccus; species Alkalicoccus luteus. The sequence goes on from NZ_JBPZEY010000004.1 coordinate 276,222, forward strand.
GTTAATGTCAGTCAGCACTATAATCGTTGCAATTAATGCCAAACTGTTAAAATCCGAATAATTGATCTCTGTGCACCTCTACTATAAAGAAACCGGCGGTTGAATAAGTTCAACAAGCCGGTCTTTTTCATCTGCTTTTGACTACGATCAATCCCGCGGCTAGCAGTATGTATGTTGTACTCCTTTTACGAATGTCTCGTCTGTTCCCGGACGTCGAGGGCAATTTTCAAAATGTACAGCAGAATGAGCAGCTTCGTCACTTCCACGATGCCGTTAAAAAAGCCCGGACTGTAAAACAGCAGCGCCGTGTGAGGGATAATGACGTTGATCATTACCGCCATTAAAAGCAGCACGATAAATGCAATGAGAACACGGTGCATCAAATTCCTCCTTTCAGAAGGCATCATACACGCGCGCCCCATTGACTGTCCATCTCACGCCGGATAACCATTCGTTCGTCAGGCTTTCATCGGCCACATCGTCTGATGATACGCCATATCCCAGAACATATACTCAAACCGGGTCGTGTTCAGAAAGATCGTTTCCAGCTTCTGAAGTTCGGCTTCGGAGCTGTCCGCTGTTAACTCGTCCAAAAGATCGATACACCACTGTGCGGTTTGTGCAAACTCCTCTGAGCTGTACATACGGATCCATTCTCCATAGAGCGGATGATCGGCAGCGCCTGGTATAACCGCCAGTTCGCGCCCTATTTCCCAATAGCTCCACGCGCACGGAAGCAGGGCGGCGACAAGATCACTAAGCGAGCCGTTTTGACCGACGTGCAGCATATAGTGCGTATAGGCGAGCGTCGTCGGTGAAGGCGATGCTTCCTCCAACTCCTGCTCGGTGATGCCGAACTTCTTGGCGTATTCGCGGTGCAGTTCCATTTCATCATTCATCGTGACATCGAGCAGCTTTGCAAATCGTCCCATCGTCTCCACGTTCGTTGCCTTGGACGCCCCAATCGCGAACAGCTTGGCATACTCAATTAAGTACAGATAGTCCTGTACCATGAAAAAGCGGAATTTCTCTGGATCGAGCGTCCCTTCTCCCATCTCTGTCACGAACGGATGCTGGTGGTTTTCCCGCCAAATCGGCTGCAGCTTTTCGTGTAATCTTTCACTGAATCTCATGTCAACCACTCTCCTTATTCGTTTATCACCAGCTGCCGAGAGCTTTATGAACCTGATCCGGTGCACAAAAAAACTTCTTCCCAACAGGAAAGAAGCGCGTTTCGGCATATGAAAAGAGAAGAATGAACTCTCTCTATACGCCGCGTCTTCCCTCCGCTAGTACGAACTAGATCAGGTAATTAAGGGTCGAGACCTCGTCTCTCTCAGCCGGCGTTCAGCTCCCCCAGAGCGGTGCGTTACGTATTTCCTTCTTTTTACCATAGCGGATGCTCATTTGCAACTGGTCCGATCTACAAAAAAACAGCCCTCCGGCTGCCTCAAAAGGGGGGGTGAAGCAGCCTGGAGAGAGCTGTTTTGTTTACCGTTCGTCCATCATGCGCCAGAAGGCGGGTTTAACGCGGTAGTTTTCATCAAATACGAATGGAGCGTCGATGCCGGTGCCGCTGTACTGCTCGGCACGATCATCGAGCCATGTGTGGTTATCGGCGATGCCCCAGAACGTCACGCTGCTGATGTCAGCGTCGAGCTCTTCATACAGGGAGAATATTTCTCCGAAGCGTTCAGCCTGCTCGTCGTAAAGGCTGTCCGGAATCTCGTCATACGTTGCATAGGCGTTATCCGGCGGCCATCCGTACAGGCTGACGTCGAGCTCTGTCACCTGATTGTCGAGCCCCAGTTCCGTAAAGAGCTCGAAGGAGTCCCTGGTATCTTCAATCGAAGGCCAGCCAATTTGAATATGTGCCTGGTGACCGATGCCGTCCACCGGCACATCGTCCTCCAGCAGATCCGTAACCAGATCATACAGGTCGTCCCGCTTGGAAGGAACTTCTGTGTTGTAGTCATTTAAGTAAAGCATCGCATCATCTCCAGCATGCTCACGCGCTGATTCAAATGCTGTTTTGATGTAGTCCGTGCCGGTAATCTGATACCAGGCGGTTTCACGCAGACCGCCGCCGTCATCAATTGCTTCATTTACGACATCCCAGGCGGTGACAACATCTTTATAGCGATCTACTACGGTTTCAATATGTGTGTCGAGACGCTCCAGCAGCAGCTCTTTGTTTGCTGCCCGCTTCGCCTCATCGGTTTCATCCACCATCGGGCTGCCGTCTTCATCCAGGAAGAACCAGTCCGGTACCTGATTGTGCCAGACGAGCGTATGGAAGCGGAGCTCCATGTCATGCTTTCTGGCAAAGTCAGCGATCCGGTCTGCACCTTCCCAATCCCAGACGCCCTCCTCCGGCTGAAGGGAAATCGGCTTCATCGCATTTTCAGCAACAATGCTGTTGTAGTGGTGCTTCAGAATCTTCCCCTGCTTGCCGTTCAGCTGCCAAGGTTCCACCGCTGCTCCGATCGGAAAGGAATCACTGAATCTGTCTGCCATTGACTGCACCTGCCAAGCGTGAGGCTGTACGTTACCGTTGCCCATCTCCCCTTCTCCGAAGATTCCGCCTTTCGGTGGTCCCTGCTGTCCTTTTCCCTGTGCCGCAGCTGAACCTGCTGCTGCTCCTGCCAGCAGTGATACCGCCAGACCGGCAGCTGCCGTACGTTTCCAAAATGACTGCATTCCATTTCCTCCCTTTATTCCGTATTTTTGTAGAAAAGAAATACTTTTCTAACTATCCTCTATTATAATAGCGCTTACATTGTTTGTACACTGAATAAACTATCTATTCTGAAAAAAGATTCTATAGCCCTTGTTTTTTATAGGTATTTCATCGATAGCTGCAGGCTCGCTTCGTGCCTATTTCCGGTTATTTGGTTTTTCTTTCCGTCCGAAGGGGTAAAGAAACTAAAATATGAAAAAATGTGGTCAAACGCCACATTATCTTACTAGGAGGGATGAACATGGAACAAAAGCTGCAGACGCTGGAAAAAGAAGCAACAAAGCTTCAGGACCGGATCCGGGAATACAAGGTGCAGATTTCCGCTGTAATGATGACAAGTTGCGCTCATCGTTCCCGCGAGCTCGCCCAGCGCTCCGTTAACGAACTGTCCGATCTCCGACTTCAGGTACGACAGAATGAGTCCCGGCTCAATCAGGTTTTCCGCGAAAAGCAGTCTCTCCAGCGGACACTGCTGGACCGCCTTCACCCGTCCGGAATAAAACGTATCTGACTTCCTGCTTACTCCCCAACAGAAATCATACTTACAGCTGTCCAGCGATGTCGCCGCGGGGCAGTTTTTTCGTTGCAGCATTTACTTTTGAGCCTGCAGCCTGGCCCTCCTGCTGCCTCTGATGAAAAGTTATTGCCCGAAGCTTCCAACTTTTCATCCTGAGGCTAAACTTTATCATCCTTCCTCCCAAACTTATTATTCTCAGGCTGAAACTTATGTTTGCTATCATTCTCCGTTCGTCATAGCGAATATTTTATCATTCTTCCCCTTAATCTTTTCATTCTCAACCCTCAACTTATTATCCTCCGGCCGCCGTAATCAATTTCTCCAGCAAAAAAGCCGGCATTTAACCGGCTTTTCCGCTTATTCGGTTCTGTTCTTCTGCTGATTCGTCCAAGCTAAAACGGCATCACGCAGATAAACAGCCGCGCCTGCTGCACAGGCATCGTAATAGGCTTGAAAACGCTCATCAGCCGTGTACATGCGCACGATACCAGCATGCGCCTCGGGCGAATAAGTCTCCCAGCTGAACATCAGCCATTTCCGGTGCAGCATAGCTGCCTGCCTCCCTGCTTCTGAGTCCGGGTCTCCGTTCGCCGCCTCTCTCGCTAGAATGGCGAACAGCTCCTCTTCTGTTTGCTGCATCTGTTCATAATCTGCTTTACTCATTTGTTTCCATGCTTCGTTCGCCTGCTCAACTGCCGCTTCCCCATATTTTTCCCGTACTTCATCGCCGTACGTCGCTTCGTTCTCCGCCATTTTCATTCTTTTAAATCCTTCAAACCGTTCCTCTGCGCGCATAGCATTCCCCTCCAGTTCGTTCCGCATTGTTTCGAGCACGTTTTCCAGACGCTCCTTTTCAGCCTCCAGGCGCTTCATGTGATCGGTTAAAGCCTGCCGCTGTTCGGCTTCTGTCTGATCAAGAATACCCCTTATTTCTGCTAAAGGCAGATCCAGCTCGCGGAAAAACAAAATACGCTGCAGCCGCGCCAGATCGGTTTCTTCATACTGACGGTATCCATTATCTCCCCGCTTCGGAGTCAGAAGCCTTTTCTGTTCATAAAACCGCAGTGCGCGCGGACTGGCTCCTGAGAGTTTGGCCAGCTGCTGAATCGTCCAGCTCATGTCGTATCCCTCCCTTCTTTCTTCAGTTTGTCGTATGACGCTGCGTCAAGGTCAACCATGAAACAGTAGCTTCTTTTCGCAGAACGTGGTAATCTTTTTACCAATTGATGGATCAAGAGGAGGTGAGCAGATGCAGGAGCGGATCGTTTGTGAAAAGAGGACATATTCTTCGTGGGTGCAGACGCACGAGCATGCTTACGGACAGCTGCTGTTTCCGCTGGAAGGGTCGCTGCATATTGACATCAACAATCAGGAGTCGATTGTACGTGAAGAATCGTATTTTTATATTCCGCCGCAGTGGAAGCATACGTATTTTTCTCCTTCTTACAACGAATTTCTGGCGTTGGACATCCCGCCCGGCTATCTGCCTCCGAGCTATGATGCAGTCACATACGAATGGCTGGATGAAAAGTGGAAGGCGCTGCGTTTTCTGCTGCTGGAGGAGATCCGGCAGGACAACCGGACGATTACGGAATTGACGAAATATATTTTGGCCCAGCTGCAGACGGCGCCGTCCCCTTCTCTCCAGTACATTCACGAGCATTTCCGTGAAAAAATTCCCGTCGAAAAGCTCGCGCAGCTGGAGCACTACCATCCGAGTCATTACATTGAATGGTTCCGCCGCCGTACCGGCACGACCCCGTACGCCTATATCACCGGCCTTCGAATGGAAGAAGCAAGGCGGCTGCTGACGTGGAGTTCGTATTCAGCAACGACGATTGCGGTTGAGCTAGGCTTTGAAAACCTGTCCTCGTTCTCGCGCTGGTTCACGGCAAACGCGGGCGTTTCCCCGAGACAGTTCAGGCGAAGCCTGACAATAGATAAAGATCACCCGACTAATAGGTAAACGTCCGCTCCCTTTTTTTCCTACGATGAACGTATACAGGAAAAGGAGGGAGTTTTATGTTTGTCAAACTGGCACCATTTCTCATTCTGAGCGCGGCCCTGCTGTGGGGAACGACCGGAACCGCTCAGTTTTTAGGACCGGACAACACGTCTCCTCTTTCGATCGGCGCCGTTCGGCTGTTGATCGGCGGATTGTTTCTCATCATAATCGCAGTCGCAGCAGGCGGATTCCGGCTTTCCGGCTGGCATATGCCTTCTGTGTTAACTGCAGCCGTTGCCATGGCTTGCTATCAGCCGTTCTTCTTCTCCGCTGTATCTCTGACCGGTATTGCGGTTGGCTCGGTCATTGCCATCGGCAGCGCCCCGATATTTGCCGGATTCATGGAGTGGAAGTGGCGCAAGCGCCGTCCGACAGCCGTCTGGTGGATTTCCACCGTCCTTTCTGGAAGCGGATGCACGCTGCTTATGATCAATCAGTCCGCAATCACCGCTCACCCTGCCGGCATCTTCACTGCACTCGGGGCCGGCTGCTCCTTTGCACTCTATACGATTGCGAGCGAACGCCTCGTGCACGAACAGCCGCCGCTTGCGTCCGCCGCGGTCGTATTCAGCCTCAGCGGCCTGATACTCGCACCGCTTCTTGTATTTACCGATACAAGCTGGATTCTTTCAGCTGCCGGATCCTTGACGGCTCTTCATTTAGGCATCGCAGCTACCGGCATCGCCTACGCATTATTCGTTACCGGCTTACTGCATACCACGTCATCCAACGCCGTGACACTCTCACTGGCGGAACCGGTGACAGCCGCGCTGCTCGGCATCTTTTTTATCGGTGAACAGCTGCAGGCGCTTTCCTGGGCCGGGCTGTTCCTTGTTACCTTCGGACTTGCTGTTCTCGTCCTGCGTCCGTACTACCCTGCTATCCAGCGGAAGCTGCGCCGACATCAGGCATCAGCGCCGATTTTTCTGGGGCGGCATCGATAGCGGACGGAAAATGTGATCGGTTTTCTCCCAGCCAAGCTCCTCTGCCAGCAGCGTAAAGGAGCTTGTTAAAAAGGTCTGGACGTCGCTGCCTCTGTAAAAGGCTTCACTCAAGGAAGCATCATACCAGGCATCCTCCGGCTCCAGCGTGCCGGATGTCAGCTCCTGAAATAAAAACGGATACGGAAGCACGAAATAGGTTGGCTCGTTCACCTGCTCATCGCCTGTCCAGAACCCGAATTCAACAAACTGCTCATCGAAGGCGCCTTTTTCAATAACTTTGTCTTCAGGGAATGGTTCGTAACGGTCGCTGACGATCAGGCCCGACACATCAAACGTGCCCCAGAAAAGCGCCGGCATGACTTTTCTCGTGCGAAGAGGGGCCAAAAACGCAGTCAGTTCCCGCTCTGCGTGCTGAAACAGCCGAAAGCCGGCAACAGCGAGCTCCGGATCATACGTAAACACATCGGTACACGATTCAAACGGGGTGACATACGTCATTTCCTGCGGCTTTGTGAAGATGGACACAGGGCAGCCGAACTGCTCCAGCGCGGCAGCAAGCTGTCGGTAATAGGACTGAATGGTCGTCCCGTCCTCCAGGGGAATGATCGCGCGTTCTCCTTCGCAGGTCACGATGATTTTGTGCTGTAGAACGTTGAGTTCAATCGAAAAACAGCTTTCGTTGTGATACAGCCTGCCCGTTGTAAAGCCGCCTGGCGTCAGCGGCAGCGTTACGTGCGCCCACTGCGGCTGCTGCTCTGCCATTTCCAGACGGACTTTCCCGAGAATCTGCGACAGCAGATGCAGCGTCATTTTTGTGTCCTTCCAGTCTTCGTGTTTTAAGTGATGCATGTTAGTACCTCCTCATCGTTTTTCCGTGTCTATGCGCTTCCACTGTCTGCTGAACTGTTTCGAGATTCGCTGGCAACTTTCCTGCTGAGAACACGTATAATAGAAGGAAAAAGGAGGCGATTCCATGTACGCAGAGGTCCATGTATTTATCGCTGTCAGCCTGGACGGCTATATTGCATCAGAAGAAGATTCACTCGAGTGGCTGTTTCGTCAGGAGCAGGGCGGCGATACGGGATATGAGGCGTTTTACGAAACGATTGGAACGGTAGTGATGGGCCGCCGCACCTATGAATGGATCAAGCAGGAGATGACAGAAGGGTTTCCTTACGCTGATAAGCCGTGCTGGGTCCTTTCCAGAACGGTTCAGAACGTCCCGGATGCGAAAGTATCCCGGCAGTCACCCGCGGATCTCATAATGGAGCTGAAAAATTCGGCAGAAAAGCCGATCTGGATCGTTGGCGGCGGTGAGGTGATTCGTGAGCTGCTAGAAGCCGATCTGATTGACCGTTTTCAAATTGCAATCGCACCCGTGCTCATCGGCCGCGGCGTCAGGCTGTTTCCGGAAGGTGATTACGAGCATGACCTGGTTTTGGAAGGCACCCGCCAGTTTGATGAATTCGTCGAACTGACGTACCGGCGGAAGCGGTAAAATATCCTTTTGCATTTTTACGGGAACTGAGAGTATTTCCGCGCACATTTGACTGCTAAATGATTTGTTCCTTTACTCCTGCCCCGGGTCCAACCTCCTCTTTCTGCTTCTTGTTATGAAAAATAGCAGCGATCCTTACCCCATTTAAAGTGACAAGAAGGGTCGCCCCTACGTCAGCTGCAACAGCGAGCCAGAGGGGCAGCATACCTGCAACAATCAGCAGTACAGCTGCTGTCTTGATTAATAGCGAGAAGAATATATTCTGGCGGATAATCCTCATTGTCTGCCGGCTTAAATGTATGATATGCGGCAGCTGTCGGAGATCATCCGACATCAATGCTGCATCTGCTGTTTCCAGAGCAGCGTCGGTTCCAGCTCCTCCCATTGCAATACCTATATCAGCCGCTGCCAGAGCTGGCGCATCGTTAACACCATCTCCGGCCATCCCAACTTTATGATACTTATGCTGCAGCTTTTTTATATGCTGCAGCTTTTCTTCCGGAAGCAGCCCAGCCTTCACTTCTATACCTCCAAGCTCAGCAGCCAGCGCCTTAGCAGTACGGGGATGATCGCCTGTCAGCATAATCATCTGCTTTAGTCCTACTTGTTTAAGGTCTGAAAGTATTTCCTTGCTCTCCGCTCTGACTCTATCCTTTAAAGCAAACAAGCCGAGGACACCCGTTTGATCTCCGCATACCAGCACAGTCTTTCCTTCTTCTCTAAATGTTTGAACGAGGTGTTCCATGTCAGCCCTCCATCCAGAAGAAAGCCCGGCTACAAATGCTGGACTGCCGATGAAAAGCTGCCTTCCGTTCACATTACCTGAAAGGCCTTTTCCTGTTTTGGATTGTACCTCGGTCACGGAAGCTTCAATCTTCCCAAATTGCTGTTCTGCATAGTCGACCACAGCTCCAGCCAGTGGATGCTTGGAGAATTGCTCCAAAGCTGCTGCCTCAAGCATCCAGTCCTTTCTTCCAAATGTGATACAGTCAGTCACACAGAGCTTTCCAGTTGTTAACGTCCCCGTTTTATCAAAGGCCAGAGCCTGGATAGATCCAAGCTGCTCCAAATAACGACCTCCTTTTATTAATACCCCGTTCTTCGCGGCCGTCCCAAGTGCTGTGACAACTGCTACGGGGGTAGAAAGTACTAATGCACATGGACAGGCCACCACGAGCAGCGCTAAGGCGCGGTATATCCATTCTTCCCATCCCCCTCCGACTACAACCGGCGGCAGTACAGCAACAGCAGCAGCTAAAACGACAACAGCAGGAGTATAAATAGCAGCAAAGCGATCAATAAACTGCTGGGCAGGTGCTTTTTCTGACTGCGCTTGTTCAACTAGATGAATGATTTTGGCAAGTCTCGAATCCTCCTGCGTTTCAGTGACTGTTAACTCCAGCATCCCCTCTCCATTTAGCGTACCTGCAAGTGCGCAAGCTCCGGGTTTCGCTTCTACCGGCACCGATTCTCCAGTAACGGAAGATTGATTGATGGTTGAAAATCCTGCAGTTATTTTTCCATCGGCAGCTATCGTCGTTCCCGGATAAACGAGCAGCCTGTCTCCGACTTGGACCTCCTCGGCAGGAATTGTTTCTGGATGGCCGTATCGATCTACTACCGCCTCTTTTGGAGCCAGACTGATCAGCGATTTCAATGAATATCTAGCCCGATCCATCGAATAGGACTCTAGCCATTCACTGATCGCGAATAAAAAAACGACGGCGGACGCTTCGGCCCACTCTCCGATTAAGGCAGCTCCTGTTACAGCAATCGTCATCAAGGTTTTCATATCAAACGTGAGCGAAAACAAATTTTTCAGCCCTTGCCAAAGCAGCGACGAACCGCCGATGAGAATTGAACCTGCAAATAGCGGGAGAGCCATATCCCGTTCGCCGATGCCAATTAGAAAAAGCCCGGCTGCCAGCAGCAGGCCTGAACCGATTGTGGTCCATGTGCGCATGATAGACCACCACGCTTTTTTTGTCTGTGCATGACGCCCCTCCGTCAACGTCAACTTTTCAAATGCACCTGCCCGCTCCAGCTCTTTTATAGATACAGGTCCTTCAACACGCAGTTTAGAAGAGGTGAAATACACCTCAGCTTTCGTGACACTAGGAATTTTCTTTACGTTTTTCTCGAATCTAGCAGCACACGAGGCGCAGGTCAGCCCCTCAATCTGGTACGTTTTCACAACTCTCCCTTCCTTTCCTGCTGATGTGCAGCAGCAATCAGGATAAGCTGACGAACATGCTCATCATCTAGCGAGTAATAAACAAGTTTCCCTTCACGGCGCTGCTTTGTTAATCCAAGTCGATGCAGTAATCGAAGGTGATGCGAGGCAGAAGCAGTTGAGGATTCAATAACCGCTGCTGCATCACAAACACAGAGCTCTTCTTCCATCCAAAGAGCGAAAGCAATTTTCAGTCGAGTTTCATCTGCGAGTGCCTTAAAAATAGATGTCATTCCCTTGATTTGTTTTGACTGTATAGCTGATTTAGCTCGTTGGACTTTTTGCTCGTGCACCATATAAACACTGCATTGTTCTCCTTTCATATGACAAGCCCCCATTCCATTCAAATATTCATTTGAATGAAGTATAGCATAAAAATCGATTCATTCAAATATTAGTTTGAATGAATCGATTTATTATCTGTACTATGTCTAATGTGAGATGACCTTTTCTATACCACAAGGGCTCTTTTTTGACTACCATCGCTCCCATACGGCACACTACTCTGATACGATAAAGACCCCCGAACGATGGACTCTCATCCACCATTCGGGGGCCTGCTTGATTTAGGATGTCGTGGTGCCTCTTCTTCCGGTAATGAAAAAGGTCCCTGCTGCTGCAAGTGCGATACCGATGCCCATCCAAAGTGGATAGGAGGTTGCCGTCGCTGGCAGTTCATCGCCGAGCTCGTCTTCTAAAACTTCTTCCAGATCTTCAGCGGCAAGCGCTTCTTCAGGAACGTCGAAATCCTCGACGCCATTGAAGTTATGGAAGGAGATCGTCATCAGCTGTTCGATCGACGCCGTTATGCCGTCGATGTCCATGTCCAGCGATAAGTCGATCAAGGCTTCTGTCACATAATAGGTTTCAGAATCGATATGAAGCTCATAGGAGAAGTCCTCGACCTCCATCATCGCTTCCATCTCTTCAGGCATGCCTTCCATATCCCCGTTCATATCGTCAAACGCTTCCGCAAGATCGTCGAGATCATCGGCATCCCCTGTGTAGGTCAGCACATAGTACCCGTCTTCTTCGGAGACATCGAAATCATCCGCCCATGCCTCTGTATCGCCAAGTGAATCTTGTGCCATCATGGCATCATCCATGCCGTCATCAAGACGGATCCAGCCACCTTCCCCATCTTCCTGGAAGAAGCCTTCATCCGTCCAGTAGGACAGCAGCGTTTCCTCTTCTCCAAGCTCTGGTATGATGGTAGTCGTTTCCTGACGCAGTTTAAACGGATCGACGATAATATCTTGCTCGATTATCGATTCTGTCGTAAAGCCCTCTCCATTTTCCGTAATTGTCTGCTCCAGCTCAATCGTGCTGGAATAGCTCTCGAGGCTGTCCATCGCGTCGTTGGAATGCGCCAGAATATTTGCTGCGTCTCCATTGGCCGACACGGCTGCCGGGGCTGCGAACAGGACGGCAGTGCTCATGCAAATAACTGCTTTTTTCATCAAATCCAGCCTTTTATGTATCATATCCGTGGCACAACTGACATCTCTTTTCACTTCCTTTCATATGGAAATGATAAACTTCTTTTTTCCAAATAAGGGATTAAAAATCCTTTTTGTATTGGCAGCTTAGACAATGCAGCAGTTTTCTTACTCCTTAAGGATAGTAAGACTTGAGAAGCTGCTTAGCGAGGTAAATAGCTTATACAACGGTGTTCAAAGGTCACACAAGACCGCCGGAAAGCAACGTTGCAGCGTTCGAATGTAACTTACGTTACTTAAAAGCCCGTTATAACGAATAAAGCAACATAAGGACGAGCAAAAGCAACTCTCTACCTCCCCCCTCTCCACTCAAAAAGAGAGCCTTTGGAATCTCTCATTCCAAAGGCTCTTTCCAGTCCAGCGTATCGAGAAATGCTTCGATGTCCTGAAACAGTGCTTCTTTTTCGCGCCCGACTGTAATTAAATGACCGGAATCTTTGTAAAAGGACAGCTTCTTTTGCGCGGATCCGGCTTCTCGTTCGATAATCGGCGCACTTTCCAAGTATAGCCGCTCATCCCGTTCACCCTGAATCACGTAAAGCGGCGCTGCGATGTCCCCGAGTTCTTCTCTCACCCCTGTAATCATTTGCTGCAGCGGCTCCAGAAAAGGCATCGGATGCTGATTCAGCTGCTGCTCTGCTGCTTCTGCCTCTTCCTGAGCGAGTCCGGTAACTCGATTATATTCGTTTGCATAGGAAGTAACGCGGCGACGGAGGCTGTCCATGCTTTTTTCCAAAATCGGTGCACTCATCGAAACGAGTCCTTTCACGTCCAGCTCTGCTCCCGCCCGCAATGTAAACAACCCGCCGAGCGATACGCCTGCACAGGCAATTTCCTCGTATCCTTCCTCCTGCAGCCAGGCATAGCCTTGGAGAACGTCCTGCCACCAGTCATTGGGGTTAGTATCTATCAGCGTCTCGGCCTGCATACCGTGTCCGCGGTAGATGGGCGCGTGACACGTGTATCCGGCCTTGTGCAGATGCCTTCCGAGCCGGCGCACATCTGCCGGATTGCCGGTAAAACCGTGCAGCAGCAAAACGGCACGCTTTCCTGCCTTCATCGTAAATGCTTTCGGTCTGACAAGCTTCATAACTACCTCCTGCTCTTCTCTTCATCGCTCTTAATTATAGTAGAGAACCGCAGCAAGATCGACTGATCAGGCTCTGGATGGCACACGTACTTCCTCTTTCACAGAGGTCAGCCGAACCAGCAGCAGAGCCAGCAGCACAGCTGTCAGAAGAAAGGCGAGCGTCAGTCCCGCAAGTCCCGGCCAGCCTCCTCCCGACCAAATCAAGCCGCCGAGCGGTCCTGCTGCTGTCGATCCTCCGTAATACAGGAAGAGATAGATCGAAGACGCCTGTGATTTATTCGTCGCTGCCAGCTGACTGACCCAGCCGCTCGCAACCGAATGGCTGATAAAAAAGCCAAACGTAAACACACCGATGCCGATTATTTTAACGACTGCATCGGGCACAAGCGTCAGCGCCGTTCCGCCCGCTGCAAGCAGCAAATTTCCGATTAAAACCTGCTGCCTGCCGAAACGGTCGAGCAGGCGTCCTGTGAGTACAGAGCTGAACATCCCGACGATCATAATGAGAAACAGCCAGCCGACCAGCGTCTGAGACATGCTGTAAGGCTCCTGCATGAGCTCATAGCCAATGAACGTAAACAGTGCCGTGTTGCTCCCGAGCAGCATAAAGCCCATGAGAAACAAACAAATCATAGCAGGCTGCTGCAAGTGATACAGCATGCCCTTCCCCAGTGCCGCCGGATCCGCCTGCTTTGCTTTGAAGTGCTGCGACTCCGGCAGGCTTTTCCAGAACACGACAGCTGCTGCAATGCTGATCAGGCCTGTGCCGGCAACAGCTGTTTCCCAGCCGAACATCCCCCCGGTAACGCCGGAAAAAACGCGCCCAAACACGGCTCCTGCTGCGTTCCCGCTAATATAGAGTCCCATCGCTGCTCCAAGGCTCCCTGGTTCGATCTCTTCTCCTAAATACGCCATCGCAACAGCAGGAAGACCGGCAAGCGCAACGCCAGTGAGCGTCCGCATCGCGACCATTTCCGTGTAGCCTGGCATAAAAGCAGTTAAAAAGCAGAGAATCGATGCGGCAAACATGGTGAGCACCATCAGCCGCTTTCGGCCGTACACTTCTGAAATGGTCCCAAATACGAGCATCGCCGCAGCAAGCGCAATCGTCGTACCGGAAAGTGTCCAGCTTGCTGCTGCCGGCGAGACATCAAACGCGGCAGAAAGCTCCGGCATCAGCGGCTGCACACAGTATAAAATCGCAAACGTATTAAATCCAGCCGCAAAAAATGCGGCTGCTGTTTTCGTGAATGTCGTTGTCCCCTTGCGAATTTTCGGCATGTTCATCCCTCCTGCCTGCTTTTTCCATCGTAGCATGCAACATTCATGCTGTATAATGCATGATAATCATGTTATTCATGTCTAATTTGCATAAGGAGGCTGATGGTATTGGATGATATGCAGCTTCGCTATTTTATTGCAGCCGCAGAGCGTGAGCATTTGACGAAGGCGGCAGCGTTTTTGTCAGTCACCCAGCCGGCGCTGAGCCGTGCCATTTCCCGTCTCGAGGACGAGCTTGGGTCACCGCTGTTTGACCGGCGCGGACGTTCGATCTATCTTAACCGCTTTGGGAAGCAATTTTTAATCCGGACCCGCCGGATTGTACAGGAACTGGACACGGCAAAACAGGAGGCCGAAGAGCTTCAGGCGCCGGACATGGGCCGAATTTCTGTCGGCTTCCTGCACACGCTCAGCACCGGGCTCATGCCGGAGCTGCTTGCTGTTTATAAGGAGAAATATCCGAACGTATCGTTTGCGCTTGGCCAGGGGCCGTCCCACACCTTGCTGTCTCAGCTTGAAGAGGGCATTTTCGATCTTTGTCTGACCGTCCAGCCTGAAAATCCGTCTTCTGTCGACTGGCAGCCTTTATGGAAGGAAGAGTTGTACATCACGCTCCCGGACGGTCACCCGCTGGCTTCTGAAACTCATCTGCGCCTGTCTGATATTCAGGAAGAAGCGTTCATTCATTTAAAGGAAGGATATTCGCTGCGGCGGTCCGTAGAGCGTCTGTTTCGTGAAGCAGGACTGCCGCTTACGCCTGCGTTTGAGGGAGATGAAGCGGATACTGCCGCAGGTTTAGTCGGAGCCGGTCTTGGCGTGTCGATTCTTCCAAAGCAGCCGACTGCCAGGACACTGCGAATCGTACAGGTGCCCATTCAGCCTTCAGGCTCGTCGCGCACAATCGGTCTGTCCAGAATGCGCCGCTCCCAGCTGTCCCCGGCCGCAGAAGCGTTTGCAGATTATGCTGCTAAACACCTGGGCCGACACGTTAAAGACCGCTGAAACGGGTATAGAGCAGTAAAGAAAATAATAAAGAGAGGAGCTTCGCTATGGGAACGAAAACAGTCGTGATTGTCGGGGCAGGAACCGGTATCGGTTTTCATACAGCAGAGCGTTTTGGGAAAGCAGGCTTTCACGTTATGCTGACGGCACGAAACCGGGGAAGGCTTGAGCAGCTGAGCAGTGATCTGCAGGAAAAGGGCATTGATGCCTCGCACATGGTGATGGATGCTGCAAGCGAACCTGCAGTCAAACGGGTTGCAGATACGCTGAAGGAGCAGGAAACGGAAGTGGAAGCGGTACTGTTTAATGCAGTTGGCGGCACGCCGGAAGTTCCGTCGCAGCTGTCGACATCGATTGTGATGCAGGATCTGCAGGTCAGCATCGGAGGCATGCTTCACGTTTTTCAGCACCTGCGGCCGCTTTTCACCGACCAGGCTGCTTTTCTCGTTACCGGTGGAGCCTTCTCCCTCGAGCCGTACGCTCCATTTGCTTCCTTATCGCTGAACAAAGCAGCTCAGCGCAACCTGACCCGGTCGCTGCACGATGAAATGAAGGAGCACGGTCTGTTCGTTGGCACGATTACGATTGCTGGCATGGTGAAGGAGGGAACGTTTTTCGCTCCTGAAAACATTGCTGATGCGATTTACAGCTTTTATGAAAATCGCCCTGCGTTCGAGACCATTTACAAAGAACAGAGCGCGTAACCCTTTCATAACACAAGCAAAGGCCCGGATCAGGTTTATTAGTTGATCCGGGCCTTCCTCATTTATCGAAGCTGTTCAGGCGGATCCTGCAGCATTTCTTCGAGCAGGATATCCCCGTTCCATTTTTTCAAACGAACGCTGCCATAGCCGCTGACGTCAATCGCAATGGTTAAAGGAAGCTTCTGCTGATTCAGCTCCGCGGCAGAGGCGCGTGGCAGCAGCCCGATGCCACGTTTTTTAGACTGGTGGAAACCGTAGTCAAGCAGTGCCTCTGTATCCTGATACATGATATCCGACGTCGGCGCTTTCAGAGTTACGGCGATGATGCTCGTTCCATCCCGTTCCGCCGTCGTCACCAGTGTGAACCCTGACTGGGAAACAAACCCGTTTTTCAAACCAGTTACCCCGGCATAGTTTCCTAGCAGAAGATGGTGGTTGTAAATCGTTGTTTCCCATCCTTCTCCTTCCCAGTCAAGCTCTCTCGTGCCGGCGATTTCCATGAACTCATCGTTTTTCATCGCATATTGAGCAATCGCAGCCATATCCTCAGCCGTTGTAAAGTGCTCCGGATGATAAAGACCGTGCGGGTTTTGAAACTGCGTGTTCACCGCTCCTGCTTTTTCACGAACGAAGTCTGTCATTTCTTCGGCAAAGGCCTCTTCGCTTCCGGCAAGGTGCTCCGCGATGACCGTCCCGGCATCGTTTCCGGAATTAATGACAAGCCCTTCAACGAGCTGACGAAGCTCCATTTCCTCATCTTCAAGCAGAAAAACGCTCGTCCCATCCGTTTCCACTGCGTTCTCACTGACAACCGCTGTTTCAGATAAGTCTGCTTCTTCCACAGCCAGCAGACCGGAGACGATCTTCGTGATGCTTGCAGGATACATGCGTTCGGAGGCGTTCTTTTCATAAAGTACTTCTCCAGTTCCGGCATTCATTAGAAAAGCGGATTCACTTTCGATCCGGGGCGCCTCTCCATACGCTGACACCTGCCCGCCTCCGATCAGGAGCAGACTTGCTGCAGCAATGACTGCTCCTGTCATTTTCCATGTCTGTCTTTTCATCTTCCATCACCTTTTTCAGCATCTATTGTTGGAAGGAAGTAGTAGTTGATTTGAAATTCTTTCCTGCTCTACTACACGAAAGTGTTCGTTGAAAAAAAGAAGCACGGCCTGCTGCGATATCCGCAGGTAGCACCGTGCTGGTAAAACAATCATACGTGTTTATTAGAAGCTGCGTGCTCCGATGTACGCGCTGCTCCAGTAAGGGTTGCTGCTCAGGTTGGAAATCGTTACACCTGTAGAAGCTCCGGAGTGAATGAACTCGTTGTTTCCGAGGTAGATTCCCGCGTGGGAAGGACCTGTACGAGTTTCAAAGAATACGATATCTCCCGGCTGCGGATTGGATACAGCTGTACCCGCGCTCCACATTTGAGCTACTGTACGCGGCAGGCTTTCACCGTGCTGGTTGAATACGTAGTTGATGAATCCGCTGCAGTCAAATCCGGACGGGCTCATGCCTCCCCAGACATAAGGGCTTCCGATCAGACCACGTGCAGTTGAAATCATCGCGCTTGCGTTGTTAGAAGAGCTTGTGCCTGCAACCTGTGTGTTGCTTGTAGAAGACGTGCTGCTTGAAGAAGAAGCACTGCTTCCGTCTGCAAGACCCAGGGAAGACTGTGTAGCAGGACCAGCTACCCCGTAAAAGTTGCCTGCCGGGCTGGAAATGCCGTTTGAAAGCTGGTAACGCTGTACTGCTGCAAGCGTCAGCGGACCAAATACGCCATCTACGTTTGATGCATTGTTGTACCCTTCGTCAGCCAGAGTCTGCTGAAGCTCACGGACATCCCCGCCGCGATCTCCCATGCTCATTGCGTCAGTTACGGTTGGTGCTGCGAAAATTGCTCCTGCTACTGCGAGGCTCATTACTAGTTTTTTCATAAGTTCTCTCTCCCACTTTCTCAAATAAATTAGTTTTGTTTTTTTTATGTTTTTTTCTCTCTAATGTTTTCTCTCAACGGGTTTAATCGTACACAATATCGGGTAAAAAGTGTACCTTTATCTCCAAATGTCAATAAACTTAAAACGATCTGTTACACTTTGTAATATTAAACACAAAAAAAGAGCGCTTTTTGATGACGGTCTAAAGCGCTCATGGCAGTACTGAAACGGTGATATGGCATCGTTTTCAGAATATTTTGTGTAATATTTTCGTAACAATAAAACATGTAACGTTTCGTTTTGTTACATTTACAAGAGATTTTTTCGCATATTGCAGGAAGTGCCGTCTACCTTCTCCCTTTATGAGCTAACGCAGTGTGCTCTGCTCATGCAGCCGGAACGCTTACCTCAACAAAAAACAGCTGCCCCTTTTCCACTCGGGACAGCTCTTTTTCTCGTATCACATGATTAATTAAGCTGGCGTCAACGCAGCATTTCCTCGGACATCAAGAATGACCGGTCCCCGTCTTTTCTCTGTTTCCACGTATCGGTGAGCCTCCGCAGCTTCTGAGAGTCCAAAGATCCGGTCGGTCACCGGCCGGATCCGTTTTTCCCGTACAAGCTCCGCTAAATAGCGGAGGTCCTGCTGTACGTCGGCCGGCTTTCGAAGACCTGTAGCGGCAAAGACAGCCTTAGGCCCGGTGCGGAAGCGGCTGGTCAGCATGCGGTATAGAACATTCAGCTTCAAATCAGCTGTCATGTAGCGGCCTTGCTTTGCCAAAAACGGACGCACTTCAGAAAATGAATAGGTTCCGGGAATATCAAACATAATGTCATATGCTATGCCTTCAGGAGCCGGTCCGCAGCTGTAATCATGAATGTTATCGACGTCGAGATTTTGCAAAAAAACGCTGTTTCTTCCGGCAGCAGACGCTGTCACGTCCGCTCCGAACAGACGCGCAAACTGTACTGCATACACACCTACTCCTCCGGCTGCACCGTTTATCCAGACAGCCTTTCCCGGGGACACCTGCGCATGATCCCGGATAAACGGAAGCGCCGTCAGTCCGCCGTAGCTGAGCGAAGCAGCTTCTGCATAGCTCGTGCCCTCGGGGATAAAGGCGCACGCCGAGTCTGCACGAATCACCATGTACTCTGCATGGGCACCAAACTGCGTTGAGGATGACCCAAATACGTGCATGCCGCTTCGCCACTCCTTCACCCTGTCACCTGTCTTGACGATGACACCGGCAAACGTATCTCCCGGTACACGCTTCGGCCGCCTTATCCCTGTAAACAAACGGACCGCCGCCGGTCTGCCTGCCCGGAACGCACAATCCGGCGGAGTTACAACCGCTGCTTCCACACGGATCAGCAGTTCATTCTCTTGTGGAACCGGCTCATTCTCCTCTGTTATGCGAATGTTTTCCGGGCCTCCGTAAGCGGTAACTCGTACTGCTTTCATGTCCGCTCCCTCCCTCTTTTCTCTATCATACGTCCAGCCGGGTGAAAGGGGTACGGCAGCGTTTTGCCAAAATTGGAGTTTATTTGTTGCTGCGGTGGAGAGCGCTGTGATAAAGTATTATGGTCAAACGGTCATTTTAATGACCGTACAGTCAAATCGCATTCGTTGGAGGGAAAAAGATGTCCAGAAAACAGCGCCTGATGAAGGCTGCGCTTGATTTGTTTCAATCCTCCGGCATCCGTAACGCTTCCATCGCAAAAATCACCGAAGCAGCAGGCATGTCAAAAGGATCGTTTTATCAGCATTTCGATTCGAAAGAAGCACTGGTACTTGCCGTGCTCGATCTTTATTACGAGACGTTATTTGCTTCTCCTGAAGAAAAAGAGAATGGCCGGGCTCTGCTTCAGGCCAGGCTTAAATGGGAAATTGATCATGCGCTTGCTCATCGAACCTTCATTTTTGAACTAATGAGCACGTACCCGCTGGGTGGCGACCATGGCATTACCGAGGCGTTTCAAGCTCATCACGCACAAGTTCTGACATGGCGGCAGTCAGCTCTGCTTGCCGCCTTCGGTTCGTCAATTGAATCTCAGCTGGAAGATCTCTCTATGCTGACAGACGGAATCTTGCACAGCTACCTGCAGCAAATGCTCTGGCATAACCGTGCATATTCTCCTCACGATATCAGCGAGTTTATCGTTTCAGCTGCAGAAGCACTCGCAGGTTTGGATCGGCCTTCTTTGTCGACCGAAAAAGTGACAATGGAGGAGCTTCACGAATCATGCGGGCGGGCGCTGACGCTTTGCCGCGAAAAACGAACGCGGGAGCTGTTAAATGAAATACTCGGTCAGTTTCAAGACGGCGCCCCGGTCTGGATTGTTGTGGATACACTGCTGGAAAAGGCCGCCTCCCTCGAAAAGCACAGTGGCATCCGTGAGCTGGAATTGCAGTGGGTGCGCTGGAAAGGAGTGCAGGCTGATGACTAATGCTTTATCCCCTCGGGAAAAGAAAGCGATGATAGCCGCTCTTCTGCTTGGTGCTTTTATGGGAATCACCAACGAGACACTTCTCGCAACGGCACTGCCGACCATTCAACAGGTGTTTTCGATTACGCAGGGAGAGGTGCAGTGGCTGACTACCGTATTTCTCATGGTCAACGGGATCATGATTCCGATTTCCGCGTTTTTAATTGAACGCTTTTCAACACGGCATTTATTTTTAACGGCCATCAGCCTGTTCGGCGCCGGAACGCTCCTGGCTGCCGTATCCTGGTCCTTTCCGATGCTGCTCGCCGGCCGCGTTGTCCAGGCTTCAGGATCAGGGATCATGCTGCCGCTGCTCATGACGGTTCTGCTGATTCTCATACCGCCGGAGCGACGCGGCAGAGCAATGGGGCTCCTCGGAATTGTTATTGCCTTTGGTCCGGCAATCGGTCCGACACTCTCCGGTGTGCTTCTGGAGTATTTTAGCTGGCGGTCCCTGTTTGTTACCGTGCTGCCTCTCGTCGCACTTGCCATGACGCTTGCGTTCTTTTTTATGCGGAATGTCACAGAGCTCTCCAAGCCGAAGCTCGACGTGCTTTCCATTATCTTGTCTTCAGCCGGTTTCGGGTCGTTTCTATACGGATTCGGGGTCGCTTCAAAGGAAGGATTTACAAGTCCACTCGTCGTTGGACTCGTCCTGCTTGGGGCATTGATTATTAGTTTATTCGTCCGCCGGCAGTTCAAGCTCCCACGTCCGATTCTGGAATTCCGGATTTTTAAATTTCCAATTTTCACGCTGTCGATCGGGATTACGCTCGTGTCGATGGTCTCCCTGATCGGAGCCGAAACGATGCTGCCCCTGTTTGTGCAGAATGTACTAGGTTTCACACCGCTTCAATCTGGTCTTATGCTGCTGCCAGGCGCTGTCGTGATCGGTATCATGTCTCCTATCGCCGGAGCGCTGTTTGATAAATATGGAGCTAAGCGGCTCGCTATTCCAGGATTTGTGATCGTCGTGATTACGACCGGCATGCTGACCCAGCTGTCACTCGATATGTCTTTTGCGTTTTTAACGACCGTGTATGCCGTCCGTATGTTCGGTCTGTCGCTGACGTTGATACCGGTTATGACGGCTGCGCTTAATCAGATTCCGCAGCACTGGTACGCTCACGGCTCTGCGATGGCCAATACACTTCAGCAGATCTCTGCTTCCATCGGAACAGCGCTGCTGATCACGTTTGTCGGAATCGGTACCCAGCTGTATAATCCGGCCGCCTCTCAGGCAGATCCCGCGCTTATGGCGGAGTTGAACGGATTTCAATGGGGCTTTATCGGCAGTCTGATCATGGCAGCCATCGCTCTTGTATTAAGCTTTTTTTTGAAGCCGGGGAGAGCTGTTCCAACTACAGCATCCGAACCCGAAGAGCAGCGAATCGCCCAGTAATCAGACTATCTGTTCCAAACGCGCACAACATGACCGGCAGCTTTCGTTCCGCTTCCGTACACTAAGGTTAGAAAAGAAAGGAGGGTCTCCATGGAAGGCTTGAAAGCGATACAGCAGAGTCTTGATCTGATTGAGGAACTGCTGCCCGGAAAAATCAAATCAGAGGATATTGCTGCAGCTGCCGGTCTGTCTTCGTTTCATTATCAGCGAATGTTTCAAATCCTCACCGGCTTTACGCTGCAGGAATATATTCGCAATCGCCGGCTGACATTGGCAGCTCAGGAGCTGCAGGCAAGCAGCAGATCGATCACAGAGCTGTCGTGGGACTATGGCTATGAAACACCGGAGTCGTTTTCCAAAGCATTTAAAACCCTGCACGGCATTCCCCCGTCCAGCGTTCGCGTTCAGTCCCATCCACTAAAGGCGTACCCAAAACTTTCTTTTCATCTTCAATTGAAAGGAGCGGTTGAATTGGATTACAAAGTTGTCAAACGCGAAAAACAACTGGTTTCTGGAAAGAAAGTTGTCACCTCGCTTCAGAACGGTCAGCATCACCGCGATATTGCTGCTTTCTGGCGCGAAGCTCACGATGAAGGCTGGATCGATACATTCGATCATCTGGCCGGCGAACTGGGAGTGCTCGGTATTTGCATGCATACGGAAGGTGATCAGCTCACGTATATGATCGCTGTAGAAGGAGAACATCAGCCGGATTCGAGTTGGACCGTTGCGGAGATCCCTCCGCATCAGTGGGCCGTTTTCCCTGTTCGAGGTGCCATGCCGCACGCTATGCCACCGGTATGGGAACGTATTTTTGCCGAGTGGTTTCCCGCTACCGGGTACGAGCACGCTGGCGGCCCTGAGCTGGAAGTATACAGCACAGAGGGAGACCCGTATCAGGAGGATTATGAGAGCGAGATCTGGATTCCAGTAACGTAAACTCCAGCGAAGGAGAAGCAAACTCGGGCGCCAATTCGATTTTCTTATACGTGCTTTAGTCGACCCGCGCTCCGCTTCTGTTAAAAAACCCACAGCAGCTTCCTCACTGCCGTCAAACGAAAAGAAGCTTCCGGAATTTTGCCGGAAGCTTCTTTTTTTACACTTGAAGAGCAGTGACCTATCACTGCTTAACAAGTATCTTCCCTCTTTCTGATACGCAGCAGCACGTTTGCTCCTTTTTGAAATTCATACGATACAGGGATTTCCTCAGCCAGCCATCCTTCCCGCTCCGCAAACTGTTTCACATCATCCACATAGCGGCTGCGGCGTCCTTTGTAATCGAGCAGTGGAAACATGCGCAGCTCCGAGCTTGTCACACGCAGCATTTCCCGGACAGCCTGCTCATGAAAGCAATAGTCAAGACGATCCGCGTAGGTGAACAAAAAATGCGCGGAGAGGACAAGGTCAAACGCATCGTCCTCAAACGGCAGCTCCGGCAGGCGAGCCTGGACGTACCTCTCTGCACGGCGCTCGTAGTCTTCCGTGAACAGTCGCAGCGCTCTTTCCCTGCGCTGTTTAAGTTGAGAGGCATCTTTTATGTAGTTCCATACGTATTGATTCGAAGCTCCCTGGATCAAAGCTGCAGCACGGTCAATATCCTGAGATCCCTTTTCGTACAGCACTCCAGCCGGAAACCGATAGGCAAGGTCCACTGCCGTGACGTCAGCTGCTGCCTCTGCTGTAAACGAGCACGCTCCCGCCGGACAGTCGAGAATCCTTTTGCCCTGGAGATCCCTCTCCTCCAGCTGAAAAAACGCCTTATATTCCTCCATCGTTCTGCCGATAAAGACGATGTTTTCCAGATCCGTCCCATTCATATCGTTCACCTCTGCACAATACTTCTTGCAGATCATATTACTAGATACTAAGAACAGATTCCAACCTTTTTATTCCGCTGCCGGCTGTTTTGATGACGAAACCGGTACGGTGACCGGCTTTCTTTCCATGGAAGCATATGAATACAACAGACACCCTGCAATGACAATGGCGGTGCCGCCAAGCTGAAGCAAAGCCGGCTGTTCACCAAGCAGAATAAAGGCCAGTAGGACAGTAAAGACCGGATTTAAATTCATGAACAAGCCTGCTGTCGAAGCACCCAGATGCTTCACTCCGGTTCCCCAGAACACCATGCATAAAATGGTAGCGATCAGGCTGATATAAAGCACCGCCCCGACAAAATAACTGTCCGCGCCGTGAATCGCGAAAGAAGCTCCTTCCACCGGCAGCAGAATGCCCACGCCGATGATCCCTGAGTATAAAACGGACATCATCGGGCTTACATAGGAAGTCGCCCAGCGGCTGCAAATGGAATAAATCCCGAATACGCCAACGGCAGCGAGCATCCACAAATCTCCGCTCTGCACTCCCTGCACGCCTCCTCCGCTCCCGCTTGTTATCACGAGACACGCACCGGCAAAGGAAACGATCATTGCGCCTGCCTGGATAAGAGTAATGCGCTCCTTCAGCAGTAAAACCGCACAAATGGCTATCGAAAACGTGTTTAACGTGGATATCACCCCCACGTTCGAGGCTGTCGTATTGGCGAGCGCTAAAAACTGCAGCAGGTTGAACAGGACGACACCCGTTACCCCCATTAGAAATAGCGGCAGGAGAGCTGCTTTCGGCGGCAGCAGCTGACGCTCTTTCCACCAGACCAGCGGCAGCAAAACCATCACGGCAAGCGCATAACGGAGCAGGGTCAGTGCTCCTGGAGATGCATAGGCGGTCAGTTCCTTGCCAATGACAAAATTGCCCGCCCAGAAAAAGCTCGCAAACACGAGCAGCAGCACGTACTTCATCCTCCATTCCCCTCTCTGAATCATCTGCTGCAAGCGTAGCATTATTTATTAATAATTTTGTCGTTAAGATAAATTACGATATAATTATCAATAAATTTATTATTTTACTTAATATAATTCTGTTCAATCAATTGATTGAGGCAGATGAATGAAGTTTTGAAAGGGGAATGTACCATGGATCAGACGGACTTGCACATATTGGAGATTTTGCAGAAGGATGCCCGCATCAGTAATATAGAGCTTGCTAAACGAATCAATTTGTCACCGCCGGCAGCGTTAAGCCGTGTACGCAAATTGGAGGAGGAACAGATCATCGAGCGCTCTACGATCATTCTGAACGCTGAAAAGCTTGGCTATGACCTGCTCTGCTTCGTATTTATGAGCACGAACCTGCATCAGACGGATGAATTGACCGCGTTGGAGACCCAGCTGGCCCGAATGCCGGAAGTACTTGAATGCTGCTGCCTGACGGGGGAATATGACTATTTGCTGAAAGTCGTGATCCGCAACCGGCGCGAACTGGAAACGTTCGTCAGACGACTTAATGAACTGGGCGGCACGAGAATACAGACAAGTTTATCGCTGAGACGGATTAAAGATACGACTAGTCTGCCGCTGCGCTGACAGCCGTCTGAACAGCTACAGAAAGCGCTCCATCATCACCATGTCCCGCCCCCGGATTCCATTTTCGTAAAACGGCTCCGGGTAATGGTCAAAATAAGCCCGGCGGATATCATACATCCGAAAGCCTGCCCGTTGATAAAAAGCCAGGTTGCCGATACTGGAGTTTGCAGTGCCGACGATCAGTCGGGAGATGCCGAGTCTGCTGCAATATGCGGCCGCCTGCTCAAGCGTTTCCCGTCCAAAGCCTTTCCCCCGATATGCCGGACGAAGCGCCATGTTTACTATTTCCATCGACTCTTCGGCTGATGGCACGAGCAGCAGCACACCGGCAGTATCACCATCTACGTCCAGTCGGAACAGCGTCCCCGTATGTAAATACGCTTCCACTGCTTCCCTGCTTTCATCAGCCATCAGCAGGTCATCCATATACGCTTCCCTGCTTTCTGTCTCTTCCACCACGCGGACGGCAGATTCTGTCTCTGGAAAGGTCATGTGCGGCTTCGACTCTTTATAATAGGCCAGACGTTCCTGCAGCGAGCCGGTGTGAAACTCAAGCTTGTGTCCGTCTGGATCTTCTACGTATAAAGAAGCTTTGTCACGTTCGGATCTGACGCGTCCTTCCAGCGGCTTCTGGCCCATCTGCTTGAGTCTCGCACGGATGACGGCGAGGTCTTCATTGTCCGCCGAAAAAGCAGTGTGCGTGTAGGAGCTGCGTAGGCCGCCGCGGTCGACGGTTTTTTCTTCATTCAGTGCAATCCATACACCTCCTCCAGTCAAATAAGCCGTTGTTCGTCCGACAGCGTGCACGTCAGCAGCTAATAATGCTTTGTAAAACGCGAGGGAGACTTGCAAGTTCTGGACAGAGTAACAAAGATGATTGATGCCTTTTATCATGATTACAGGCTCCTTTCTTCCCTGCGAGGCAGGAATCTGAATGTTTTTAGCGAATGATTATCAGCAGATAATAAATCTGGAGGGAATCACGATGATCAAATCTATTATACAAAAAAACGGGTTCGTCATTTTAGACGGAGCCCTGGCTACAGAGCTGGAGAAAGCCGGGTGTGATTTGAATCACCGGCTCTGGTCGGCCAAGATACTTGCAGAAGACCCCGACAGGATCAAACGCGTGCACCAGCTATACTTTGAAGCTGGCGCTGACTGTGCGATCACCTCCAGCTACCAGGCCGTACCTGACGGCTTTTTGCAGGCCGGTTTTTCTTCGGAAACTGCAAAATCATTGATTCAACTCACATTTTCGCTTGCTGTCAATGCCCGTGATTCGTTCTGGGAGTCCTATTCCGGCACGGACCGTCCGAAGCCGTTTGTTGCTGCCTCTATCGGTCCCTATGGTGCTTACCTCGCAGATGGCTCTGAATATCGCGGCGGTTATTCACTCACCAAAGAAGAGCTGATTGCTTTTCACCGCCCGCGCGTAGAGCTGCTCGTCGAAGCAGGAGCCGATTTTTTTGCCTGTGAAACGCTCCCCTCGCTTTTGGAAGCCGAAGCACTCGTTGACCTGCTCACAGAATATCCCGGTGTCAGCGCCTGGTTCAGCTTCAGCTGCAAAGACGGTGCACATATCAGCGACGGTACCCCGATTGAGTCATGCGCAGCCATGCTCGATCATGCTGATGTCGCTGCGGCTGTCGGCATCAACTGTACCCCGCTGCACTATGCAGAGGAACTCGTGCAGCGCCTCAGCAGTAAAACCGACAAGCCGGTTATCGTCTATCCAAATTCCGGCGAAATATACGATGCTTCCACTAATCAGTGGCACGGCGACTCTTCCGTCGATTCATTTCAGGCGCATGCTGAAACCTGGGCCGATCACGGCGCTGGCTTGATCGGCGGCTGCTGCCGGACTGGTCCTGATGAAATTCGTCAGCTTACAGCTCTGCGCTGCCGGATAAAGGAAGGGTTGGCGTAGGCCCTCCGTTGCAAAAGCGGTTTATTTCTGTTTTCAGTTGCTTTTTTATCCCGGCGTTCGTTAGTATGCAAAAAAAGAGGAGGCGGCTTTATGAAAAAAGCAGTGTTGCTCACAGGGTGTTTGCTTGCTGCAGTGGGGTGTGCCAATGACGATGAACTGAATAATGCCGGTGCAGAGGAACAGGATGTACTGGAAGAAACAAACGAGCAGGAGGCTGAGGAAGAGCCGGAGGACGAGGAAAATACGGACCAGGTCAATGAAGACGAGGCAGACAGCGTGACAAATGAGACGGATGCAGCAGACAGTGATTTCATGTCAGACGCGGAAGCAGCGTATGAGTCGCTCGAATCCTACACGTCGGAAACCGCCCTTGATATTATCGTCAATCAGGATGGAGCCACCGTTGATCAGGACACCCTCCTCATGTATAACACGATTGTCCGTGAAGATCCGCCTCATATTCTAGTGGAAGTTGAAGACATGGGTGTACGCTACTATCACAGCTATACGGTCGATAACAAGGTTTACTTTCATGACGGCGCCAGCTGGATGGAGGACTTGAGCGGTTACGGCCCTGATGAACTCTCCTACACCGAATACGACAACCTGTGGGAAATTTTAGAGCGAAACGAACGGCTGTTTACCGTCAGTCCCTCTGAAGAGACGGTGGAAATCAGCTACTTCGGTCAGGATTCTCAAATCTACAATGCATTCCGCAGCTTGTTTGAGCTTGATTTTTACGGCGTGGACACGGCTTCAGTTGAAAATGATGTCCGCTACTTGTTTAACGAAGAAGCTCTGCTTGAAGAAGTATTTTACGAAGCAAAAGCCGCTAATCATTCAACGAACGAAGAAGTTATTCTCCGTATTCATATTCGTTACGATGACTTGAACGATGCAGGTGATCTGGGAACGCCGGAAGGCATGGATGACCTGCTTTAAGACGCCATACTGGGATTCTCTTCCGGTTGCACGATCTTCTGAGTCTGCTATACTACGTTGCGGGACTTCCCTCCCACAAATACGTGAACCATCAAAGAGAGGAGAATCATCATGAAGAAGTACTACCTCACCGCAGCAGCAGCGATTTTTCTCGCGGGATGCGGAGCGGAGTCTGACAACGAAGCAGACAACAGCAATAACACAGAGCCAAATGAGGCAGCCGAAGACACTAACGAGGCCGCAGATGAAAATGAGGAACCGGAAGAAGCCGATCTCAATGAAGAGGCTTCCGAAGAAGACGCAAGCGATGCAGATGTAATCGCCCACCGCGGCGCAAGCGGCCATGCTCCTGAACAGACGATGCCGGCTTTGGAAAAAGCCATTGAAATGGATGCAGATTGGCTGGAGCTTGATATTCAGATGACGGCTGATGGCGTACTAGTAGCATTTCATGACGATGAAATTGACCGTACGACGGACGGAGAAGGTGAAATCGGCGACCATACATTAGAAGAACTGAAAGAGCTCGATGCAGGCTCCTGGTTCAACGAAGAATACACGGACCGTGCTGACGAAAGCTTTGAAGGTGCCGAAATTCTGACTCTGGAAGAGATCTTCGAGGAGTTTGGCGAAGATGAAAACTACTACCTGGAAACGAAATCAACGTATTTGAACGAAGACATGGAAGAGCCAATGGTCGAGCTGATTGAAGAATTCGGCTTCGATGAAGCGGGCAACGTTATAATCCAGTCCTTCCATCAGGACAGCCTTCAGACGATCCATGACTTGAATGATTCAATTCCCCTCGTCCAGCTTCTCTGGTGGGAAGTGGATGAAGAAACCGGTGAGCTGGAAGAATGGCTGGATATCACACCAGCTCCGGACGAAATGACGGAAGAAGACTTTGCTGAAATCGCCGAGTATGCAATTGGTATCGGGCCTCACCTTGAGTACTATGACGGCACGGAAGTCATTGATGAAACGTTCGTTCAGACAGTCCGTGATGAAGGCTTTGAGGTTCATGTGTACACGATTAATGAAGAAGAAGACATGCACCGTTTGCTCGACTGGGGTGTAACCGGGCTTTTCACAGACTTTCCAGACCGCATGCAGAACGTACTTGACGAACGAAGCGAGTAACAATGTCTGGTGATCTGTAAGAAGACAGACTTTACGTAAGTCGTACCTTTCCCGGCAGCCGTTAACAACCGGCTGCCGGTTTTTTCATTACTTGTAGCGCCTTATCATTCGAGGTTCCGCGTGAACTATTCTCGTTTGTCCTTCTGATTCGAATTTGGAGAGTGCTGACTTCTTCGAAACGGATACTCACCTTTACCTCTTTAACTGTTTTTTCGCTTCTCCGCAAACAGCCTGGGTTTCTTTTTTCCACTCTGACGCTCTTCGCGCTAAACATTTTCCTTTACCAAAGCTTCTTCTAATCGCTATTCCATAAACGACCTTTTCCACTCTGCTCCAGTCCTCTGAGCCTTTTGATACCAAGCTTAGTATATCAGGCAGATCAGTTGTCCGCCCGGTTTCAACAGCTATATGATACATATATACCGTTGTCTGTGTAAGCTGCGAATGATCCTTTAGAAAAGGACTGAGACAGATGATTGACTTTTTAATTATCGGCGGCGGAGTCGTCGGCTCGGCTCTCGTCCGCGAGCTTTCTCACTACCAAGGACGGACGGTTCTGCTGGAAAAGGGCCGGATGCTGTCCGGTGTGCAGTCGACACACAACAGCGCGCTCGTTCATCCGCCTGCAATGATGCCCCCGTCAAAAGGAAAACTAAAAGCTGAACTCGGACGGCACGGCAGCCGGATTCATCTGACGCTGGCGGACCGCTTTGACGTCCCTGTGTTTCAGAACGGTGCAATTGTTACCGCACGAACCGATGACGAAATCGAAGCGCTAACCGCTCTGAAGCAGCAGAGTGAAAAAGAATCGATTCATACGCTGACCATGCTGAGCCGGGAAGCAATGCTGGAACGGGAACCAAACCTTAACCCCGAGTTAAAGGGTGGACTTTACATGCCGGAAGCGATGAGTGCCGATACCGCGCTGCTAACTGAGCGTCTCGCTGCAAATGCGCGGCGCAATGGTGCCGAAATTCATACCGGCACGGAAGTTGCCGACCTGCGCAGCTCCGGAAGCGGCTTCGAGGTGGAAACGACGTCCGGCCGCATCTTTCAAAGCCGGTTTGTGATTAATGCCGCCGGTGCTGCTTCTGCTGAAATTGCAGCCATGATTGAAGACCATGTTCCGTTTCAGACTGTACCGCGGCGCGGAGAGTATATGGTGCTTAGCAGACAGGCGTCCGGGTATATAAACCATATTATTTATCCGCCCCCGACAAGCAAAACGAAAGGGGTGCTGATCATTCCTCAGCCGGATGGGACGATCCGCCTCGGGCCGACTGATACAAAGCAGGACAGCTTTCAGCACGCTCTTCCGACTAAAGAGGGGATGGAACAGATCCGTTCCGAAATTGATCAGCTTGCGGCTGGTGTTCCATATGAGCTGACGGAACGCTTGTATGCAGGGATCCGCTCCAGTATCACAGATCCGGACTTTTATATTCGTCCGTCGGAAACACACCAGCGCCTGATACATCTTGCAGGACTCGATTCGCCCGGTGTCACTGCTTCTCCTGCTGTAGCGTCCTACGTGCTGCATGAAATCATCCGCAGAATCGAACCGGTCCACCGGAAAATGAATCCGGATCTGTTTGGCTATTAATTTTTTCACAAGCTTCAGTTCAGCTTTCATGGCTGGCTGAAGCTTATTTACATATGCTTTTTGAAGGCGTTTTCTTAACCGGAGTTGACGGCTTTCCACCGCTTTCTTCATTGAATATTCTGAAAAAACAGCGTCAGATAACCTGACGGAGACACTCGCTTCCTTCCTGCTTTCTGGCATACTCATTGGCAGAACGGCTAGTCATTAATGGAGGGACCTATGAATCGAGAAAAGTTAGTCATCATCGGCAATGGTATGGCAGGCATGCATACGGTTGAGAACATACTGGAACGGGATCCGCACCGTTTTGAGATACACGTGTACGGCCGTGAACCTTATGCCAATTACAACCGCATCATGCTTTCTTCTTTGCTTCAAGGCACAGCAGAGGAACAAGATATGATGATCCATGAAGACGCCTGGTATGACGAAAACCACATTCACTTTCATAAGCAGGAGGAAATCGTCCGGCTCGACCCGGACAAAAAGCTGCTTTTTACAGCCGCCGGCATCTCAGCGTCCTTTGATAAAGCTGTTCTGGCGACAGGATCGGATCCGTTTATTCTGCCAGTTCCGGGAACAGATTTCTCTTCTGTTATTCCGTTTCGGACCATCGATGACTGCCGCTACATGATAAAGCGAGCCGCTTCTGCAAAAGAAGCAGTAGTGATAGGGGGCGGTTTACTCGGTCTGGAAGCCGCAAGAGGGCTGCTTCATCAGGGCATGAACGTTCACGTGGTACACCTTGCAGGCTCGGTGATGGAGCGGCAGCTTGATCCGCTTGCTGCCGGACTGCTTCAGCGTGAGCTGGAGCAGCTTGGCATCACCTTTCACCTGCAGTGCGAAACAGCTGCTTTTACCGGTTCTAATGACGTTGAGGCAGTTCACTTTAAGGATGGCAGCTCCATTCCCGCAGACCTCGTCGTCATGGCCGTGGGCATACGGCCGAATACATCAGCAGCGAGCGCAAGCGGCATCGCGTGCGGGCGCGGCATTGTCGTCAACCGGGAGATGCAGACAAGTGCGGCTGACATTTTTGCTGTGGGAGAATGTGTTGAAATTGACGGGATGACGTACGGGCTTGTCAAACCTGCGTATGAACAAGCAGAAGTGCTTGCTGCAAACCTGTGCGGTGAATCATCATCCTACATTGACTCTATTCTGTATACGCAGCTGAAAGCTGCCGGCATTGACGTTTTTTCCGCAGGCAGGATCGAAGCACGTCAGGATGATCATGTGCTGATTCACCAGGACGACACGATGGGCGTTTACCGGAAGCTGATTCTGAACCGGGACCGGCTTGAAGGTGCGGTTCTGTATGGTGATAAAGCCGGACAGCAGGACGTTCTCTCGTTGATTCGCAGCCGCAAGCTGATCCTCCCGGATGAGGCTCGCAGCATTCTTGCGGCTGAATCCGGAGGAGGAGCTTCTTCCCTGCAGCCAGCAGACACCGTTTGTCATTGTAATAACGTCAGCTGCGGAGACATTGCATCCGCCTTCAGCCGCAGCGCGGCAGATACACCGCAGGCAGTGAAGGAATGTACAGGAGCGGCAAGCTCCTGCGGCGGCTGCCGTCCTCTCGTATCGGAGCTCATTACGCTGTTAAAAAGCGGTGCACTGCAAGATGAACTGCCTTCCGATGCTTTCTGTGACTGCACTGATCAAAGTACGGACGCAGTAGCCTCTGCTATCATAGCCATGAATGCCGAAACGCCTGAGGCCGTTAGGGAGGCACTTGGGTTTTCTAACACCGGCTGCAGCTTCTGTCGCGGAGCCATCCCTTACATGCTTCATCTGTTTAAACCGGAAACCGGTCTCGCGTCCTCTTCCGTCCTGACGGAAGAGGACGCGCATGAAACCGTCTCTGTCACGCCACAGCTTCCTGGCGGAACACTGACCCCGGCTCATCTGCAGCAGTTTGAACATGCAGTCCGTCAATTTCCACATGTGACGATGCAGCTGACGAACGAACAGCGGCTCTTATTCTCGGGTATCCGCCGGGAAGAGTCTGACGCATTTATCCGCTGTATTGGACTGGTTCCAGAACCCGTCTCCTACAACCGATTCAGACCGGTTTTGACGAGCGATACAACGGCCCGGACACTCGCTGGCAGTCTGGATCAGCATCTGGGCCGGGTGCCGGCTCCCGCTGACGTCAGCATTGAAATCAGCAGCCGGCCGCTATCCCCTTCCGCGCACATATCGATTGCGCACTCCGATGCCGGATGGGATATTTATCTCGGCTCAACCGACAAACAGCTGTTTTACACAGCAGGTACCGATATTTTTACGTTTATCTGCTCACTCGCCCAATACTACCGGGAGAGCGCCTATTACACAGAATCAATTGACAGCTGGGCCTTGCGGATTGGCTTTGTCCCCATCCGGGAAGTTTTGCTTGATGAGGAAAACTGCCGCCTCCTGCTCAGCCGTCTGCAGGAAGCGCAGCAGTATCTGGAAAGGAGCACCGTATGAAACATTCTCTTCTCCATTATTACCGCGAGAAACAAAAACAGTCTGAATCTGAAAAAGTGTACGACACCCAGTGTCCCTTTTGCAGTATGCAGTGTAAAAAGAAGGTAATCGAGCAGTCTTTTGTGACGAGAAAACAATATAAAACAGAAGGCGTCGACAATCCCGTTACGAAAGGACGCCTCTGCATGAAGGGGATGAATGCCTATGCCCATGCGGTACATGAGGATCGGCTTATGCACCCAGTTCAAAAACAGGCCGATGGCTCCTGGAAAGAGGTTTCCTGGGAAGAGGCGCTTGCACTCGTTCGTGAGAAGTTTCAGTCGTTGCAGCAGCAGTATGGGTCGGACAGTGTCGGTGTGTATGGGAGTGCTTCCATTACCAACGAGGAATCCTACTTGCTTGGAAAGCTGGCGCGGGTTGCCTTGAAAACTAAATATATCGATTACAATGGAAGATTTTGTATGTCCTCTGCTGCGACAGCAAGCAAGGCAGTGCTTGGCATTGACAGAGGACTGACGAACGCACTGTCCGATATTCCTAAGGCACAGGTTCTACTGCTTTCCGGAACGAATATTGCGTCCTGTCAGCCGGTGATGATGCCTTATTTGGAGGAAGCAAAAGCGAACGGTGCATTTATTATCGTCATCGATCCTCGGAAAACCGAAACGGCCGCTATCGCCGATCTGCATCTGGAGGTAACCCCGGGGCGGGACGCTGCTCTCACGAATGCCATGCTTGCTTCCCTGATGCAGCAAGGTCTTGTGAACGAATCGTTTGTGAAAGATCGTACAGAAGGCTGGCAGGAGCTGCAGCCCCATTTACAGAGCATTTCCATAAAAGATGCAGCTGACTATGCAGGGGTTGAGGTTCAGAAGATCAGCGACGCCGTGCGTATTTTCGCTGCTGCTGAAACCGGTATGGTACTGACAGCAAGAGGGGTCGAACAGCAAACGGACGGACATATGGCGGTACGCAATCTGCTGAACCTTGTTCTTTTGACCGGAAAAATCGGACGGGAAGGCTGCGGATATGGCGCCGTAACCGGTCAGGGAAACGGACAGGGCGGCCGGGAGCACGGACAGAAAGCCGATCAGCTGCCGGGCTACCGGATGATCGACAATCCGGAAGACCGGCAGCATATTGCAGACTTCTGGGGCGTTCCGGAAGAAGAGCTGCCCGGCCGCGGCGTCTCCGCGTATGAAATGATGGAGAAAGTAAAGGAGCGCGACATTCGCGGCATGCTGCTAGTCTGCTCCAATCCGGTCGTTTCCAATCCAAACGCCTCGTTTATTAAAGAGGCACTGGAGACGCTTGATTTTTTCGTTGCAGTCGACCTGTTTATTTCCGAATCAGCCCAGTATGCCGATTTAATTTTACCTGCTGCTTCTTACCTCGAGGATGAAGGGACGATGACGAACCTGGAGGGCCGTGTCACACTGAGAGAAGCGACGAAAAAACCACCCGGCAGCACAAAACCGGACTGGAAAATCATCTGCGAGCTGGCTGAAGCACTCGGTGCTGCCGAACATTTTCCATTTCGTTCAGCCGAAGAGGTGTTCAATGAACTGCGGCACGCAAGCCGTGGCGGGGCAGCTGACTACTACGGCATGACGTACGACCGGATCCGTCGTGAAGAGGGTTTGTTCTGGCCTTGTCCGGACCTGGACCACCCGGGTACACCACGTCTGTTTGCCAACAGCTTCGGCAGGCCAGATGGACGTGCACTGTTAACCGCTGTTGACAGTAAAGCCGTACAATCGACTTCTATACCGACAGAAAAGCATCCGCTCCTGCTCACGACCGGCCGCGTGATGGCGCATTATTTGACTGGAGTCCAGACACGGCGCAGCACGAAGCTTGCCGCCCGTTTATATGAATCATTTATCGAGCTGCATCCGGCGACTGCAGACACCTACAGCATTGCAGAAGGAGATCTGGTGGATGTAATATCGGACGCAGGCTCCATCACGGTCCGCGCACAGCTTACCGCCGACATCCGCCGCGACACCGTTTTTGTCCCGTTTCACTGGGCGGAACACCAGAACGTCAACATGCTGATACCGGGAAAGTTAGACCCTGTCTCACGCATGCCCGGCTACAAATCAACACCCGTTTCGATCAAACGTCACGAGCCTGCTCTGCAAACGACTGAATCTTAATCAGTTACTCAGCAGTTGCAGCAGATTGCACGAGAGAAAGGGAGCTCCCTTCTTTCGTGCTTTTCGTGCGTTGCCGAAGTTACGCTTCCCTAATCCGTATATGAATAGGCGCTGATATGTGAACAACAGACTGCCTAAAGGAACTGGAAAGCTGTCTTCCACTGGTCTTCTCTTTCCAGATTGTCAGCAGCATTTTTCACTCTTACCTAGCTCAGCTCATGATGTTCTCTTTGCACAGATACATTCTTCACATCGTTTGCTGCTTATCCCCCTTCGATTTGTCCAACAGAAAAAAAGCTGTTGTCGAAGAACCGGAAACAGCGGCTGCTTGTAGATGAAGTACAAGAAGTAGCATGTTGTTTCGTTTGGGTGTAGTTCCCTTCTGCTTACGAAGCCTGTCGTAGGCTTGCCTTCAGCTATTGCTACGGACAGTCCCCATGCAGGATGGGAAAAGCGTAACGCAGGATGGCGCGGCTTCACTAGGACTCCGTTTTCTCGAAAAAAGCCTTCGCAAACCAGTCCAGGCTTTCGCTTCTGCATCCAAATCGGTATTTATCAGCCTTGCGCCAGGTATAACCAGGCGTTCAAAATATACTGCCAGCTGCTGACATAGAAGGCCTTCACTACGGGATGATCAGAACGAGGCGAAGATCAAGCGCTTCTGACGAAAGAAGCGATTAGCTGAGCCCGTGCCTCCGGAGAGTGAGTGTATGCAGATGTAGCCAGATGCAACGTTTATACATCACAATGACTTTTCCAGCAGAAAAAAGCCGCTGTTTCCGGAGAACCGGAAACAGCGGCTGCTTTGCGTCCCTTAAATTCTGACAGATTTTCTCGACAGCTTCCATTCCCGCTTCCATTCAGCCTGGGCAAAGGTCAGCAGACCGAGAGCAAATACAGCGGCGAAGGAAAACACAATAAATCCTGAACCGTATGTGCCAGTTACATCGCGAAGAATGCCGAGCACGTTGGGCAGGAAAAAGCCTCCTACCCCTCCGGCAGCACCGACGATGCCGGTAACCATGCCAATCTCCTTCTGAAAACGCTGTGGAACGAGCTGGAACACAGCACCGTTCCCCATCCCGAGACAGCCCATACCGAGAAACAGCAGTGGCAGGGCAACTGCCAAAGGCGGCAGCAGGGCGGTTCCCATCATACAGACAGCGACGCCGATAAACAAATACTGCAGTAAGCGGACGCCGCCGATTTTATCTGCGATCAGTCCTCCTACTGGTCTTAAAAAGCTGCCGGAAGCGATGACTACCGATACAAGATAACCGGCTACAATGCCGGACACGGCATATTCAGAAGCGAAAAAGTAGCTTAAAAAGCTTGCCAGCCCGACAAAGCCTCCGAACGTTACGCTGTACAAAATACAGAAATACCAGGCGTCCTTTTCTTTCAGTACGGAAAAGTAATCCTTTACCGGCTTTGGAGCAGGCTGATTCGGCGGTTCTTTAGCGAGAAAGATATAGGTCAGGAGCACAAGCGTCAGCGGGATCAGGGCAAGCCCGAATACACCGTTCCAGCCGAACACTTCCGCAAGTCCTGGACCAAATAGTGTAGCAAGCAGTGTACCGCTGTTCCCTGCTCCGGCGATGCCCATCGCCACTCCTTGAAGATGCGGCGGATACCAGCGGCTTGCCATTGGCAGTGCAGCACTGAAGCTAGCTCCAGCGACCCCGAGCAAAATACCAATCATGTAAAGCTCTGCTACCGTCACACCGAACTGCCAGCCCCAGAAAAGCGGGATCATCGTAATGATCATGCCCCCGATCGAGGTTTTCTTCGGTCCAAACCGATCGGTCAGAATACCGATAACCACTCTGAAAATCGAACCGGCGAGAATCGGGACTGCCACTATAAATCCAATCTGGCCTGCCGATAAGTTGAAGTCAGCGGTAATATACACCCCGAGCGCCCCTAAAAGCACCCAAATCATAAAGCTGATATCAAAGTATAAAAATGCAGAAAGCAGCGACGGAGCATGACCACCTTTTCGTAGATCCGACAGTTTCACGTTTCAACACTCCTTCATCAATTTGTCCTCTGCATTGTGGCAGTCCAAGCTGTGAATATCATCACATGTGTCAGGTAATATCACATGTTTTTTGAATTATCTGATATCTAAATTTCCGGATAAACCCTTGTCCCCCAACGTGTTTCACTGGCTTCAAACATGCATATATTATCTATCTTTTATCCTCTTGCTTCCTTCTTTCCGTTTATTACCTACAAAAATAATGCAGGTCAGCTACAGGCAGATATCTATGCGGAAATGATGGATGAAAACGCCTTCCATGTGAAAAAACGACTGTATATGCCTGTATATGATGCGATGGAATATTCTGAAATTATGCTGTCAGAAAGTCTTACAACAAAGTAGTATTAAAAATACATCT
This sequence comes from Alkalicoccus luteus, assembly GCF_052061695.1. NCBI lineage: Bacteria > Bacillati > Bacillota > Bacilli > Caryophanales > Bacillaceae > Alkalicoccus > Alkalicoccus luteus. The sequence continues at coordinate 313,640 of NZ_JBPZEY010000004.1, forward strand.
ATTTTATCATGAAGCCTATCAGTCACCCGGAGCCGGGTGCCGTATTTTATTGACAAAGGAGTCGTTCCCATGAACGGAAAAGTCTATTTAGTCGGTGCCGGTCCAGGAGACCCCGACCTCATTACAGTAAAAGGAAAGCGCGCTTTGGAGCAGGCCGACTGTATTGTTTATGACAGGCTGGTCAGCCGCGAGCTGGTAAACGAAGCTCCCGAACACGCGGAACGGATCTTCTGCGGTAAATGGTCCGGTCTGCATGCAATGAAGCAGGAGGAAATTCAACTTCTGTTAGTGGAAAAGGCACGCGAAGGAAAAACGGTCGTCCGCTTGAAAGGCGGGGACCCCTCGATGTTCGGCAGAGTCGGCGAAGAAGCAGAAACCTGTGCCGCAGCCGGTGTCCCATTCGAAATTGTACCAGGCATCACCGCTGGTACAGGCGCAGCTGCTTACGCAGGCATTCCGCTGACTCACCGGGAATACAGCTCATCTGTTACGTTTGTCACTGGTCACTGCTGCTCAGATAACAGCGACGTACAATGGCACGCACTCGCACACGCAGCCGATACGATCGTTGTATACATGGGAGTGAAGCAGCTGCCGGTCTTTTCCGAGAAGCTGATCAACGCAGGCCGCTGCGCCGATACCCCGGTCGCCTTTATTGAACAAGGAACCACCAAGAATCAGCGTACGATCCGTTCCACACTCGGAAGTGGAAGCAAGGACGCCGCAGCCGCAAACTTACAGGCTCCTGCACTCGTCGTCATCGGCGAAGTCGCTGCGCTTCACGATTCGCTGTCCTGGTTTGAAAAACCCGCTGCACCGTTTGAAAAAGTCGTATAACTAATTACTGCTGGGAGGAATTATGTAATGGAAAAGCTCGTCTTAATCGGAAACGGCATGGCCGGTATCCGCACACTGGAAGAAATCATCAAACGTGATCCGGACAGATTTGAGGTCACGATTTTCGGAAAAGAACCATACCCGAACTATAACCGGATTTTACTCTCCTCTGTCCTGCAGGGAGACAGCAGCGTGGAAGATATCATTCTGAATGACTATGACTGGTATGAAAAAAATGGCTGTAACCTTCACTGTGGAGAAGAAGCAGTTCAGGTCGATACCGAACAGAAGGTCGTTTATGGAAGCTTCGGAACTGAAGCGGCTTACGATAAGCTTATTTTCGCCACAGGCTCTGATCCATTCATGCTGCCAATTGACGGGGCGGATAAAGAAGGTGTGATTGCCTTTCGTGACATCAAAGATTGCGAAGCGATGATTGAGACTTCTAAAACCCATAAACGCGCGGCGGTGATCGGCGGCGGACTGCTCGGACTGGAAGCAGCACGCGGGCTGCTCAACCTGAACATGGAAGTCGACGTCATTCACCTGCCGGAATTTCTCATGGAGCGCCAGCTGGACGAGCCTGCAGCTGCGATGCTGCGGGAAGAACTGGAAGGCCAGGGCATGCGCTTCCATATGAATAAGCAGACTGTCAAAATCCGAGGAGAAGATCGCGTTTCCGGACTGCTGTTCAAAGACGGCACTTCCCTTGATACCGATCTCGTTGTCATGGCTGTCGGCATCCGGCCGAACGTCGCCCTTGCCGCTGCTTCAGGTCTGGAAACGGATCGGGCCATTTTAGTCGATGATCAGATGTGCACGAACGTGCCCGACGTATACGCTGTTGGTGAATGTGTCGAGCACCGCGGAACGGTTTACGGACTGGTCGCTCCCTTGTATGAGCAAGGTTCCGTACTCGCTGATCATTTGGCTGAAACAGCAGAAAGCGCCTATGAAGGCTCGCTTATGTACACGCAGCTTAAAGTATCAGGCGTAGACGTTTTTTCTGCTGGAGAATTTACAGACGGTGCTGATACGAAGGCGATCCGCGTGCATGATGAGTTTGAAGGAGTCTATAAGAAGGTCGTCGTCCGCGGCGGCAGCGTGATCGGTGCTGTCTTGTTTGGAGATACGTCCGATTCACCACGGCTGCTCGATATGATTAAAAAGCAAACTGATATTTCCGAGATGGATAAAGCAGCGATCCTTCCTTCAGAAAAGCGGGAAGCATCAGCTGAAAGTGCTGTCGTCAGTATGGCAGAGGATGAAACGATCTGCGGCTGTAACGGCGTATGCAAAGGAGACATTGTCGCAAGTATTCAGGAAAAGGAGCTCTCTTCTCTGCAGGAAGTTACCCAGCACACAAACGCCGGGCGCTCTTGTGGCGGGTGTAAGCCACTCGTTTCCGAACTGCTGGAGCTGACGCTTGGCGATGCTTTCCGTGAAGCCGATCAGAAGGAACCGATGTGCGGCTGTACCACGCTCTCTCACGAAGAAGTAACCGCAGAGATCAGAGATAAAAAGCTGACGCTCGTGCGGGAAGTCATGAATGTTCTCGGCTGGTCCGAACCGGAGGGCTGCTCCTCCTGCAGGCCGGCGATTAACTATTACATTAACATGGTGAATCCGGAAGAAGCCGAGGATGATGCGAATTCCCGCTTTATCAATGAACGAGTGCACGCCAATATTCAAAATGACGGCACGTATTCCGTTGTGCCGCGCATGTACGGCGGCGTGACCAATCCAGAGGAGCTTCGCAAAATAGCGGATGTCGCTGACAAATACAACGTACGGATGGTCAAAGTAACAGGCGGACAGCGGCTCGATCTCCTTGGTGTTAAAAAAGCCGACCTGCCGTCGATTTGGGAAGAGCTCGGCATGCCTTCCGGGCACGCTTACGGAAAAGCAGTACGCACGGTCAAAACATGTGTCGGCCAGGACTTCTGTCGATTTGGCACTCAGGACTCGATTCAATTGGGTATTGACCTTGAAAAGAAGTTTCAGGGTGTGCCTACTCCGCATAAAGTGAAGATGGGTGTCTCTGCCTGCCCGCGTAACTGTGCAGAATCAGGTATTAAAGATATCGGCATCGTCGGTCTTCAGGGTGCCTGGGAAATGTATGTCGGCGGTAATGGCGGTGTCGATCTGCGTCAGGGTGACCTCCTCTGTACCGTGACGACTGATGAAGACGTGATTCATATGACAGCAGCCTACATGCAGCTTTACCGGGAAACCGCTAAATATTTGGAACGCACATCACACTGGCTCGAACGAGTCGGACTTGATTGGGTGCAGGAGCAGCTCGTTGACAATGATGCCAACTGCGCAGCGCTCGCAGAACGAATGGAGCGAACGATTGCCCAAATGGAAGAGCCATGGGAGCAGATTGTGAACAGCGGTACGATCAAGCAGGAATATTTCGACGTCAAGCACGTCACAACGTGAGCATAGAAGGAGGATGTATCATGCAGGAAACGGTTCGAACGAAGATCATTGACGCAGGCAGTTTGGAAGAGTTCCCGATCAAAATCAGTAAAGAAGTGATCGTCGAGGGAATCCCCCTCGCTGTCTTTCGACTCGGGGATGACGAATTTTATACGATTAAAAATGAATGTCCACATCAGAAAGGACCCCTCTCGCAGGGGATCATCAGCGGGGAGTACGTTTATTGTCCACTCCATAACTGGAAAATCAGCGTGACAGACGGCAAGGTACAGGACCCGGACGAAGGCTGCGTGGAAACATTTCCTACGCACTTGAAAGACGGCCGTGTCCTGATCGAGCTGCAAGAGGAGGCTACCTGATGCAGGAGCTGCTGAAAAAAACAGCCCGCGGCAAACGCAGAGCCCAGGACCTTAGCTTTGACGAGTCGGTGCTTGCCGCAGAGCGGATTGTCTCCGGTGAATCTACACCCGCACAAACCGCTGCCTTATTCACGTCCCAGCGGCTGAAGGAAGAAAGTGCAGATGAAACAGCCGGATTTGCTTCAGTGTTAAAGCGTCACACGATAGAAGTTCCCGTATCCGAGGACGTTCGCAGCCGGATGATTGATTCTGCGGGACCATATAACGGCCGCCGGCAGTTTGCCGCTACCATCCCGGTATCCATTATTCTGAGTGCGGCAGGCATTCCTGTATACCTGCACAGTGCACCGACTCTTCCGCCAAAGTACAACCCTTCGCTGGAAAACCTGCTTCAGGAGCTCGGCATTGAAACGTTCCTGCCTCCTGAAGCGCTCGGCAAGGGGCTCGATACGCTGAATATTGGCTTTGGCCGCACCGAGGATCTTTGCCCGCCACTCGCAAAGCTGCGTCCGCTCCGGGAAGAACTTGGATTCCGTACCTATTTAAATACGATTGAAAAGCTGCTCAGCCCGCCTCAGGCTGCATCCACGCTGACCGGTATTTTTCACCGAACAGTGGTGAAAACGAACTCCGGACTGATGCGGAACCTTGCTTTTCAGCACAGTTACATGGTGCAGGGGGTGGAAGGATCAGAAGACATTCCAGTCCACCGCAAAAGCTTTTTGTTTCACGTTACCGAAGAGCGGACGACTTCCTTTGATGTTAACCCTGCCGATTACGGACTCGGCTCAGACCGGGTGCGCAAGCTGGAGGACTTAACTCCGAAATGCCAGGCAGCGCTTATTCAGCGCGTGCTGCTCGGCAAAAAAGCATCTCCAGAAGATCAGAATGCCTGGAACATCGTCATGTTAAATGCTGGCGTCCGTCTGTTTCTATTTGGTCACACCGCCAGCATTTCGGAAGGTATTTCACTCGCCGAGGAAACGGCCGCTTCCGGAAAAGCATGGCACCACTACTTACAATGGAGGGAATTTACTCATGAAACACATTCTGTTTATCGGACACGGCAGCAGCGACCAGGACAGTATCAGCGCGTGTGAGAGCGTGACAGAACGTGTGCAGCAGACGCTCCCGCATATGACTATTTCCCTTTGTTATCTGGAGCTCAGCTCCCCATCGATCGAGGAAGGCATCACCGCTCTCCATGAAAAAGGCGCTCTGGACGTTACTGTCATCCCGCTTATTCTCGCGCCGGCTGGCCACTACCAGCGGGATATCCCCGAAAAGCTGGAGAAAATGGCCGCACGCTATCCTTCTATGACGCTACATTTCGGTGAGCACCTCGGCAGTCATCCGCTTATTGTGCATGCACTGAACGACAGCCGCCGCAGCTGGGAACGCGAGCACGGAGCTGAAGCCGAAAAAGACGTGCTGATCGTCGTCAGCCAGGGAAGCAGCGATCCCGGGGCTGCAGCGATGACCACCTCCCTCTGCCACGACCTCGCTCAGACCGCTGCCTGCGAGAGCGTCGAACCCGCTTATATGGTGATGGCAGAGCCCGACTTAAAAACGGTGCTTGCCAAGGTGAAAGAGACGTATGAAGGCCGCTGTCTCGTGGTGCCGTTTTTCCTGTTTGACGGGACGATGTACAAAAAAATTCAGCACCAGGCTGAGGAAGCAGGCATCCCCGCCGCCTCCTGCTTCGGAACAGGCGAGCTATTTCACGATATACTCGTCGACCGGATTTTAAGCTCTACGACGCTCCCTGTCGTCCGCTATGCAAGAAAAATATCATAATTAAACGAAGGGGCTGTCTAAAAAGCTCTTCTTGAAACAAAAAGCGGTGCCGGATATGTCCGGTACCGCTTTTTTTTGGAATGAAATGAGAAAAAGACAAAAAAATAGCAGAAATCCGAGCGGCCTT